>CAJUDN010000055.1:0-7779 GCA_910585355.1 uncultured Lachnospiraceae bacterium
TTTGGGGCAAAACATATGTTTTGTGCATTTTTTAATTTTCAGACACACTCTAGAGCCTTTTCTCTGCGGAATCGGGAATGAAAGCCTTTCAGGCATCGTATATTAAAAAAAAGGCTTAAAATTGGACGAAAAAAGGAAGGCCGCACCTATAACAAAGCAGATTGAGATTTACAATCATATTGCATCCTATTTGGCGGAAGCAGAGATAATTTCGCCGGACGAAAAGGCCCTCTTCCTTGAAATCCTTAGAAAAGAGAGAAAAACATGGCATTAGCGGTTATCTACTGTCGCTGCAGCACGGAGGAGGAAAGCCAGGTCGACGCTCTCAAAAACCAGGTGATGGAGGCAAGAACCTGCGTGAAAGAAAACGGCTGGACAATGGTTGACGAGTATGTGGAGTCAAAAAGCGGTACGACATCCAGAGGACGGCAGCAATACAGCCGTCTTCTGGACGATATGCTGACTTCAAAATTTGATATTATCGTGATTAAGAGTCAGGACCGGCTGATGCGTAATACGAAAGACTGGTATTTATTTGTAGACCGGCTGTCGACGCAGGGAAAAAAGCTGTACCTTTATCTGGAAAGAAAATTTTATTCTCCCGATGACGCCCTGCTTACGGGGATTAAAGCGATACTGGCGGAAGAGTACAGCAGAGAACTCAGCAAAAAGGTTGCTAACGCCCACAGGCACAGGCAGATGAGCGGCGGCAGGGTTATGCTGACAAACCGTGCCTATGGTTTTTTAAAGGCAGCGGACGGCAGTGTGCGGATTGATGAAAAAGAGGCGGAAGTCATACGGCGGATCTATAAGCTGTGTGCGGCCGGATATGGAAGCCGCACGATCGCCAATGTTCTGGAAAAGGAAGGTATCGTAAGCACGGCCGGGAAGATTATGAATGCATCGACCATACGGCGCATGATACGAAATCCGCTTTATAAAGGAACTTTTGTGATGAATAAGAAACACTTTGATTTCTCCACCAAAAGGACCATAAAAAATCCGGAGAGCGAATGGATTTACGATGATAGCCTTGTTCCGGCCATTGTGGAGGAAGAATTATGGGAACAGGCGAACCGGGCAATATCGATGCGGGCGGAAAAGGGGCGCCAAAACGAAGAATATGTAAGAGAAAACGTAAAAGGAAGCAACCCGGGAAAATACAGCCTGAGCGGGAAACTTATCTGCGGCGTATGTGGGAGGCCCTATTACAGGTCGTGGAGAAGAAAAAAGTCGGAGCCGGGAAAAACGATTTACGAGTGGAAATGCAGCGGATATATCAATTATGGAAGAAACGGCAAAAAACGGAGAGACAGCCGGAGAAAGGCTCTGTTTCCTGATGGAGAAAGGGGATGCGATAACAGTCATTTAAACGAAGAGATTGTTTTTGGTATGCTGAAGCAATGCAGCTCTATGTATTTTCAGATGAAAAGGGAGGAAAAGGACGGGATTATAGAGACGACTATCCGGCTTTTAGGGCAGGTTTTGGTACAGAGTCCTCGGGAAATCCGGATGGAAACGCTTGAAAAAGAAGTTTTGGAACTGGAAAGGAAGAAGAAACTTTTGTTGGATAAGCTTCTGGACGGGATTGTTTCCGATGAGGATTACGGGAAAAGAAATAAAGATCTGGAGGAAAAACTGGAAAAGACTCTGGAGGAACAGGAACAATGCCGGATTCCGTCTGTACAGCAAAAAAATATGGAAAACCGCCTGATGGAGATTAAGGAGAGACTGGAACATGGCGGACTGGAGAGAGCCGCAGCAGAAAGGCTTCTGGATGATATTGATAAAATCGTGGTACATGAATGGCAGCTGGAATTCCGGTTTCATCCGTTTCATATGCCTGGAATCCCGGTGGGGGAGTCTGGGGAGACCGGGCAGGCAGTGAAGGAGGATGAGAAGATGGTTTCCCTGTTTTTGAATTATCCATTCCCATCCGATACCGAGAAAGGCAGATTCCTCGACAGACAAAAGCTTATGGAATGGATAAAGGAGTATCCCTCTTTTACCGTGAAGCAATATGCGGAAAAGATGGGGAGGAGTCCATATATGGTCCAAAACCGTATGAATGAGCTTCGGAAGGCGGGGTATATAGAATTCAGGAAGTCAGGGAGAGATGGGCGCTGGGTGATTATAAAGAAATTGCCAGGAGGAGGCGTAGATGAATAAGGTAGTACTAGGTGCACTTTAGACGGACCTTGTGTAATGACAATGTATTGATGTTTGATAAAAGGTTATGTTATAATCAAGAAAAGGATCAGGCTGATGTCTAAAAATTTAAATATGGCAATCGCACCAAAGGATTCAACTTTTCAGATAAAAATCAACTCGGAGATAAAGAAAGCGGTTGAAAAGATTTATGCAAAAAATGAAAAGAATGGAAGGAAGCATAGAAGTATAAGGCGATGAGAGAGACAGGAATTAAACCACAGGTAATCGGGGAGATTCAAAGAACGGCCCTGAAAAATCAGGTAGAAAAGGTAATATTATTTGGTTCGCGTGCCCGGGGCGACTTTAAAAGGACCAGCGATATCGACCTGGCCGTGTCAGGCGGGAACTTTGCGGGATTTGCCCTGGACGTGAATGAGGAGACTTCAACGCTTTTAAAGTTCGATCTTGTTGATTTGGAACGGGAAATGCAGGAGGAATTGCGAAAAGCAATTTTCCGGGAGGGAAGAGTAATCTATGAAAAAGTATGAGAATTTCTGCCTGGCTTTGTCAAATATGCAGGAAATTTATAAATATGAAAAGCCGTATGATACGGTTATTTTAACTGGATTAGTGGGTCTTTATGAGATATGCTTTGAGCAGTCGTGGAAGATGATGAGGGAAGTGCTGGAAATGCACGGTTATGAAGAGGGGGCTACGGGATCTCCGAAAATGATATTGAAAACAGCGTATGCTGCCGGCATGATCAAAGACGAGGAGTTGTGGCTGAAAGCGCTGCAGGAGAGAAATAATGTTTCCCATTCTTACAATCATCAGGTTGCGCTGGGGATCGTAGATCTGGCAAAAGAAAAATTTTATGAGATGTTTTGTTCCTTGAAGGCGGAAATTGAGGATAACTGGTTGTAAAATGATGTTTCATAAGGCAGGCGCCGTTTGCTTCCTGTCCGCGATATGCGGTCAGGAAAATGAAAGGCTGAACTGTCGTAAAATGACTTGTGCTGTAAAAAGGCAGGAATGTCTGGGTTTATAAATTGTATCAGTATGTGCCCGCGCCTCTTTAAACTGGACCTGGTGATGACGGCTATCGTGATTCTTTGTATACTGTCGGCCCTGTTATATCAGGGGATCGCGGTTCTGGAAAAGAGGTTTGACAGGTAAAGGGAAGAGGTATTTAAGAAACAATGTACCAGGCGGCCTTCTCCTGATTTGGAGGGCCGCCTGGCTGTCAGCATGTACCATATACCGTATTATTCAAATTCATCTGTCATGATGCGCCATACAATGCCAAAGGCCTGTTCAAACACTTTCATATCCAGATATTCTCCGGTGGTATGTACGTCGAACATTCCGGTGGAGATTCCGGCGCAGTGGAACCCTTTTCCGGAGAAGATATTGGAATCGCCGGAACCGTTGGTCACTACGTATTCGGGGGTGAAGCCTTCTGCTTCAAGGGCATGGAGAGTAATGCGGCTTAAGAAACAGTTGGGGTCCGGTTTGCAGGGCGGACAGAAATGGTCAATATCAATGTCGACGGAAGCCTTAAATTCGGCAGCCGCATCGTTGCAGGCTTTCACGATTTTTGCAACCTGATCATCAATTTGTTTCTGGGTGTGGGAGCGGACCTCGCAGGTAAAGGTCACAGTATCGGTTACGATATTGGTGGCCCCGCCGCCTTCAATGCGGCCGATATTGGAGGTAGTTTCCGGGTCGATGCGGCCGAAGGGAACACGGCTTATGGCAGCTGCAGCCACAGCGATGGCGTTGATGCCTTTTTCCGGTTCAATGCCGCCATGGGCCGTTTTTCCGTGGAAGGTGATGGTCAGAGAATCCTTTCCGGCGCCGGAGGTAATCACCGGGCCGATTTTTCCGGCACCATCCAGGGAGAAAATGTTTTTGGCAGGCAGTCTGGAGCAGTCGAAGGTTTTGGCTCCGTACATACCGTTTTCTTCACAGATGGTAAAAAGAAGGTAAAGATCCCTGTGTGGCGTACCGGTTTCTTTCAACATATCTAAAAGTTCCATGGTCATGACGATTCCGGACTTGTCATCAGCGGCCAGAATGGTGTCGCCGCTGCTTTTTAAAATCCCGTTTTCAAACACGGGACGGATTCCGGTTCCCGGTTCCACCGTGTCCTGATGGGCGTTTAAACAGATGGCTTCGCCGCTTAAGGTTCCCGGAATATGAATCAGCAGGTTTCCTGCATGATCGCCGCCGATAGCTTTTCCGGCTTCATCGCGGTATACCTCATATCCCAGCTTTTCAAAATAGTTCTGGAGATAGTCGGTCATGGGCCCTTCCTTATAGGAAACGCTGTCGATCTGAATGATTTCCATGAGTCTGGATAAAACTCTTTCCTGGTTGATCTGCATAAAATTCCCTCCATGTTTTATCAGAATATATATTTCTATTATACAAAAGGATAGAAGGAAAAGCAATGGGGCCAGAGCATATGTCCCATTGCCGCATGCAATTTTAAATGGGCATATGCAGTTTTCGGAGCTGCCGCAAAACAGAAGATTCCTGTAATGTATCGTTTCAATACTTTCAGATATTGGATATATAGTTGAATTACTGATTTTCGCGACAGCCCCAGTGGGAACCCGGAGAAGAAATTCTTTCGGCGTCTATTAGGACGGAGGGATTTGTTATAGACCATGAAAAGATAAGTGGAAATATAAAGATTTTGTAAGAAATTTGGAAGGAAACTGGAAGGAAATGTTTCATGTATGGAAAGGTTTTCATGCTATACTGAATCCGTTACAAAAGAAAATATGGCAAAATTGCGGCAAAAGCAGTAAATAGCCAGAGAGGCTGTGGAAAAAGACGGCATCGAGTATGACAGAAGGAGAGTGTAGCATGAGCAGTGAAGAAAAAAAGATTCAGCCGGAAGAATTTGACAAGGAACTGGAACGCCTGATGAGCAGCAGTGGGGAGCATAAAGGTAAAAAGAAGAGCAGAAAGAAAAAGAAGATCATCATAGCCGCGGTAGTCCTTGTGGCCGTCATAGGCATAGGATATAAGCTGCGTGGAAATAAGGGCCCTCAGATGCCGTATGTGGGTACGGTGAATCCGGTATCGAAAGAAATCCAGAACCGTCTTTCCGTAAGCGGCCCGGTTTCCGGAACCGACAGTGTGGATGTGGTTTCCAATATCCATGCAGAGGTGCTGGAAATTCCGGTGAAGGAGGGCGACAAGGTTACAAAGGGGCAGGTTCTGGCTGTTCTGGACGATACAGACTTGAAAAAAGAGGTGGCCGTCGCGAAGAACAATTATGATCTGGCGGTAAGCACCTGCGCCCAGCAGGACAAGGAAGCCAGAAACGGATACGCAAAGGCGGTCCAGGAGCTTAATACCGCTCAGGCCAATTATGACAGAACCAAAATCCTCTATGACAGCGGAGACGTTCCTCTTGTGGATCTGGAAGCGGCTCAGAATACATTAAACGATGCCAAGCGGCAGAAGGATTCTTTCAACATTCGGGACGGAAAGCCTGCGGCAGATGATTCTTATCGGCTCCAGATTGAAAAAGCGCGGTTTGACTATGAGAAAATCAATGAACAGCTGGAAGATACGCAGATTAAGAGTCCCATTGACGGCACGGTAGTCCGTGTCAATACGAAGGTAGGACGATTCGCCGATAAAATGGAGGATGCTGAGCCCCTTTTCATTATTGAAAACCTGGATGTACTGGAAATGGAAATCAAGGTCAGCGAGTATTCCATCGGCAAGGTGGCCGTTGGACAGGAAGCGGAGATTTCCGCGGATATTCTGGATGGGGCCACCATCCGCGGACAGGTGATATCCATTTCTCCCACTGGAGAGGAAAAGGGCGGCGGCTCTTCGGAGCGTGTGATTCCCACCACCATCCGGATCCTGGAGAATAATACGAAGCTGATTGCCGGAATTACGGCGAAAGCGCAGATCGTTCTGGAAGAGAAGGAAAACGCTCTGACGGTTCCGGTTTCTTCCGTTTTTAGTCGGGATGGAGGCCTTTTCGTGGCATCCGTAAAGGATGGAACGATCCACTGGATCCCTGTGGACCTTGGAGTGGAGGGAGACGTGGAAACGGAGATTATTCCAAAGGACGGGGAGGTCATTGATGAAACAACAGCCATCGTAGCGTCCCCCAATGAAATGTACATAGAGGGCATGGAAGTTCTCTCCATGGCACAGTAAGGGGGAATGAGACATGTTTGGATTTGGGAAAACAAGGCTTTCTTCTTACGTGACGGAGAGCGTCAGCGAGGAACTGATTCGTCTGGATAACCTGGTAAAAATTTATGATACGGGCGCTATCAAGGTGATGGGGCTGAAAAAAATCAATCTGGCCATCCGGCGCGGGGAATTTGTGGCGATCATGGGGCATTCCGGCTCCGGGAAATCGACTCTGATGAATATATTGGGCTGTCTGGACCGCCCCACCATGGGACACTATTATCTGGACGGCATTGACACAGCCGACTTAAGTCCCAACGAGCTTTCTGCAGTCCGGAACCTCAAAATAGGGTTTGTTTTTCAGTCCTTTAACCTGATTTCCAGGACCTCGGCCCTTAAAAACGTGGAGCTTCCCATGACCTATGCGAGGCTTTCGAGGAAAAAGAGAACGGAGCGGGCCAGGGAACTTTTAGAGTGCGTGGGATTAGGCGCCAGGGCGTTTCATATGCCCAATGAGCTTTCCGGAGGCCAGAGGCAGCGTGTGGCCATAGCCAGGGCGCTGGCCAATGAGCCGCCGTTAATTCTTGCGGATGAGCCGACGGGAAACCTGGATACGGCGGCTTCCATCGAAATCATGGAGATCTTTTCTGAGCTCCATAAGGCCGGAGCTACGGTTGTGGTCGTAACCCATGAGGAGAATATCGCCGCGTTCACAGACCGGATCATCCGCTTTTCCGACGGACAGATCATAAGCGATGAAAAAAATGAGAATCCCACGCCGGGAAGCGGCGTTGTACATACAAAAGGACTTTACAAGAATAAGGCAAGGACTTTGAGTCACGCCAAAGAAAAGGAGGCGGGCGTATGCTGATAGAGAATATGGCCATGGCGTTCCATGCTATCCGGGCCAATAAAATGCGTTCCTTCCTCACCATGCTGGGTATCATTATCGGAATCGGTTCTGTAATTTCTATTGTATCCATCGGCGATACCATGCGGGGGCTGTTTTCCGATCTTTATAAGGATGTGGGGATTACCCAGGCTTACGTTTCCATCGGCTACTGGGTTGATGATGTAAGGATGAGCGACTATTTTATGCTGGATGATCTGGAACGGATTCGGGATGTGTTCGGGGATGAGATTGCCTATATGGACAGTGACGCGTCTGTTTCCAGCGATGTGCAGGCAGGGCGGACAAAGATGAAATTTAATTTCCAGGGAATTGACTGGAATTACCAGGAGGTGCAGCCCGTGACCATGCTGTATGGGCGGTATCTCAACGAAGGAGACATTCTGGGAAGAAAGAAATGTCTGGTCATGGAGGCAAAAAGCGCCAAGAATCTGTTCGGAACGGAAAATGCCGTTGGCAAGACCCTTCGGACCACCATTTACGGGAGTACGGATGAGTATACGGTCGTGGGCGTATATAGATCGGAAGAGCGTCGTGTAGGGAAA
>CAJUDN010000055.1:7789-17940 GCA_910585355.1 uncultured Lachnospiraceae bacterium
GTGGGCGTATATAAAAAGGAGATGAACGCGTTTCAGGCTCTGATGATGGGAGGAAACAGCGATACTGGCTCTGCGTTCCTTCCTTATACGATTCTTACATGGCCCAATGACTATTTCTATTACTGTCATTTGTTTGCTGCGGATGGTGTGGATATGACGGACTTCATGAACCGCCTGGTGGCTTACATTGCGAAGATGAAGGGAAGGAATCCGGGAGACTTCTTTACACAGACAGCGGTTGAGCAGATGGGAAGCGTGGACAGCGTCATGGGCGCGCTTTCCATGGCGGTGGGAGGCATTGCCGCCATCTCCCTTTTAGTCGGCGGTATCGGAATTATGAATATCATGCTGGTGTCCGTGACAGAGCGGACAAGGGAAATTGGAATCCGGAAGGCTCTGGGCGCCAGAACCATGGATGTATTGGTACAGTTTTTAACAGAATCAGCTATTTTGTCAGCTTTTGGCGGGATTATCGGCGTGATTCTGGCTGTTTCCATCGTTTCCATAGGCGGGGCAGCTCTGGGGCTTCCCGTGATTATTAAGCTGGGAGTCATTGTAATGGCCGTATCCTTTTCCGCCATTGTGGGTATTTTCTTTGGAATTTACCCGGCTTCCAAAGCAGCCAAGGCGGATCCCATTGATGCGTTACGGTATGAATAAGAACAGAAGACAAGGAAAAAGAGGCATCGCCATGGCGATGCCTCTTTTTGTGCAATAGGAAAGCACGTCCTATTGCATAAAAAACGTTCCATTCGGGACCGCGCTGCCGCAAAAAGGAAGATGCCGCAGGCGGAGAACCCTGCAAAGCAGGGTCCTTTTTGCTTACTGAACCCAGACGCCGTCAGCGTTTACCTTATAGCCGTCCGGTGTAATAATGTCTGTGAGCAGAGTTCCCTTGAAGCCGTCACTCTTTTCATTGAAGTAATACCAGTTGCCGTCAATGAGATTCCAGCCTGTCACCATGCTGCCGTATACCTTATCGGCGGATACATTTAAATAGTACCAGTTGCCGAAGTTGTCTTTAAGCCAGCCTGTATCCATGATACCGGAGGCATTGAAGTGATACCAGTGGGTGGTGTTGTTCCATGTGATCTCAAGCCAGCAGTTGGAAGCCAGCATTCCGTCGCTGTAATAGTATCTGTAATGATTTCCATCCTTTTCCCATCTGCCGCCTGCCGGAGATCTGGGCGGAAGGTGCGGAGTGGATGTGGTTTTGCTGTTTCCTCCGGAAGAAACAGAGGAGGAGCCTCCGGAACTGCTTCCGGTGATTTTGAAGGTTCCAAGCTGGGTGGTGAATACTACCAGGCAGTCACGGGCCTCATCATAGGATAATTTTACTTTTCCTCCGGAAGCCGCTTTCGCTTTTCCGTCAGAAACCGTAATTTTATCATTCTTATTGTAAGTATAGCCGTCCGGCACTTCAAGATAGAATTTCAGCGGGCTGATTAATTCTGTGGTTTCCTCGCCGTCTACTGTCATGGAAATATTAAAGACTAATTTTTCCCTGGCATTGCTGGAGGTGGCAGCATAATTAAAATGTATGGACGACGGCGCCTGTTCTGCTCCGAAAAAGCCGGATGCAACGGAAACGTACAGGATTTCGTCGATTCCACTATCTTTCGTAATGGAAATATCAGAGCCGCCCAGACTGTCAAGTAAGGAAGACATATTCTTCAGGAAACCTTCCTTCTTTTCAGACTCCAGGAATTTGTTCTTGATGGAGGTATTGATCGTTTTGTCCTTAAGGGCGGCCATCAGCTTCCCAAGGGCTGCCTTTATATCTTCCACTTCATCTTCCGACAGACCATCTACGGAATCCGGAAGGGATTTGGCAAGATCCAAAAATTCTTCGGCATTGGACGGTGTGGCAATTTTTTCAAAGTCTGCGCCTGCCTCCGCAAAGATAAAGGTGCTGAAGCTGGTTACCGTGAAGGAAGCCAGAGCCGGCGTCACGGTATCGTCAATCTTAACGGTGAGGGGATCAATCTCCACAGGCTTTCCGTCTCCGTGGTCGTGAAGGATGCGGAAGAATCTGGGATTGATGGTCTCAGGAATCGGAACGGTGATTCTTACCGGGACCTTTAAGGTGCCTACGGCATTTTTAAGCTTGAAATCGAACTGAACGCAGTTTTTGTAAGCTGTTTCGTCAACCACAGAATCCTTTGCCGGTTTGGAAATATTGAAGACAACATTATTTTCTCCGGCTGCATTCAGTACGGCCCCTACAATGCTTACGCTATTGGAGTCAATTTCCACATCGTCTGCGGCGTTAATCTCAAGCCCAATGTTTTTTTGGCTGGCGTAAGCCTCTTCAAGCTCTTTCACCTGCTGAAGAACAGCTTCGTCAGACTGCATGGACACCTGGAGATTTTTGATGTCTGCGCTTAAGGTGTCGGGAGCGCTTATAATCGCATCGTCGCCGCCATTCATAATTCCGTCCAGTTTTCCGGAAATATCGGTGTTTACATTCCCAACATGGAAGGCTTCCGTGCATTTTACTTGTTCACCATGGAAAATCTTGGACGGAGTGTTGCTGATCATCCGCAAGGCGAACGTATACTCCTCGACACCTTCGCGGTCCATCCACTTGGCCTGGTCGTAAGAAGTTTCCCTTACGGCATCGTGTGTCACATACAATTCACCGTCCGCATAAACGCTTACCTCATATCCGTAAAAATAATCCTGGTATTCTGTGGGAATTTCCGGCGCATCCCAACATATGGTAGTGCCGTCCCAGTGAAGATTGGAGGGGACGCCGAATGTGATATCGGCTTTTGTAAAGGACCAGTTTTCAGAGAAATCGGACCAATCGCTGTCCTCTGTGTTATTTCCGTCGCCTAAGGCCTTAACACGGAAGTTGTAGATACCAGATCTTTCCAGGTTGTTCAGGAATCCGCCTGCGGACAGAGTTTCATCCATATTAGTAATCGGGAAAGTATGGTGTACGTTATAAAAACGATCGTTCCCCATGTATCCTTCCACCTGATATTCTCCGGCAGCGCCTTCCACGCGCGACCACTGGGGAAGCGCTTCCTGATCCGGGCTCCATTGGACATTGACAGGGGCCGGAAGCTTCGTTGCAGCCAGGGAGTTGAAAATCATACCCATGGAGAGGGCGGCGGCCATGGCTGCAGAAAATACTTTTTTCATTTTATGTTACCTCCTGAATTTTTTGGGAAAATCACCCATGATTTAATCTTAATACTTTAAGCGCATATAGTCAATGAATTCGTCGAAAAAACATGATAAGGCGGACGCCGCGTGCTTCTTGTCTGCGGTACGCAGGCAAGAAGATGCAAGGATGAACTTGCGATAAAGTTCCTGCTGGGAACAGCGAAGAGGCCGTCTGCCATTATTCTATAAGTCCAGCTTTAAATCCCCCTCCTTAATCCAGCCAGCTCTTCTTAAAACGGAGCCAAAGGCCAGAGTAAGAACGGCGGGAAGAAGAAAGCATACAAGGAGAATGCCAAGCCACATGTTAAGACCTCCCTCAGGCATGGCCGTATAGATGCCGATGGGGCCCACCAGGCCGCAGGTTCCCATTCCGGAGCCGGCAGGGATATTTTCCAGACGGAATACCAGAGTGGAGACGGGCCCGGTCACCATGGAAGCCAGCGTGGGAGCAATCCAGATCTTCGGGTTCCTTACGATGTTGCCCATCTGAAGCATGGAGGTTCCAAGGCCCTGGGCTAAAAGTCCGCCCCAGCCGTTTTCACGGAAGCTTAAAACGGCAAAGCCAATCATCTGGGCGCAGCAGCCGGCCGTGGCCGCTCCTCCTGCGATTCCGTCAAGGCTTAACATGATGCAGATGGCTGCGCTGCTGATGGGCAAAGTCAGGGCGATTCCTATGAGAGCGGAAACCAGAATTCCCATGAAGAAGGGCTGCATCTCTGTGGCTGTTTTTACCATGTTTCCAAAGAGGGTCATAAACCGGGAAACGCCGGGCCCTGCAAACTGAGCGATCAGGACGCCGGAAATGATAGTAACGCCTGGTGTAACAAGAATATCCACACGGGTTTCTTTGGAAACGATTTTACCGAGTTCCGTGGCCACAATAGTGGCAACCAGGGCGCCCACGGGGCCGCCAAGTTCATTTCCCGCGATTCCGACGGTGGCGGCGGAGAACAGGACAAGCTGGGGAGCTTTTAGGGCATAGGCGATGGAAACGCCGAGGGCTGCGCCGGTGGCGCTTTTTGCATAGGCTGCGATCGTGGAGAAAATGGCAATCTGTGTTTTATCGCCGAGAGTGGAAAAAATTGTTCCGATTAAAAGGGAGGCAAACAGGCCGAAAGCCATGGCTCCCAGAGCATCAATGAAATAGGTCTGGACAGAGAAACGGACTTGCTTTCTTTCTAAAAATTCTTTCATACGTCTTTCCCTCCTGGAATGTGTTAAATATGTAACAAGCTTGTTAGTTACCGTATTCTGCCACAGGTGTCTGTAAAAAGCAAGCGGAATCGGAAAGATTGATAATAAAATAACGAACTTTGCGAAAAAACGGGAACATGATTTTTGTTCACGGGAGGGGCATCTTCTTGCCCGTTGGAGGTGGACAAGAAGCATCGGGTGAACGATAACGGGGCATGAGGGAAAGCGTGAGGGGAAAGGAATTCTTTCTTGTAAAGGGGAATAGATTATGATAAAATGGGGGACATCCCGTAATGCATGCTTTAAGCGGCGGACGTTCGACGTTCGCTGAACGGCATAAAACACAGGAAGCAGGGCGCAGAAAAGAGACAGCTGCGCCGGAATGGAGATTGCAATGGATTATAAATGCGCTGTTTTTGATCTGGATGGAACGCTGGTAAATTCCATTCATGCATTGACGTACTGTACCAATCTGGCCCTGAAGCAGTTTCAGCTGGGGCCGCTGACAGAAGAACAGATGATGCGTATTGTGGGCGACGGATATAAAATGCAGATGCGCCGGTCCCTGCTTGCAGGCGGCGATGCCGGGCTGGTTCATTATGAGGAGATTCTTCCTGTTTATATGGAAATATTCGCGGAAAACTGCCTTTATAATCTGCATGCCTATGAGGGAATCCCTGTGCTTCTTTCCTATTTGAGAAAGCGGGGAATGAAGCTTGCGGTGGTATCCAATAAGCCCCATGCACAGGCCGTCAATACGGTGGAGTCCGTGTTCGGGAAGGGGTTTTTCGATGCGGTGATCGGGGAGAAGGAGGGGATTCCAAAGAAGCCGGATCCCACCGGAGCGCTCACGGCCGCGAGCAGCCTGGACGCAAAGCCGGAGGAGTGCCTGTATTTTGGGGACACCAATACGGATATGCAGACGGGAAAAAACGCCAAAATGACTACCATAGGCGTTTTATGGGGATTCCGGGGAAGGGAAGAGCTTCAGAAATTTTTGCCGGATTATTTAATTGAGACGCCGGAGGATATGATAGGAATACTTGAGAAAAATCAGGGAATCCTTTGTGATAGAAAAGGATAAAAGAAAGACGAGGAAATCGTTTGAACGCATCAGGCAGAAAACAGAATGGACGGTGGGAAGCATGGCTGATCTTTGCAGCGATGTTTCTTTTATATGTCCTTACGGGATGCAGCGAAGACAAAGCCGAAAAGCCGGAGGAATGGGACAAAGAGAAAAAATGTGCGGCCCGGATTACGGTGGTGACTACTCTGTTTCCATACTATGATTTTGTGCGACAGGTGGCAGGAGACCATGTGAACCTTTTTCTGGTGATTCCGGCCGGCATGGACAGCCATTCCTTTGAGCCAACGCCAAAGGACATCCGTCTCATACAGGATGCCGATGTGCTGATTGCCAACGGCGGCTCCATGGAGCTGTGGTTAAAGCAGGTGCTGGACTCCCTGGATACAGAAGATATGGACGTGGTTTTCATGATGGATCATGCAGATGTGGTGGCGGAAGAAGTGGTGGAAGGCATGGAAGACGCCGGGGAGGAGAGCCGTGACGATCACGGCCCTGCATTTGAAGAGGAAAGCCAATATGAGATTGAATACGATGAGCATATCTGGACGTCTCCGGTAAACGCTGTAACAATGGTGGAAGTAATCCGGGATACTTTAAAAGAGGCGGATCCCCAGAACAGCGCCGCCTATGAGACGTCCGCATCAGAATACTTAAAAAAACTAAAAGCTCTGGACGGAGAATTCAGGGCAGTGCGGGCGGAAGCGATTCATGATATTATAATCATGGGAGATAAATTTCCACTGCGGTATTTCGCCGATGCCTATGACCTTCGGTACCGGGCGGCATTTTCCGGCTGTTCCTCTGACACGGAACCCAGCGCAAAAACCATCGCGTATCTGATTGATAAAGTACGGGAAGAACGTCTTCCAGCGATATATTATCTGGAACTATCGAGCCGCCGGGTAGCGGAGATTATATCGGAGGAAACAGGAGCGCAGCCGCTCTTATTTCATTCCTGCCACAATGTAACCAGGAGGGAATTTGAGGATGGCGCGACCTACCTTGATCTGATGGAACAAAATGTGAAAAATCTGCGAGAGGGACTGTGCAAATGAATCAGCCGTTATTAAAATGTGAGCATGTGGATTTCGGATACGAAAATTATGATGTGGTTAAGAATGTTTCCATGGAGATCAATGAAGGTGATTATCTCTGCATTGTGGGGGAAAACGGTTCTGGGAAAAGTACGCTTATGAAGGGACTTTTGGGGCTCTTAAAGCCCACGGGAGGGCTCCTTACCTTGTCCGGGGACCTGAAAAAATCCGGCATCGGGTATCTGCCTCAGCAGACCCCGGCCCAGAAAGATTTCCCGGCCACGGTCCGGGAAGTGGTAATTTCCGGCTGCCTTGGAAAACGGGGGAACCGGCCCTTTTACTCTGGGGCAGAAAAGGAAAAGGCGGATATGAATATGGAACGCCTTGGGATCATGGACTTAAAGAAAAGCTGCTACCGGGACCTTTCTGGCGGACAAAAACAGAGGACACTGATTGCCAGGGCCCTTTGCGCCACTGATAAGCTTTTGATTTTGGATGAACCCATTACGGGCCTTGACCCGTCCACCGCCCAGGATTTTTACCAGGTGATCCGCCATTTAAACAGGGAGGAAAACGTGGCTGTGCTGATGGTATCCCATGATATCCAGAATATCGTAGTTCAGGCCAATAAGATTCTGCATTTAAAGCAGACCGTTCAGTTCTACGGTCCGGCGGAAGAATACAAAAAGACAGCCTTTGGAAAAGAATTTTTAGGGGGTTCAAACGGATGGAGCTGCTAAGAGAGATGCTTTCTTATCCTTTTATTGTCCGGGCGCTGATCGGTGGGCTTTTCATATCCTTGTGCGCCTCCCTGCTGGGGGTCAGTCTTGTTTTAAAGCGGTATTCCATGATCGGGGACGGTTTGTCCCATGTTTCCTTCGGCGCTCTTTCTGCGGCCATTGCCTTTGGATGGGCGCCCCTTCTGGTATCCATTCCTGTGGTGGTTCTGGCGGCCGTTTTGCTGCTTCGGATTACAGAAAACGGTAAGATTAAGAGCGATGCGGCCATTGCCATGATATCGGCGGGGTCCCTGGCGGTGGGAATCATCGTTACTTCACTGACCACGGGAATGACCACCGATGTGAGCAGTTATATGTTCGGCAGTATTCTGGCCATGAGCAAGGTGGATGTGACTTTAAGCGCCGCGCTGTCGGCTGTGGTCTTAGGAATGTTCGCTCTTTGTTATAATAAGGTGTTTGCAGTGACTTTTGATGAGAGTTTTGCCAGAGCAACAGGAGTCAATGTTTCTGCGTACAGCATGATGATTGCGGTGCTTACGGCTGTAACCATCGTTTTGGGAATGCGGATGATGGGAGCCATGTTGATTTCCAGCCTGGTGATTTTTCCTTCGTTAACTTCGATGCGGGTGTTTAAGAGTTTTTCGGGAGTGGCGGTTTCTTCCGGATGTGTGTCGGTGGTCTGTTTTTTCGCGGGACTGGTATTGTCTTATGCGTATTCCATTCCGGCGGGAGCCAGCGTGGTGGTTGTGAATATGACGGCTTTCCTGCTGTTTACCATAGTGCGGACCGTCCGCTGCAGATAGGAGGTTTGCTCTGCATTAACAGTCCGTATGAAATCTCCGCAGGGATGAATGGTTATGCAGGCCTTGGCAACAGTTCAGACGGGCCTTCGCGTTCACCTCGCCCGGGCATACGGCCCATTGCCTTGACGATTCTAAATGGCCGTATGTCGCAGCCGTTCCATGGTTATCTGAACTGTTACAGGTTTTATTAGATGCTTTATTAAATTTGTGGACGGCGGTTGACATTGGAAAAAATTGTGATAAAGTTAGTAACAGATATTGGGATCAAAAGGTTTTTTGCACTATATATAGAAAGAAGGAATTAGGAATGACAAAAATCGATATTATTTCTGGATTTTTAGGAGCTGGAAAAACAACATTCATAAAAAAATTGCTGGAAGAGGCCATTGCGGGAGAAAAGGTGGTTCTCATTGAGAATGAGTTTGGAGAGATTGGCATCGACGGTGGTTTTTTACAGGATTCCGGCATTGAGATCCGCGAGATGAATTCTGGCTGTATCTGCTGCTCTCTGGTGGGAGATTTTGGACGTTCTTTGTCTGAGGTGCTTTCCAAGTACGCCCCGGACCGTGTCATCATTGAGCCGTCCGGTGTGGGAAAGCTTTCCGATGTAATGAAGGCTGTCTGCGATGTGGCGGGAGAAATTGATGTGGCTTTAAACGGTTCTGTGACCGTTGTGGATGCACAGAAGTGCAAAATGTATATGAAGAATTTCGGCGAATTTTTCAATAATCAGATCGAAAGCGCTGGGACTATTGTTTTGAGCAGAACGGATGTGGCGGACGCGGATAAGGTAGCTGCCAGTGTAGAGCTGATTCGTGAAAAGAATCCCAAAGCAGCCATCATCACAACGCCTATCAGCAAACTTACGGGAGTCCAGCTTCTGGAAATTATTGAAAAGCCGGCAGATGATATGGCGGCAGAGCTTTTAGAGGAAGTAAAACACGGCCATCATCACCATCACGATCATGATGAGGAATGCGGATGCGGCCATGAGCACCACCATCATCACGATCATGACGAGGAATGCGGATGCGGCCATGAGCATCACCATCATCACGATCATGACGAGGAATGCGGATGCGGCCATGAGCACCACCATCATCATGACCATGACGAGGAATGCGGATGCGGCCATGAGCACCATCATCACCATGGTCATGATGCTGATGAAGTGTTTACAAGCTGGGGGCTTGAAACCAGCCGCACCATCAGTCTGGAGAAGCTGGAAGCGGTTCTTAAGGATCTGGCTCACAGCGAAAAATACGGCGTGGTGCTCCGTGCTAAGGGAATGCTGCCCGATGAAAACGGAGTCTGGCATTATTTTGATCTGGTGCCGGAGGAGACGGAGATCCGTACCGGTTCTCCGATTTATACAGGAAAAGTGTGTGTAATCGGCTCTAACCTGAAGGAAGACGAGCTGAGAGAAGTGTTTGGAAAATAGTCAGGAGAAAATATGAACGGTAATAAGGAAGACAGAATGCCGGTATTTCTAATTAACGGCTTTCTCGAGGCAGGAAAAACGCAGTTTATTTCCTATACTTTACAGCAGGAATATTTCCAGTCCGATGGAACCACAGTCCTGATTCTCTGTGAGGAAGGGGATACGGAATATGATAAGGAGCTGTTAAAGAGGACCCACACCAAGGTAATTACGGTGGATGATGCTTCGGAGATGGACGAAGATTTCTTTGGACGAATGGAAGCCCTCTATGATCCGGAACGCGTTCTCATTGAATGGAACGGTATGTGGCCTCAGGATCAGCTCCATCTGCCAGAAGACTGGCAGCTGTTCCAACAGATCACCATTATTGACGGGTCCACCTTTGATCTTTATTTAAATAATATGAAGCCGCTTCTCGGGCTTTTGGTGAGAAACTCTGAGTTAATCATCATGAACCGCTGCGATGACGTAAGCGATGAGAATATTCTCAAATATCGCAGAGGACTGAAGGCTCTGAACCCTCAGGCGGAGATGATTTTTGAGGATGCAGAGGGTGAAATCGAGCAGGAAGTTCTGGAAGAGGACCTGCCATATGATGTGAAGGCCGATGTGATTGAAATTTCTCCGGACGCCTATGGAATCTGGTATATTGACTGTATGGATAAACCACAGCGCTAT
>CAJUDN010000055.1:17950-19556 GCA_910585355.1 uncultured Lachnospiraceae bacterium
CTGGTATATTGACGCCCTTGATAAAGAGGATCGATACGAGGATAAAGTGGTGGAATTCACAGCCATGGTTTTAAAATCCCCGGAGTTTCCGAAAAATTATTTTGTTCCCGGCCGCATGGCCATGACCTGCTGTGAGGCAGATATGACGTTTCTTGGCTTTATCTGCAAGGCCAGGGAGGCAAGGTCCCTGGAGACGGGAAAATGGGTAAAGGTACGAGCAAAGATTGCCTATGAGTTCTGGCAGGATTATGATGGGGTGGGTCCTGTGCTCTATGCGGAGTCTGTGGAGCCGGCCCAGGAAATTAAACAGATCGTACAGTTTTAGGACTGCCCTTTTACCTTCTCTCGCGGCGCGGCTGCCGGTTATATCTGCGGCCTGCAAATACCGACAGTATAATATGGAAAGGATGAGTGCCCGCCTGAGGCAGTGCGGGCAGGCAGAAATTTGATATAATGCACCCAAGGCTGAAAACTTTGGGTGCATTTTTGAATTTGTGATATAAAATTTGCAGGTATCAGTTGAATCAGTTGAATACTTTCCTTGCCGATTATATCTGCCCGGCTGCATAGTTTTCGATGGAAGCCAGATAAACGGGACACTCATCATAACTCAATCCACTATATGCCGGAACCATTAAAACATACTCTCTCCTAAATATTTGTCATGCGGGACGATTAAGCACTTTTCGATAGACTTCCAATAACTGTTGTAAAGATTTTTTTGCGCCGCCCCGTAACTTTCTTTTGTGTCGAATTCCCAATAAAGCATATACTTAACGCTTTTTACGATACGGGTAATTTTAAGAGGCGGAAGCCCTTCTTTGATTTGCTCCATGTCTATGTGATACCCTCTTTTGGAAAAACGAAGCAGGAGTAATCCTTTCTGTTTCTCCAAAAGACTTTTGGCTTCAAGCATCAGCGCTTCAAATTCCTCTGCTTTTTGCGGCTTGACCTGATAAATACATATTTCAGTAAATGGCATATTTAAATCCTCCTTTGCTTTATTTCCGCATGAAAGCGTGTCTGAAAATTATTCCCATCATCTGCACGCCCTGCTTCGCGGTATATCTGGCTCAAATTCACGTAATATAGCCCATTACGTCGCCTTCATATTTCCAACGTTTCTAAACGTAACAGTAATGAATGTTTATCTGTCCATACTTTTGGAACAGATTTCAAATTAGCGGTATAAACCTGGAGCTGTCTTAGAGAACGCTGACTAATACAACTACAATAATTACAACAATAGCATTAAGTATCCATGTCCACTTATTTCCTAAAATTCATTGTATAGCCAAACCCACTTCGTGGTCTCTTGATAATTACTCTTTTATTTTCTCTATTGAAATATAGTCTTCCGGTTAACCAGCCATCATTCCTATTGCCTGATTTCATAAAGTTCTCCTTTGCAACTTCCGATTTTATGTTTGTTACAACTTCCCGACAAACTGGAACTTTATTTTTTATCTATATCTAAAAATTTGCTTGCCAATTTATAAACCTGACGTATTTCTTTTGATGATAAATCCCATGTACTTAATTCTGCAAAAACTAATTGAACAAAATCGCTGCGCGATGGCCTGCCAAGGCTGTGGCATAGCAATTT
>CAJUDN010000056.1 GCA_910585355.1 uncultured Lachnospiraceae bacterium
AATTGCTATGCCACAGCCTTGGCAGGCCATCGCGCAGCGATTTTGTTCAATTCCGATTTGTATATAACGATACCATAGTTTGTATAATTCCAAAAGCGTTTTCATTGTTTTTTTTTTGGTTTTTCGCTTTGCAACAGCCCCTTTTTTGGCGGGCTTTTTTTGACCGGATTTCCCTGCATATCCTGTAACATATGGAGCCTGCAATATTGAATAAGAAGAAAATGAACATAGATTCAAGAAGACCAAACATGGCTGCATGTACTTGGAAGAGGGAAAAGAATAAAATAAAAATATAAAGATAACGTACAGCGATAACAAAGGGAGGATATTGGCCAATATTCGACAACGGGAAAAGAGGAATTGATAATGGGAACAATTGCGATTGCGGGTACTTTTGATACAAAAGGACAGGAGTACCTGTATGTAAAAAAACTGGTGGAAGAACTTGGATTAAAAACTTTTTTGATTCATACAGGAGTGTTTGCGCCAATGTTTGCACCTGATATAAGTAATCAGGAGATTGCGAAAGCATGTGGGTATGACATAAATGTGATTGCCGAAAAGCATGACCGTGCTCTTGCGACAGAAGTATTATCCAGGGGCATGGAGAAGCTTGTGCCGCGGCTTTACGCGGAAGGGAAGTTTGACGGGATTTTGTCTTTCGGCGGTTCCGGCGGAACCGCGATGGTTACGCCGGCGATGCGTGCGCTTCCGATCGGCGTTCCGAAGGTTATGGTATCCACAATGGCATCCGGCAATGTGGAGCAGTATGTGGGAACCAGCGATATTATTATGATGCCGTCAATTGTGGATGTGGCAGGGCTGAATTCTATTTCAAAAGCGATCTTTAGAAATGCGGTTCTGGCAGTTGCGGGTATGATAAAACTGAGAGAGGAGCTTAAGGAAGAACAGCATGAGGAGAAGCCGTTGGTCGCGGCGACCATGTTCGGCGTTACAACACCATGCGTAACCTGTGCGAAAGAATATCTGGAAAAGAGAGGATACGAGGTGATTGTTTTTCATGCAACGGGAGTCGGCGGAAAAACGATGGAGGCTCTTGCATCGGCAGGGTTTTTCAAAGGGATCCTGGATATGACGACCACGGAATGGTGTGATGAAGTGGTTGGCGGTGTATTAGCAGCCGGGCCGGACAGATGTGAAGCTGCGGCAAAGAACGGGGTTCCGCAGGTGGTATCGACAGGAGCCCTTGATATGGTAAATTTTGGCCCGTACGAAACAGTCCCGAAAGAATTTTTGGGGAGAAATCTTTATAAACACAACCCGTCTGTCACATTGATGCGTACAACAGTCGAGGAAAATATTCAGATTGCAGACAGACTGGCCGAAAAATTAAATATGGTAGCCGGAAAGACGGCTTTGATTCTTCCGCTAAAAGGGGTGTCTGCCATTGACGGGGAGGGTCAGCCGTTCTATGGACCGGAAGAAGACAGGGCGCTGTTTGAAACTTTGAAAAATGGCGTAAACAATGCGACTGTTGAGATCATGGAAATGGAGAACCACATCAATGACCCTGCGTTTGCGGTTGCTGCTGCACAGAAATTGATAGATCTGATGGAAAATTAAAAAATATACAGAGGAGGATTTGCTTTATGAATCGAATGACAAGAAACGAGATTATGGAGATGTTCAAGAGGGAGGTTACAGAAGGAAGGATCCTTGTGGGTGTTGGCGCAGGCACCGGCATTACCGCCAAGTGTTCTGAGAAGGCAGGCGTAGATATGCTCATTATCTATAATTCCGGACGCTTTCGCATGGCGGGCAGAGGTTCTCTGTCAGGACTGCTTGCGTATGGCGACGCAAATAAGATTGTTCAGGAGATGGGGGCGGAGGTTCTTCCAGTGGTCAGAAATACACCGGTACTTGCCGGAGTGTGCGGAACGGATCCGTTCCGTGTCATGGATCTGTTCTTAAAAGAGCTGAAAGACCAGGGATTCAATGGCGTGCAGAACTTTCCGACGGTCGGTCTCATTGATGGTACGTTCCGTGCGAATCTGGAAGAGACAGGTATGGGATATGGACTGGAGGTTGAAATGATCCGTGAGGCGCATAAACTCGATATGCTGACATGCCCATACGTGTTTGATCCTGAGCAGGCCAGAGCAATGGCTGAGGCTGGAGCGGATATCCTCGTTGCCCATATGGGGCTGACAACAAAGGGCAGTATTGGTGCGGAGACTGCCCTCACACTTGAAGAATGCTGCGAAAGAATCCGCAAAATCATTGAAGCAGGCCGCGAAGTGAATCCCGATATCATGGTTATCTGCCATGGAGGCCCGATTGCCGATCCGGAGGATGCGTCATATATAATCAAGCATGTTCCGGAAATCGACGGATTTTTTGGGGCATCTTCCATTGAAAGACTTGCATCTGAGAGAGGCATGACTGCTCAGGCAGCAGCTTTCAAGGCGATCACCAAATAATAGGATATAGGATACTCATAAAAGCCCCTGCGGCCAGATAGAAAGCGTCTGGTCCGGCAGGGGCTTTTGGAATATTATAGGGAATTCATGATACCCTCATGAAAAGAACGATATCCCTCTAACAGGATAGATTCCGGGGTTTTTGTTAAAAAATGCGTGATACCGGCGCAGTTTTTGTAATCTGCAGCCTGTTGGGGATGTTCAATGTATATGCCGGAGCATTTGCCGTATTTTATGCACAGATCTGATACATCATGAATCGCTTTTTCAACCAACGGATGAAATGTCTGTCCCGGAACGCCCAGAGAAACAGATAAATCCACTCTGCCAATATTGATAATGTCAATGCCATCGAGTGCAATGATTTCCTCCATGTTTCTGACGCCATCCACTCCCTCAATATTGACAGCAATCACCAATTCCTGATTGGCTTTGGAATAATACTCCTTTCCGCCGCCTGCTCCATAAGAATTGGCTCTTACAAACGGGCAGGAACCCCGTTCGCCAATGGGAGGGAATTTTGCATATTTAATGATCTGTCTTGCCTGCCTGGCCGTCGAAACAGTGGGGATCCGGATTGCTGAGAATCCCATGTCCAGAGCTTTTTTGATTTTATCCTCATCAATTTCGGGAATGCGAATCATTGCAGGAAGTCCGACACTGTCAGCGGTGCGGAGCATCGTTAAGGTCTGTTCGTAGGTAGCACAGGAATGCTCATTGTCAATAATGACGTAATCATAACCTGCTGCTTCTAAGATTTCAATGATTTCAGGACTGTAAAACTGTAGAATCGTTCCGGCGAATTTTTTGCCGGAAGTAAGCAAAGTGCGAAAATTTCTTTTCATATATGGAGTCTCCTTTCCTCGGTTCCTTTTTTGATAATTATATCAGTGAGGAAAGTAAGAATCTATGTACCAGTGTCAGGTATTTAGTATTTCGCGTACGGACTTTTGTTGTTGAGCGCCTGGTTCATATGGTTCATGCGTTCGATAATTGCCGGATTTCCGCTTTGGGCTACCTTTTGAAGCAGGGCATTGGCGACGGTAATAGTCGTGGAAGGAGACCAGACAAACTGATTTCCACAACAGACGGAAACGTCTGATATAGAGCAGGCGGGAGAAAGAGCAGAATCCGTAATCGTCAGGACAGACGCATTCCGGTTTTTGGCGAATGCCATCATATCTAAAGTCCGTTGCGTATAATTTGGCATGCAGACTCCGATGATCAAATCCTTTTCTTTGCAGTCCAGCATGCGGTCCTGCCACTCGCCGAAATCGGATACAAGAGAGACGACATCCGGCTTCATGTAATTTAGGTTGAATGCAATATGTGTAGCGACAGAGGCTGACCCCCGGGATCCGGTTATATAAATTCGGTTTGCATATTCAATGAATCCGGCAGCCTGATCTAAAACATCGAAGAAAGCCGGTTGAATCATATTCAGGATGGCATTTGCGTCATTTTGAAATAATGTCTCGTAAAATTCGTGGTTTTCACCGGTAATGTGTACCTTTTTTAAACGCTCAAGGAATGAAGTATTATTTACATATTGCTGTTTGAAGCAGGCCTGCATCTGAGTATAGCTCTCAAAACCGATTGCCTTTGCGAAACGTACAATCGTAGATTCACTGACACCGATTTCTGAAGCAATTGCGGCGGCGGTTTTAAAAAAAACAGAAGTTTCATTTGCTAAAAAATAACGGGCAATTATTTTTTGAGACGATGTAAAATACGGGCTGGCATCCGTAATCCGTTTTTCAAGTGAAAAATTTTTCCCTTCCATAAAAGGTCCTTCCTTCCATTTTTGTATTTCATTATAAGTAAGTCATTTGTAAAAGTCAAGAATATGAAAAATTAATAGTTTTAAAAATGATTCATAAAAATCATTTTCCCGTTGACTTTCCATGGCTGATATTATATAATGATTTTTATAAATCATATTTAATAATAATGATTTATAAAAATCAAAAAAAGACAATGGAAAGGGGCAATGATATGGATGGCAGGGAGGCAGTTAAAAGAGTGAACAGCTCAATACAACAAAAAGGGTTTTTCATAGGAGCAGCAGCCGGATCAGGAAAGCAGGCGAGATGGTTCTGCCGTTCCGGCGTTGATTTTATAATCGCCTCCGGTTCGTCACGGGTCCGTCAGATGGGGAGTGTTCCCATAGCGGGATTTCTTCCGTATGGAAACAGCAATGAATTGGTTATGGAATATGCGGAGCGGGAATTGCTTCCGGGAAAATTCCAGGTGCCGATTGTATTTGGTTTGTGCGCTACGGATCCCATGATTGAAATACACAGTTACCTGGAAGAATTGAAAAGACTTGGATTTGCAGGAATTATCAACAGTCCGTCGGTGGGAATCTTTGAAGGGGATTTCAGGAAGGCATTGGAAGAGACGGGCATGGGCTATGACATGGAGGTAGATGCAGTTAAAACGGCGCATGAATTGGGTCTGTTTACTGTGGCTGTCGTATATGAGGAAGAACAGGCAGAGAAAATGCTGGAGGCAGGAGCTGACATCCTATGCGTACAGGGGAATCAATGGGAAGCCGGCTGCGGGAACAAGAATACGATACTGGCAAAAGAAATCCGTAATATAGAAGAGGCAGGAGAACTTAAGAGGTGGTCTAACATCCGGGGATATATTGGAGAGTCATGCTTTGAAGAAGCGGTTCGAGAGGGGAAAAATTTGGGAGAAGTGATTTTGGAATATGAAGAAATGGCGCCAAAGAATCAGATGATGCAGGAGAAAAAGGATTATGTTCACTATGTAAAGTGGTATGTATCGCGTAATTATAAAAAACATCTCTGCTTTAGCGAGATTGCGAAAGAAATGAGTCTTTCCAGGTCTTATCTCAGTTCGATTTTTAATCAGGAGGTAGGGTGCAGCTTTCAGGAATATATTTCAAATTACCGAATCAGGAAAGCGGTAACGTTAATGAAACAGAATAACATACCGCTTTGTGCGCTGGCAGAGATGGTTGGCTATGAAGACTATGCACATTTCAGTAAAGTATTTAAAAAGAAAATGGGTGTTTGCCCGACAAAATATGCCGGTTAACAACATAGTGACAACGTTTCCACACAGGGAGACATGGTAAAAAGGAACAAAGTTTACTATAGTAAATTCAAGATTCGGAGAGAGGAGGTACTATGAATACTACGAGGTCACTTGTGTCGGAAATCGTTGGTTATAAAACGAGAACGATAGCAAAAGAGGTAAGACGGCTGGCCTGTCAGCATATGGTGGATACTCTGGCATGCATGGTGTGCGGAATGGAAGAGAATACGCCTTTGCGAGTTCTTTCATATTTGAAAGAAAAGGAGTGCAGGAATGGCATAGGTCTGCTCGGCGCGCAGAATATCAGGGCGTCGGCAGAGGACGCGGCTTTGTATTATGGAATCTGTGCACATGTATGTGATTATGATGATCTCAGTAAAAATTTTGGCGGTCATCCTGGCGCTGTGATTCTGCCTGTAATATTGGCCCTGGGGGAGAAAAAGAATGCGTCAAAAGAACAGCTCCTGCGGGCATATGTGGCAGGTGTGGAAACTTCTGCAATTCTTGGTGCATCAGTCGTAAAGTATGGCTTAAATGCCGGGTGGAATCCCACAACATTACTGGGGATTTTCGGAGCGGCAGCGGCAGGAGCAGTTCTTCTTGACCTCAATGAAGAACAGACATGTAATGCGATGGGAATTTCGGCGGGAGAAGCATCAGGACTCAAGGTGAATTACGGCAGTGCGGCAAAAGACCTGACAGTAGGCCGTACATCAGCCAAGGCAGTCTTTGCATTGGAAATGGCAGCCCTTGGGTTAGATGCCTCAAAAGAGCCGTTATGTTCAGAACACGGGCTGTTAAAGATTTTATCAGAGAAATTCGACGAAAAGAGGCTTTTGACAGAATTGAAAGCTCATGAATCAGATTTTCTGAACCCCGGCATCATTCTGAAACCATATCCATCGTGCAGAGGAATGCATAATGGAATTGATGGAATGCTGAAAATCGTAAGGGCACAGAAGATAAAACCGGATGATGTAAAACAGATCATATGCAGAGTACAGGATACGGTGTTGGAGTCAAACCGGTATATGATCCCCAAAAATGGCGTGGAGGGGAAATTCAGCCTTCCTTACTGTCTGGTCTTGTGTCTTTATAATCAGCAGGTGACGCCGGATGATTTTACAGAGGATGCTAAAATTACAGACGAAATGATTCAAATGATGAAGAAGGTGAAGCTGGTTAAGGACACAAATTTTGCGGATGCCAAGAGCGGAATTGAAGTCTGTGTACAATTGAAGGACCAAAGGAATTTTTCTGTCCGGGGGAACTATGCGAAAGGCGACCCCAGGAATCCCATCAGCGAAGAAGAATTCGAAGAGAAACTTCATCATTGCTTTGCAAGAAGAGTTTCAAAAGAGAAGGAGCAGGAGATCATCCATATGTGGATGGAATCGGAACAGATTAATTTTGAGAGGCTGCATAAGCTGCTCGGATAGGGGAATGGAGGATATGCATGACACTGACAACATTACAGAATGACGTTATTTTATTGGGTGTTTTTTTACTGATTGGTTTTGCTGTGAGGGAAGTAGTAAAGCCGATTCAGAAACTATATATTCCGGCGTCCGTAATCGGAGGTGCACTGGCGCTGATTGCGGGGCCACAGGTTCTGGGACTGGTGGCGATTCCCGAATCCTGGTCGTCGATGTCGGGCGTTCTGATTAACCTGATTATGACCGCTATGGTGTTTGGGGTAACAATTAAGACGGATCGTGTAAGGAACTATATTGATTATGCGCTTCTCCTGTTGATCGCGTATGGAGTACAGATCGCAGTGGGAACAGGGATCGGAGCTCTTCTTGCAAATATTTGGCCAGGCCTTCCATATGGATGGGGACTTATGGGTGTATTTGCTTTCTGGGGCGGGCATGGAACTGTTTCCGCGGCCGGAGCGGTTTTTGAGCAGTTTGGAATTACCGATAATACAGGTATGGGAATGATTTTAGCGACCATTGGCCTGATTGTTGCCATCATTGTCGGTATGATTCTGGTAAACTGGGGAATTCGGAATGGTGAGGCAAAATATCTTGACAAGTCCGGTGATAAAGAAGGCCCTCAGCTTTCCGGAACATTCCCGGAAGAGAAACGTCCTTCCATCGGCAATCAGACGGTTCCTTCGATTGGCATTAACAGTCTTGCATTACAGCTTGGATGGCTCCTTCTTTCTTTGTTTGTGGGTATGAAGCTGGTTGGCTGGCTTTGTACACTGGTACCGGCTCTGTCTCAGATTCCGACGCAGGTCCGCGGTATGATTGGCGCCATTATTGTATGGCCGGTTATGTGCAGGTTTAAACTGGACAGGTATGCGGATGTGAAATCTGTACATACCATTTCAAACTTTTGCCTGGAATTGGTTGTATGCTCGGCGATCGCTACATTACGCCTGGACCTGGTAACGAATTATCTGGTTCCGATTATCATTTTGTCCGCGGTACAGGTGGTCATTATGGTATTTATCACACTTTATATCTGCAGGCATCTCTGCAGGACGGATTGGCTGGAAAAGGGTCTTCTTTCTTTTGGACAAGGGACAGGAAATACAGCCACAGGACTCGCGCTGGTTCGGTGTGTCGATCCAAATACAAGGAGCTCCGCTTTTGAGGCGAGTGGTATTGGCTCTACGCTGATTCTGCCGGTTACAGGCACCTTTCCGGCACTCATGCCAATTCTTATTATGACCTCCATGACACAGGTCATTGGAATCGGAGCCGGGATTATGATTGTGTGTTTGATTGCCGGGAGATTGTTTTTCTGGAATAAATAGAGGAGAGGGGTAAATGACAAGGACGGGAAGATTAAGAGAATTAATGAGGAAGGAGGGTGCGGTTCTTTCACCGTGTGCGTATGATGCACTGACGGCCAGGATAATTGAGGCCACTGGCTTTGAGATGATGGGGACGACAGGATACGGAATGCATGGAGCCATTCTCGGATGTCCGGACAACGGGCTTCTTGCCTTTAATGAAATGGTAAACATGTGCGCGAATATGGCTTCTGCCGTGGAGATCCCGATTATGGCTGATGCAGAGGGCGGTTACGGAAATGCCATCAATACATACAGGACGGTGAAAGAGTTTGAACGTGCCGGCCTTGCCGGGCTTTTTATTGAAGATCAAAAACTTCCGCCGAACTGCCCGTTTTTGAAGCAGACGGAAACCATATCTGTAGAAGAGATGTGCGGGAAGATTAAGGCGGCAGTTGACGCAAGAACCGATCCGGATTTTGTAATTGTGGCCAGAACCGATGCACCGTTCGAGGAAGCAATTGAGAGAGCGGCCGCCTATAAGGAGGCTGGGGCTGATATGATTAAGATTGTTCCAAAGACAAAGGAGGAACTTGAAATTTTGCCCCGGAAAGTAAAGCTGCCGCTGCATCTGGGATTTGTTCCGGGAAAAGAAATCAATGCCGGCCTGACGGTTAAAGATGCCGGGCAGATGGGATATAAGATCGTTACCTTTCCGGTAACGGCCTTGTTCAGCAGCGTATGGGCGCTTAAAGAAGCGTTCAGGGAACTTAAGGAAAAAGGGACAGATGAAGGTCTGCTTGATCATATGAGTACATTTGAGGATTATTTCCGGATTGTAAATGTCGAAAAGTATCGGGAAATGGATGTTAAATATCTTTTGAAGTAGAGCTTTCCTGACAGGTTCTCAAGGTTCCTGAAACGGTAAAGATTAAAGGGGCTGTTGCAAAATGACAAGGTTCATCAAGATATAGTATACTGTTTTCGAACAGAAACGTATATTTTGTATGAAAACCTTATTTTGCAACAGCCCCTTTTTAACCTTTGCCGTTCCAGCAATGCGTGCAGAGCCTGCAAGGGTCGATGCCGATAGATTCCATCAGGTCATCCAAACGGTGGAAGCGGAGCGTGGTAAAGTGCAGACGCTTCCTGATTTCTTCCACCATTTCACTGTAATTCTGACTATCCGGGTTTGCATAGTCGTCCAGAACCTCCTGGGATACATTGTCTCCTTCCCGCTCCCGGATGATGCGCCTGGTGATCAGATCATAATCGGACGTGGAACGGGAAAAATTAAGGTAAGGGCAGGCAAACGTCAGGGGAGGACAGGCAGGCCTTACATGGACCTCTTTGGCTCCGCTCTTATATAAAAATTCTGTGGTTTCGCCAAGCTGGGTTCCGCGGACAATGGAATCATCAATGAGGAGCAGCCGCTTTCCCCGGATCAAGGTATCCACAGGAATCAGTTTCATTTTTGCAATGAGACTTCTCTGCTTCTGGCTTGTGGGCATGAAAGACCGGGGCCAGGTTGGGGTATACTTGATGAAGGGACGTGAAAACGGGATACCGGATTCGTTGGCATATCCTACGGCATGGGCGATACCGGAATCCGGAACACCGGCTACGCTGTCAGCAGAAATGCCTTTGTCACGTCTGGCCAGAAGAGTTCCGCAGTTGTAGCGCATCTGCTCTACGTTGACGCCTTCATAACTGGCGGTCGGATAGCCATAATAAGTCCAAAGAAAGGAACAGATTTTCATTTCTTTTCTGGCGGCGCTGACGCATTCCACACCTTCCGGAGTAATAAAATCAATTTCGCCGGGACCCAGTTCCGAATAGTGGTGATAGCCCAGGTTCAGATAAGCGAAGTTTTCAAAAGACGCGCAGAAGGCGCCTTCCTTTTGACCGATGGTGATGGGAGTACGGCCGTACCGGTCGCGGGACGCATAGATTCCCTTTGGGGTCAGAAGAAGGATGGACATGGAGCCCTGAATCCGTTCCTGGGCATAGAGCAGTCCGTCCGTCAGGCTGTCTCTCTGGTCAATGAGGGCAGCCACCAGCTCTGTGGAATTGATTTTCCCGCCGCTCATGCTCATGAAATGGAAATGACCGTTTTTATAGGCATCCCTGATGAGCTCGTCCTCGTTTTTGATGACTCCGACAGTGGTAATTGCGTAAGTTCCCAGGTGGGAGCGGATTAAAAGAGGCTGCGGATCCATATCAGATATGCAGCCGATTCCAAGATTTCCCTCCAGTTCGTCTAAGTCGTGGTCAAACTTTGTACGGAACGGGGAATTTTCAATGTTGTGGATGGAACGCTGGAAACCGTCAGGGCCGTATACGGCCATGCCGCCGCGTCTCGTCCCAAGGTGGGAATGATAGTCAATACCAAAAAATAAATCCAGGGTACAGCTTGTTTTTGATGCAACGCCGAATATACCGCCCATGATTTTTCTCCTCTTATTTCGTGTATGTTTGAAAGTGCATCCCGCGGAGCGTAGCATGTCGAAGACATGTTATGATGAATGTCTAAAATTAAGAATATCTTATATAATAGCACAGACATGCCCGCGGGAACAATAGGTAGTTTTACTTCTCTCCTACAAAATTTGTAAACATTGCTCCGGCGATCAAAAGCAGAATGCCCAAAAGCACTGCCCAGATAGAGAGGGAGGAAAGTTCAGAAAATAATCCCGTGTTGTAGAAGATTGCAAATGGGGAGGCAGCCACCAGGCCTAAAATGGCACAGTAGGTCTGGACGCCGTAATGGTCAAATAGAAAGGAAATCAGCTTCGCGATGAGAACGATTCCCAGAAGAACGCCGATTCCGAAGGGCACAAGAAGGAGAAAACCATCTTTTAAGGCCGCCATATCCATGGCCCTTAAAGCATCCAGAAAGCCCTTTATGGTGTTGATGATTCCATAATAATATCCCAGAATCATAAGCATCATGGAGCCGGAAACGCCTGGAATCACCATAGTGGCGGAGGACACAATTCCCAGAAGGAACAAAACAGCTATGTTTCCTGCCGTGACCGGGATCGAGGAAAGAACCTCATCCCCCTCTTTAACGAGAGGAAGTCCGGCAGAAACGGCAAAGGCCAGAAAAAAGGCCAGAACGCCCACGAAGCCGATTCCCCGTCCCGACCGGCCGGCTTTTTTGTTCATGGCTCCAAGAATTGTGGGAATTCCGCCCAAAATCAGCCCCACAAAAGCCATGCAGGTCACGAAAGTATGCCTGCTTAAAAGATATTCGACGGCGTAGGTGAAACCGGCAATACCAAGGCCGCAGCCAATGAGGATGGGAAGCAGAAAGGAAATGCTGTCTTTAAAATTCTTTGTGAGTCCGGAAACAGAGCCGATGAGGCGATCATAAATCCCTAAGGATACGGCCATAGTGCCGCCGGAAACGCCGGGAATCACGTTGGCAATACCGATCATCATGCCCTTAGCAATGCGAATAAAATAGTCCATAAATTTCTCCTTCAAACAGATTTTTGAACAGGCTTTATTATACATGAATGCGCCCGTCCTTTCAAGTGCGGGACTTAAAATCCTTGTATCCCAGGTACAATTGTGATACACTAGAGCGTGTCTGAAAATTGCTTTTCGTCAGATGCGCTTTAGTATAACCCACATTAAATGCCATTCTGTTTCGTTTAGGATTCGGACTCACGCAATCACCGCCGGTATTTGAGGCGCAGTTCGTACACGGCGCGGCTCATTCACGGCGCCGTCCGGAAATTTCGTTGTAAAGTATATGCCAGCAGGAGGATAAAATACCATGGAGAAAAGAAAAGACAACCTTGAAACCATATGTATACAGGGAGGATGGCAGCCAAAAAACGGCGAGGCCAGAGTGCTCCCCATTTATCAGAGTACCACATTTAAATATGAAACCAGCGAACAGATGGGGCGTTTGTTTGATCTGGAGGAGGACGGATATTTCTACACAAGGCTGGCCAACCCTACAAATGATGCGGTGGCTTCTAAAATATGCGCTTTGGAGGGCGGTGTGGCGGCCATGCTGACCTCTTCCGGGCAGGCAGCCAATTACTATGCGGTTTTCAATATCTGCAATGCCGGGGATCATATAATAAGCGCCGCCACAATCTATGGAGGTTCTTCCAACCTGTTTACAGTGACTATGAAAAAACAGGGAATTGACGTGACTTTGGTGGACCCGGATGCCCCGGAGGAAGAACTGGAAAAAGCTTTCCGTCCTAATACAAAGGCCGTTTTCGGTGAAACCATTGCCAATCCGGCGCTGGTGGTTTTAGACATTGAGAAGTTTGCCCGCCTGGCGCATAAACATGGAGTTCCGCTCATTGTGGATAATACTTTTGCAACCCCCGTAAACTGCCGGCCCTTTGCGTGGGGAGCCGACATTGTGACTCACTCCACGACCAAATATATGGATGGCCATGCAATGTCCGTGGGCGGCTGTATTGTGGACAGTGGAAACTTTGACTGGGAGGCCCACAGAGAAAAATTTCCGGGTCTGACTACACCGGACGCTTCCTACCATGGAATTATTTATACGGAGCGCTTCAAAGAGAAGGCCTTTATCACCAAGGCTACGGCGCAGCTTATGCGTGATCTCGGCTCTATCCAGAGTCCCATGAACGCTTTTTTGCTGAATATAGGGTTGGAAACCCTGCATCTTCGTATGCCGCGGCATTGTGAGAATGCACAGAGGGTGGCGGAGTGGCTGGATGCCAGAGAAGACGTGGACTGGGTCAACTATCCGGGATTAAAGGGAAACAAATACCACGCCCTGGCGGAAAAATATATGCCGGGCGGAAGCTGCGGCGTCATTTCCTTCGGCCTTAAAGGCGGGCGCACTGCTGCCGGAACCTTTATGGATAAGTTAAAACTGGCTGCCATTGTGACTCATGTGGCTGATGCGAGAACGTGCGTTCTCCATCCTGCAAGCCATACCCACCGTCAGCTTTCCGATGAGCAGCTTGTGGAAGCAGGAGTGGATCCGTCCTTAATCCGCCTGAGCGTGGGAATTGAGAACGCAGACGATATCATTGAAGATCTGAGGCAGGCCCTTGAAGACTAGGAAGACAGAGCTTTCTGGAGAGAGCAGAATGGAAAATGTAAAGGGAAGGGGAAAACGCGGTCTGATCCGGATCGTCTTTGGCCGCACCACCTTCTTTATTCTGTTTACGGCTCTTCAGATTGCGGTTCTGCTCTGGATCTATCTGTGGCTGGATGATAAGTATCAGGCCTATGGCTACGGCGCTTTCGGCCTTGTGAGCGCGGCTCTGGCCGTGCGTATCCTCAATGAAAATCAAAATGCCAGCTTTAAAATGGCGTGGCTGGTCGTGGTGCTTTTGTTTCCTGTGTTCGGAGGTCTGTTCTATGTGTTCGTTCAGCTTCAGATGGAAACAAAGATCGTGGCCAGGAGGATTTCCGACATTCGATCCAGAACCGGCGGTTATCTTGCACAGGACGGGAACGTATATAAGAGCCTGCAGAAAAAAAGTAAAAGCAACGCAAATTTAAGCCGCTATTTAAGCCAGTCCGTCGGCTTTCCAGTCTATGACCGGACCAGTTTTAAATACTTTCCCTTGGGAGATAATTTTTTCCCGGATCTTTTAAAGGAGCTTTCCGGGGCTGAAAAATTTATTTTTCTGGAATATTTCATTATCCAGCCAGGCGTTATGTGGGACAGCGTTGTGGCGATTCTGGAATCTAAGGCGAAGGCGGGAGTGGATGTAAGGGTTTTGTATGATGGAATGAATTCTTTTTCAAACCTTCCTCATGATTATCCGAAGGAGCTGGAGAAAAGGGGCATTCGATGCCGGATTTTCAATCCTATCCGCCCGGCGGTGTCCACCAGCCAGAACAACAGGGATCACAGGAAGATTCTGGTGATAGACGGTCATACGGCTTACACCGGGGGCGTGAATCTGGCGGATGAATATATCAACCGGAAGGTGCGGTTCGGCCACTGGAAGGATAACGCGGTCCGGTTGAGGGGAGACGCCGTCAGAAGCTTTACGGTTATGTTTTTGCAGATGTGGTGTGTATGCACGGCAAAACCGGAGCATGACTATGATTTTGGAAAGTTTCTTGAAGTATCTCCGGTTTCAGACGATTCGGTTTTTAACGCAGGCGGCTTTGCAGCTCCCTTTGCCGACAGCCCTATGGACGGCGAGCCTGTGGGCCATCAGATCTATCTGGATATGATTTATCAGGCGAAACGGTATATTTATATGATGACTCCGTATCTGGTTCTGGATGACGATATGCTGACAGCGCTCTCCTTCGCCGCCAAACGGGGGGTGGATACCGTGATTGTCATGCCGCATATTCCTGATAAAAAATTTGCCTTCATGCTGGCTCATTCTTACTATCCGGAGCTTATTGAGGCGGGCGTTAAGATTTATGAGTATCTGCCGGGTTTCGTCCATTCGAAAACATTTGTCAGCGATGATGAAAAGGCGGTGGTGGGGTCCATTAATATGGACTTCAGGAGCCAGTATCTGAATTTCGAATGTGGGGTCTATATTTATGAAAACCCTGTGGTGGGAGATATTAAGCGGGATTTCGACCAGACTTTAAGAGACTGCGTCCGAATGACTCTGGACAGCTATGAAGCGCTTCCCATCCTGCACCGGTTCTGCGGACGGGCCTTAAGGCTCATCGCCCCTCTTATGTAACCGCATGGGGGCCAAATTTCCCGCATAGCGGGGCGTGCAGATGATGGAAATGAATTTTCAGACACGCTCTCGAGAGGAGAGAATTTGGCGCTGTACGCTTGCGTCCGGCACGAGAGTTCACTTTGGTGAACTCTTTTTTTTATAGGAAAGACCTTTTACATTAATATATAAAAGTGAGATAGAAGAAGGTCTTTTCCACGAAACAAAAAGCACTTCGTGCTTCAGACTGCACTGCGCGGACACAGAAATTTCACAATTTTCTTTTCTCTTTTCACAATTTTAACACATTCGTCTGGTAATCTGTTACCAGTTATAATCTGGAAATATTCGAACATACGACGGAAGGGGTTTTTTATGCTTCAGGGAAAGAAAATAGCAGCGCTTGCGGCAGTGTGCGCCGTTTCAGCCGGGATGACGGTGAATGTCTATGGGGCTGACAGTACCTTTGAGATGAGACGAAAGGCAGTGAGTCTTCTTGGAATTTTAACCACCAGCAGTTATCAGGAAAACGTGACGAGAGAGGAGTTCGCAAGAATGCTTGTGAACGCTTCTGAATATCATCAGACGGCCAGGACCGCCAGCAATGTGTCTGTATTTGCCGATGTACCGGGAAAAAGCGAGTATGCTTCCGACATAAGGACGGTATCTTCCAACGAGTGGATGACGGGATATCTCGGCGGCATTTTTAAACCGGAGGACCCGGTAACCTTAAGAGACGCAGCCAGGGCGGTGCTGGGGCTTTTGGGATACACCAGCGAGGATTTTGCGGGGAACTTAAATGAAAACCGCATGGCAAAATTTTCCGGCCTTTCCCTGGATTCCGAAATCTACCGGGATGCCGATGAGGTTCTCACCAAAGCGGACTGTATCAACCTGTTTTATAACCTGATGAAGGCAAAAACGAAAAGCGGCGGCCAGTATGGCAGCCAGGTTTTTGACCTTTCCTATAACGCAGACGGAGATGTGAATACCTCTTCCATTCTCGACAACAGTTTAAAGGGTCCGAAGATCCTGGACCAGGGCAACAGAAATTTAGAGCATCTGGTGCCGTTTTCCTTAAAAAACGCCGCCATGTTCTTAAATGGCGAGAGCTCCGATGAAATTGAAATCAACGATTATGCTACGGTGGTTTATTATCATGAGGAGACAAAGACCATCTTTGCCTATTCCAGCGGCAGCGACAACAAGGGAGCCACGGAGGGACGAATTAAGGCGATATACTATGATTCCTCCGATCCCTTTACCCCGGTTTCCGTGGTATTAAATACCCATCATCAGGACAATGAAGAGGACGGGGATACCTTCCGCATAAACAGTTCTGAGCTCCAGTATTTGTTTTCTGTATATGGAGATTTCCAGGTTGGGGACGATGTAGCCATTGTCTGGGAGAAGAGTGGAAATGAAGAAAATGCTTCCTACACCATTGTGGATGTAGTGGGAGACTATTAGAGCGAGGGCAGAGTATGGAAGAAAACATGATTTCACGGAAGAGGAAAAGGAAAAAGGGAAAGAAAATCGTTCTTATTCTGGCGGCGGCGCTCATTGCCGGCCTTTCAGGTTTTGCATTCTATAAAAGAAACCAGGCAAAAGATGCGGCGGCCTCAGTAAACAATGTGCAGACGGCCATAGCCGCCAGAATGGATATTTCATCGGAGCTTACCGCGTCCAGTTCTCTGTCGCCCAAGGACACCTATGAAGTGACCTCTCTGGTGGAGGGAGAGGTTCTGGAGGCCTTATTTGAAGAAGGAGACGTGGTGGAGAAGGGACAGGTGCTTTACCGCATTGACGCCTCCTCCATGGATACGGACTTAAGCTCTGCTGAAACCAGTCTTCAGAGAGCGAAGGAAAGCCTGGAAACAGCCAGGGAAGATTACGACGAGGCCCAAAACAGCCTTTCCGGCAATACATATAAGGCTACCGGCACGGGATATCTGAAAACAATCTATCTGAAAGAAGGAGACAAGGTGGGAAACGGTACGAAGATTGCCGACGTGTATGACGACTCCATCATGAAACTTTCCGTTCCCTTTCTTTCCGCGGAGGCGGATCAGATCCCTGTGGGAGGGGAAGCCGTTCTTACGCTGGAGGATACCGGGGAGCAGATCACAGGGACGGTAACGGCAGTCAGCAGCATGGAAGAAGCCCTTGCCGGCGGCCGTCTGGTGAAAGCGGTTACCATTGAAACCGCGAATCCCGGCGGACTCACGACTTTGACCCGGGCCACAGCCGCGGTGGGAGAGTTTGTATGCGGCGGAGAGGGGACCTTTACCCCTAAAACCGAGGTGTCCATGTCGGCGGATTTTCCTGGACAGAGTAATCTTGAGGTGGAAACGCTTTTGGTTGCAGAGGGCGCTTATGTAACTGTGGGAACGCCATTATTTACAGTGACAGCCAAATCGGCCCAAAAGTATTTAAAGAGCTTTGAGGACAGCCTTCAGTCGGCGGGCGACAGTGTGGAGAACGCCCAGAACAAGCTTTCCAATACCCGGGACAGTATTGAGGATTATACCATTACAGCCCCTATTTCCGGCACTGTCATCACGAAGAATGTCAAAGCAGGCGATAAAATAACGAAAAGCGCCAATGGCACCACAGCCATGGCTGTGATTTATGATCTGTCGGCCATGACCCTTTCCATGTCGGTGGATGAGCTGGATGTGGGAAGCGTGAAGGCGGGCCAGCAGGTGAATATCACAGCCGAAGCTCTGGAAGGAGAGACTTTTACAGGAACCGTGACCAACGTAAGTCTGGAAAGCAGCTACTCAAACGGCGTCACAAACTATCCGGTGACCGTGCTCCTTGACGAGACGGGAGACCTTCTTCCCGGCATGAATGTGGATGCGGAAATCGTTCTGGACAGCTCCAAAGATGCCCTCTGCATTCCGGTGGGAGCCCTGATGAGAGGAAATCGTGTTTATGTGAAGAACAGCCTAAGGGATAAAAGCAATGATTCCGGAGGAGAAAAAGACACCGGGGAGTCCGATGGGGCCGGACCAGGAGCGGGAAATGATGCCGTAAAGGAAGACAAGGGGGCCGATGGAAGAAGTCCAGTGGAGAGCAGAGGGAGCAGAGAGAGAGTCGGGGAGCAGGACCAGAAAGGACTGGCACAGAGCCAGGGGAATGCGCCGGACGGCTTTACGGTCGTGACCGTGGAAACAGGGATCATCAATGATGACTATGTGGAAATCCTTTCCGGCCTTTCAGAAGGTGATGAAGTTTATGTGGATCCCAGCGCGGGAAGCACGGTGACCAATACCAGGCAGATGGGCGGACCGGGCGGTCCGATGGGGGGTTACGGCGGCGGTCCGATGAGAGAAAATTCCGGAGGCGGACCGGGCAGCGGCAGGCCGTAAGAGAAGGGAGGAGACAGTTCATGGAAGAGAAGGTAAAAACTCCCCTGATTGACCTGCGCGGTATTTATAAAGTCTACTATATGGGCGACGAAGAGGTACGGGCCAACGATGGAATCAGTCTGACCATAGAAAAAGGGGAATTCGTGGCCATTGTGGGAAAGTCAGGCAGCGGAAAGTCCACCTTGATGAACATTATCGGGGCTTTGGATGTTCCCACCGGGGGCGAATATTATCTGGGCGGCCGGGATGTCAGCGACATGACCGACAACCAGCTTGCCGAAATCCGCAATACCATGATTGGCTTTGTATTCCAGCAGTACAACCGGCTCCCCAAGTTAAACCTTTTGGAAAATGTGGAGCTCCCCCTTTTGTATGCGGGAATGGACGCCTGGGACAGAAGGGAAAGAGCCATGGAGTCCCTGGAACGGGTGGGGCTTAAGGAAAAATGGAAAAATTTTCCCAAACAGCTTTCCGGAGGCCAGCAGCAGAGAGTGTCCATCGCCAGGGCCCTGGCGGGAAATCCGTCTCTGATTCTTGCCGACGTAAAATGGAGTATGGTTTTGATTGTGTATTGTGTGTATAGCGTTCAGAAAAAGAGGAAAAAAGGAACACTATACACAAATAGAGCCTAAGATGTGTATAGCGTTATCAGAATAAAAGGAAGCAAAAGCAGGTGGAAGGGCATAGCCCTGAAGCCGTTTTTTATTGCCCAAATTAGACAAAGCGGTGCAGGATGTTTGTGAACTATTCCGGATAGCTTTTTCCAGGGAAGATGGTATAGTGTTGTCCTGAAAAAGAGGAAGGGAGGATTAAGCAGTATGGCACAGCAGGAAAGGATGTCCGGTGCGGCAAGAGAGAAACGCAACTGCTGGAGGCGGGGAAACGGCTCCTACAGTTACCGAGGGGAACTGAAACGGG
>CAJUDN010000057.1:0-14200 GCA_910585355.1 uncultured Lachnospiraceae bacterium
ACAACTACGATTACTGTCTGGATGGAGCACTAGGTTATAATCCCTGGCCGATGATTTTTCGAAGCGCTTCTGCAAGTTGCGCCGGGCAGGAAGTAGACCGCTGCTTACACTTAATTTTAGATAATTTTTCTATCAGTTCTTCAGGGCTGTGCCCTTCTGCCAACACAGCAATCCCCTTGCCATTTCCGTCGCATCCTCCGAGAAAAGAAACATTTTCCACTTTCCCGTCAATAATATCAAATGAAATTTGCTTGGCACATACGCCTTCCGGTGTATATGTATACATACGAACTCCTCCTTAAAACGGTTACAGCTTTGAAATTTTCTGATATATAATATGCGAAATGGAGGGAAATGGGAATGGGATAGACAAAAAACTTCCGGGCAGCTCAAAAACGGAGACAGCCCGGAAGTTCCGTGAGGAATATTATCGTTTGCTGCTTGCTGTCCAGATGTGCATTTTTTCAGCGTCCGCGATTAACTCATCGCGAAAATCGGGATGCGCCACAGAGATAATGGCCTCGGCTTTCTGCCAGGTGGAAAGTCCTTTCAGGTTCACCTTGCCGTACTCTGTAACCAGGTAGTGGATGTTGGCGCGGGTATCCGTTACAATGGAACCTGGATTTAGGGTCGGAAGAATTCTGGACTTTAACTGGCCGTCCTTTGTTTTATAGGTAGAGGAGCAGCAGATAAAACTCTTCCCGCCTTTAGAGAGGTATGCGCCGAGAACGAAGTCAAGCTGTCCGCCGGCGCCGCTGATATGCTTGATTCCGGAGGACTCTGCATTTACCTGTCCGAAGAGATCCAGATCAACGGCATTGTTGATGGACATAAAGTTATCCAGAGCGGAGATGGAACGGATATCGTTGGTGTAGTTCACCGGGGCGGACATGCATTCCGGATTTTTATTCAGATAATCGTACAATTTCTTTGTACCTGCGCCAAAAGCATATACCTGGCGTCCTTTATCGATATTTTTTTTGGCGCCGGTAATCTTACCTGCATTTGCGATATCAACAAAAGCATCCACATACATTTCAGTATGTACGCCCAGGTCCTTTAAGTCGGATTTTGCAATCAGTGATCCGACGGCGTTGGGCATTCCACCGATGCCAAGCTGTAAGCAGGCGCCGTCAGGAATTTCAGAAACGATTAATTTTGCAACGGCTTCATCCACCTCGGACGCGGCGGCGGCTCCCATCTCGGCAACAGTGGGGTTGGAACCCTCGACAATCATATCGACTTTGGAAATGTGAACGCCTTCTTCAAAACCGCCATAGCAGACAGGCATATTGTCATTGACTTCCACAATTACAACCTTCGCGGTTTCACAGACAGCGGCCATATGGGAAGCATTGGGACCGAAGTTAAAGAATCCGTGCCCGTCCATGGGGGCGACCTGGAAAACAGCCACATCCGGTTTGGTCTGGGATTCTCTGTAATATCTTGGAAGTTCGGAATACCGTATCGGCGCATAGAAGGAGAAGCCCTGCGCGATGGCCTTTCTTTCGATTCCGCCCATGTGCCAGGAATTCCAGGTCAGATGTTCTGCCGGGTTTTCGATTTTGAAAATTTCCGGTACCCACATTAAAATACCGCCGCGGAAATTTACATTTGTAAGTTCCGGCAGTCTTTTTGCCAATGCGGCATCGACAGCCACGGGGGTTCCGGTGGTCCAGCCGTAGTCTACCCAGTCGCCGGATTTAACCACGCCGGCGGCCTGATCGGCTGTTACCAGTTTGTCCTGATACATTTTTTTGAAATCCATTTTGTGTCCTCTTTTCTTTTTGGCAGAGTATTTTGTATTACAATTCACAGGGCGGGTAAGAAGATGCTCCCCGTGAACAGTAACGATTTTATGGCTCCATTCTAGCATTTTCTTTCAGGAAGGTCAATAAAAATGAAGGGTGCCTGCAGGCAGTGGAACCTTTAAGTTACGGTTCACTCCAGGTCAATTACTCTGCTGATTGGCCGGGAGCCGGTATCATAATGGAGCCAAAGCATATGCCCCATTGCCGCAGGCAGTCTTAAATGGGCATATAATGTACTTCCAAATGACTTTGTTGAAAATTCGTTAAAGAATTATCATATAAGTTTGATTTTCTGGGAGCTATTGCTAAAAGAAGGAAAAAGGGGGGAAAAATATTATAAAAAAAACATGTTAAATATTTGACAGCAAAATCCAAGAGTGTTATCATTAAAGATATTATGAGAAGGGTAACTAGTGTGCCTTCTGCATTATATCTGACGAAACTACGCAGGACAGCGCGCCCTGCTTTATCGGGCATATTCGTTCATCAGTAAAGCGGGGGTGCAGCGGTGGCTGCGGCCAGAAAATCCAACGCGGCAGATGGGCGAATAGGCAAGAAGGTTTGGCTGAATATAATATAGACAGCACGCTAGTACCCGGTTTTTGCGAAAAACAAGGAGGAAAAGCTATGGCAAAGAAAATTGTGCTGGCCGGCGCATGTCGTACAGCGATTGGAACAATGGGCGGTGCATTAAGTACGGTTCCGGCTCCGGAATTGGGGGCTATCGTTATTAAGGAAGCTTTAAACAGGGCAGGAATCGCCCCGGAAAAGGTTGACCAGGTATATATGGGCTGCGTAATCCAGGCTGGTCAGGGTCAGAATGTGGCCCGCCAGGCTTCCATTAAAGCAGGACTTCCGGTTGAGGTTCCGGCGGTTACGATCAACGTTGTGTGTGGTTCCGGTTTACAGTGTGTAAACATGGCTGCCCAGATGATCGAAGCAGGAGACGCGGACATCGTTGTGGCCGGCGGTACGGAAAATATGTCCATGGCTCCGTATGCAATGATGAAAGGCCGTTACGGCTACCGTATGGGAAATGCGACATTGGTCGATACCATGGTAAACGATGCGTTATGGGATGTATTCAATAACTACCACATGGGCATCACTGCCGAGAATATCTGCGAGCAGTGGGGGCTTACCAGGGAAGAACTGGATAAATTCGCAGTCGACAGTCAGAATAAGGCAGAGGCTGCTCAGAAGGCTGGCGCATTCAAGGATGAGATTGTTCCGGTGGAAGTAAAGCAGAAAAAGACTACTGTGATCGTAGACACAGATGAGGGACCGCGTCCTGGCTCTACCATGGAGGCCCTTGCAAAGCTGAAACCGGCGTTCAAGAAGGATGGCGGCCTCGTAACCGCAGGCAACTCTTCCGGAATTAACGATGGCGCGGCGGCCGTTGTTGTTATGAGCGAGGAAAAGGCAAAAGAGCTTGGCGTTACTCCGATGGCAACATGGGTGGCAGGCGCTCTTGCAGGTGTTGAGCCGCGCATCATGGGAATCGGCCCGGTTGCAGCAACCAGGAAAGTAATGGAAAAGACAGGAATGAAAATCGGCGACTTTGATGTGATTGAGGCAAACGAGGCCTTTGCGGCCCAGTCCGTAGCGGTTGGAAAAGACCTTGGCTTTGATCTTTCCAGGTTAAACCCCAATGGCGGAGCAATTGCCCTCGGCCATCCGGTGGGGGCTTCCGGATGCCGCATTCTGGTTACTCTGCTTCACGAAATGCAGAAAAAGGATGCCAAGACCGGTCTTGCAACCCTTTGCATCGGCGGCGGCATGGGCTGTGCAACCATCGTTAAGAGAGACTGATTTTTGTTATGAATTTTTCATAAAAAACAGAGCAGGAGGCGATAGCAATGAGCTTTGTTACATATGACCAGGACGGCTACGTGGGGATTATCACCATCAATCGTCCGGAAGCGTTAAACGCATTAAATACCCAGGTTTTAAAGGAACTGGATGAGGTAATTGACAGGATCGATCTGAAAGAGACAAGAGTTGCCATCGTGACAGGAGCCGGAGAGAAAGCTTTTGTGGCGGGGGCGGATATTGCCGCAATGAGTAATATGACAATGAAGGAGGGCCATGAATTCGGAAAGTTCGGAAATGATATTTTCCGTAAACTGGAGACCCTGCCGATTCCGACCATCGCGGCTGTGAACGGCTTTGCTCTTGGCGGCGGAAATGAGCTTGCGATGTGCTGCGATATCCGTTATTGTTCTGAGAACGCCGTATTCGGACAGCCGGAGGTGGGCCTGGGAATCACTCCGGGCTTTGGTGGAACTCAGCGTCTTGTGAGACTTGTGGGAACCGGAAAAGCGAAGGAAATGGTATTTGCAGGAACGAACATCAAGGCGGACGAGGCCCTGCGGATCGGCCTTGTAAACGGCGTATGCACGAAGGAAGAGCTGATGCCGACGGTTATGAAGCTGGCGAAAAAAATTGCTTCCAACGCGCCGATCGCGGTCAGAAACAGCAAGCTGGCAGTAACGGATGGATTCCTTTCCGATTTGGACCACGCAATTGCAATCGAGGAGAAATATTTCTCCGAGTGCTTTGAGACGGAGGATCAGAGAGAAGGCATGAAGGCATTTCTTGAAAAGCGGAAGGTTGAGAAATTCAACAATCGGTAATTGCAGGCGGAGAATTTTTGCAGAAAATATAAGGAGGCACAAGACATGAAGGTTGGTATTATCGGGGCAGGAACCATGGGTTCCGGAATTGCTCAGGCTTTTGCACAGACCGAAGGATATGAGGTAATGCTGTGCGATATTAATGAGACTCTCGCCGCAAACGGCAAGAATAAAATTGCAAAAGGCTTCGAAAAAAGAATTGCGAAGGGCAAAATGACGCAGGAAGACGCGGACGGGATTCTGACCAAGATTACAACCGGTGTGAAGGACATCTGCGGAGACTGCGACCTGATCATCGAGGCTGCTATTGAGAACATGGAAATCAAAAAGCAGACGTTTAAGGAGTTAGATGCAATCTGCAAGCCGGGCTGTATCTTCGCGACCAACACATCCTCACTTTCCATTACCGAGATTGGCTCTGCAGTGGAAAGACATGTGGTAGGCATGCATTTCTTCAATCCGGCTCCGGTTATGAAGCTGGTCGAGGTGATCGCAGGTCTCAATACAAAGCCGGAGGATGTAGAGGCTGTTAAGAAGATTTCCGAGGAAATAGGGAAGACTCCGGTACAGGTAGAGGAGGCCGCAGGATTTGTAGTAAACAGAATCCTTATCCCGATGATCAACGAGGCAATCGGCATTTATGCCGAGGGCGTTGCGTCTGTGGAGGGGATTGATACTGCGATGAAGTTAGGCGCAAATCATCCGATGGGGCCTCTGGCGCTTGGTGATCTGATCGGCCTTGATGTGGTTCTTGCAATTATGAACGTTCTTCAGTCCGAGACCGGTGATACCAAATACCGTCCACATCCGCTTCTTAAAAAGATGGTCCGCGGCGGACTTTTAGGTCAGAAGACAGGAAAAGGGTTCTACGATTATACAAAATAAACGCTGTGATGGAATAAAATGGAGGCAGGCAGATGAATGTCTGTCTGCCTCCGGGTATGGGAAGATGGGATACATAGAGGAGTGAAGCATCCACATTCTTCATGTTATATATGAAACACAATTCATAAGGAGGAACTAAACACATGGATTTTACATTAAGTAAAGAGCATGAGATGGCGAGAACATTGTTCCATGATTTCGCCCAGAATGAAGTGAAACCTCTCGCTCAGGAGGTGGACGAGACTGAGAATTTCCCGAGAGAAACCGTTGATAAAATGGGTAAGCTTGGTTTCCTGGGAATTCCGGTTCCGAAGGAATACGGCGGACAGGGCTGCGACCCGCTTTGCTATGTCATGTGTGTAGAGGAGCTGTCCAAGGTATGCGGCACCACAGGCGTTATTGTTTCCGCACATACTTCTCTTTGCTGTGATCCGATTCAGACATATGGTACAGAGGAACAGAAGCAGAAGTATCTGATTCCCCTTGCAAAAGGTGAGAAATTAGGCGCTTTTGGTTTAACTGAGCCGGGCGCCGGTACCGACGCACAGGGACAGCAGACAAAGGCTGTTCTTGACGGTGATGAGTGGGTATTAAACGGAACAAAGATCTTTATCACAAATGGTAAAGAAGCTGATGTTTACGTTATCATTGCAGTTACAGGCACTGTTGAAAAGCGCGGCAGAGTTCAAAAGGAAATTTCCGCGTTTCTCGTTGAAAAAGGAACGCTGGGCTTCTCCTTCGGCACAAAGGAGAAGAAGATGGGTATCCGCGGTTCCTCTACATATGAGCTTATTTTCACGGACTGCCGTATCCCGAAGGAAAACCTGTTAGGCAAACAGGGAGAAGGCTTCAAGATTGCCATGCATACTCTTGACGGCGGACGTATCGGTATCGCTGCACAGGCTCTTGGTCTTGCAGAGGGCGCTCTTGAGAGAACGATTGAATACGTGAAAGAAAGAAAGCAGTTTGGCCGTGCAATCGGACAGTTCCAGAATACACAGTTCCAGCTTGCCGATATGGCAACAAAGGTTCAGGCAGCTCAGTTTATGGTATACCGTGCAGCTATGGCTAAGAAGACGCAGAAGTCTTATTCTGTGGAAGCGGCTATGGCAAAACTGTATGCAGCAGAGGTTGCTATGGAAGTAACAACCAAGGCTGTTCAGCTCCATGGTGGTTATGGTTACATCAGAGAGTACGACGTAGAGCGTATGATGCGTGATGCAAAGATTACAGAAATCTACGAAGGTACCAGTGAAGTTCAGAGAATGGTTATCTCCGGCAGTCTGTTAAAGTAAGCTGAAGGAAAACCAGAACAAAGAAAACGAAAATAAGGAGTGAAATACAGTGAAAGTAGTTGTTTGTATTAAACAGGTGCCGGATACCAAGGGCGGCGTAAAGTTTAAACCGGATGGAACACTTGACAGAGCAGCAATGCTTACCATTATGAATCCGGACGATAAAGCAGGTCTGGAGGCAGCTCTTCGCTTAAAGGACCAGTATGGCGCAGAGGTTACAGTAGTTACCATGGGTCTTCCCAAGGCGGAGGAAGTTCTTCGCGAGGCTATAGCCATGGGCGCTGACAACGGCGTTCTTGTTACAGACCGCGTTTTAGGCGGCGCTGATACATGGGCAACATCTCAGACAATTGCAGGCGCTATCCGTAACTTAGAGTATGATTTGATTATTACAGGCCGTCAGGCTATTGATGGCGATACCGCACAGGTTGGTCCGCAGATTTCCGAGCATCTTGGAATCCCGGTAATCAGCTATGCACAGGATATTAAGATTGACGGTGATTCTGTTATTGTTCAGCGTCAGTTTGACGACAGATATCATATCCTGAAAGCAAAAATGCCGTGCTTAATTACAGCACTTTCCGAATTAAACCAGCCGCGTTACATGACTCCGGGCGGAATTTTCGATGCATATCAGAAGGAAATTACCGTTTGGGGCAGAAATGATCTGAAGGATGTTCTGGATTCCAACCTTGGTCTTAAAGGATCTCCGACTCAGATCGCAAAGGCTTCTGATAAGGTAAGAAAGGGCGCAGGCGAGAAGGTTGTTCTCGATCCGGCAGAGTCCGTTGATTACATTGTTGGAAAGCTTACTGAAAAGCATGTACTGTAAAAGAGAATGGCTGCGAAGTGAGGCCATTCGCGGTTCCCGTTCCAAATTTTGCGGAGCGAGGGATGAGCGCAACAAAATTTTAGAAAGTGGTGAATAGTGATGAGCTTAGCAGAATATAAGGGTGTATATGTCTTTGCACAGCAGGTTGATAATGAAGTAAGCAGTATCGCTTTAGAGCTGATTGGCAAGGGCAAAGACTTAGCAAAAGATTTAGGTACTACTGTTACAGCAGTTTTAGTTGGCTCCGGCGTTAAGAACCTGACAGATGTACTTGGTGAGTACGGCGCTGACAAGGTTATCGTTGTTGACGACCCGGAATTAAAGGAATACAGAACGGAGCCGTACACACATGCTCTTGCATCTGTAATTGAAACCTACAAGCCGGATATCTTCTTAATCGGCGCTACTGCCATCGGCCGTGACCTTGGCCCGCGTGTTTGTGCACGTGTCCATACGGGCCTTACTGCTGACTGTACGCAGCTTGATATCGGAGATTTTCCGCTTGTTCCCACGCCTGGTAAGGAGCAGAAGCACGGTCAGCTTCTTATGACACGTCCGGCATTCGGTGGAAATACAATCGCTACCATTGCTTGCCCGGATTTCCGCCCGCAGATGGCTACCGTTCGTCCCGGCGTTATGCAGAAGCTTCCGAGAGAGGCTGGAAGAAAGGCAGAGGTTGAGGAGTTCAATCCTGGATTTGTTTCCAACGAGAAGTATGTTGAGATCATGGAAGTTGTTAAGGCAGTTTCCAACGTTGCAGATATTATGGATGCAAAGATTCTTGTTTCCGGCGGCCGCGGAGTAGGAAGCCCGGAGAACTTTAAGATTCTGGACGAGCTTGCTGAAGCAATCGGCGGTACTGTAAGCTGCTCTCGTGCTGTTGTGGACGCCGGCTGGAAGCCGAAAGATTTGCAGGTTGGCCAGACTGGCAAGACCGTTCGTCCGCACGTATACTTTGCCATCGGTATTTCCGGTGCGATTCAGCATGTGGCCGGAATGGAGGAGTCTGACATTATCGTTGCCATCAATAAAGATGAGTCTGCTCCGATTTTCGATGTTGCTGATTACGGTGTAGTTGGTGATCTGAACAAGATCGTTCCGATTTTGACTCAGAAAATCAAAGAGGCAAAGGCTGCCGCTGACAAATAAAAAATGCAGAATAAGTGCAACTGTTCAGCCTTGCGGAGATTTCGAGAGAAAATGCGCTGAAAGTTTGTTTTCAAAAGTACTTTTTACTCGGAATTTTCATAAGGCGGATGCTGCGTGCTTCTTGTCCGCGGTACGCGGGCAAGAAGATGCAAGGCTGAACTATTGTGAATGAATTTGTACATCTGAGCCTCTGGACCGGAATTTTTTGTTACAGTTCCCGCGAACAGTAACATTTTTTCGGCCAGAGGCATTTTTATTTTTTTAGTACTTGACATTACATAGTAATTGGCATAATATAATATTGTATAGATAAGTAACACCGGTGTCCTGCCTGCGTTATATTCAGTCAAACCTCCTTGCATATTCGCCCACCTGCAGCTACCGCTGCACTGTCAAAAATCCGCTTTGCCCATGAGCGAATATATCCGGTAAAGCAGGGCGCGTTGTCCCGCGGAGTTTCACTGGGTATAATGCAGACAGAATACTAGTACTACAGCGCGTCTGAGAATTGCTTTCTGGCGGCTGTGTGTTCCACTCCGTGGAAGGTTTGACTTAAATGAATGCGGCGTAGAGGACTGTGCTAAGTGAATTTGGGTCCAATATGCCGCGAAGTGGGGTGTGCAGATGCCGGGAATGGAGTTTCAAACATGCTCTAGGAAAGGTATGATGTATATATGAATGCACAATTTAAAAAGGGCGTTCTGGAGCTGATTGTTCTGGAGTCGGTCCGGCAGCGGGATATGTATGGATATGAACTGGTGGAAGAGGTTTCCAAGGTTGTGGACGTGAACGAGGGAACCATCTATCCGCTGTTAAAACGTTTAACAAATGAGCATTATTTTGAGACCTATCTCCGGGAATCCAATGAGGGACCGCCGCGCAAATACTATCATCTGACCGCCGCGGGGGTGTTGTACCGGGATTTGCTGGAAAAGGAATGGAACGAACTGACAGAAAAGGTAGGAGAATTTTTGGAGGGATGCCGCCATGGATAAAAATGCATTTATGAAGGAGCTGGAACAGGCCCTGTCCGTGCTCCAGAAGGACGAACTGAAAGATATTCTGAGCGAATATGAACAGCATATTGACATGAAGGTGAAAAGCGGGCTTTCCGAGGAGGAAGCCATTGCTGATTTTGGAAGCCTTACAGAGCTGACAGAAGATATTTTAAACGCGTATCATGTGCGGGCCGATTACGCCGCACCCAAGAAGAAGCCCTTCCAGGAGCCGGAAAAAGCCAGGACGGCCTGTATTCATGCAGGAGAGAAAGCGGCCGAAGGCCTTAAGAGCCTGGGAGCTTTCCTTGCATCTGTACTGGCATACTGGAAACAGAAGATCAAGGCGCCCTTTGCGTGGGCTTTTGGCAAATGGAAAAAGCATAAAGAAAAAGGATATCAAATGGAAAAACAAGAGATTATAGCCGGGGTTCCGGGAGATGTTCCTGAAAATAAAGAGCCTCAGATACAGAACGGAGAGAAAGAAAAGGGAGGCGTAACTTGGAGAGTGCGGACCAGGCCCCAGAGCTTTGGGCGGAAGCCGGATCGGAAAAAGAGGTCAGTGTGGAGATTTTTTTTGAACGGGATCAAAGCTGGTTTTTGCCTGATGGTACAGGCTGTTTTATGGGGAATCCGCATGATGTGGAATGCTGGATGGATTTGCTTCTCCCTGTTTTTTGCAATATGCGGCGTCGTGTGTCTGTATATTTTAGGACTGTTCATCGTACTTTTGATGCAGCATTATCCTCTGGCCGGAGTGACTGTGGGCTTTTTTGGCGCCATGCTTTGCGCCTTTTCTGTGTCAGGGCTGGGATTGACTTTCTTATGGAAGAGGGAGAAAACCAGAGATATAAGCCATGGAGACAGCGGCGAGTCGGACAAGGAAGGGGATTTGGTTCAAAATGCGGAGGGAGAACAGTATGCGTAAAATACAAAAAATATTGATTGGCACACTTTTAACTGGGGTCCTGCTGGGAGGGATTGGTACAGGAATGGCCCTAGTGGAGTATTCTTCTTTTGCCTATGCAGGAGAAAAGACAATAGGAGAGGAAAATCTGGTGACCCGGGAAATTGATTTCAAATTTGAGCCAGAAAAAGGAAAGTTGATGGTGGTTCATGGGTACTGGGACAGAAGAAATTATCCCAATGCTCTGGAGGAGGACGAGACAGTACCGATAGGTGTGGTACGTTACGTGGTGACACATAATTCCCGGTTAACGGATGTGGCGTTGAACTTTGATACATATAACCAGGAAGACACAGAAGAAGAGGAGATAGAGGCGGAAATGGAAGAGACACCCCTGCAGGGATACTTAAGTCTCCAGGTCCGGTATGTGGGAAATGATTTTGAAATGTTCATGCAGAGCAAGGATGAAATTCTAAAAGAGCTGAAGCAAAAGCAAATTTCCAGTTACAATGTAGCCTATATTACCGATGTGAGAATAAAGGTGAACCCGGAGACCAGGCCGTATCTGGATTATGAGACAATGTACTAGAGCGTGTGGAAGAGGAAGAAAGGGGTGCATGGAGTGTACACTTAAGCGAGGGGGGGCTGCTGCAAAATGGAAAAGTTCATCAAGACATAGTATGCTGTTCTCAAACAGAAGCCTATATTTTGTATGAAAAACTCACTTTGCAACAGCCTCCTCGCTTTCACGGCAATGAACCTAATTTTTGTACAAAAACGGCGCCTGGCTCATTACCTGCGGAAATAAATGATAGTCGTAACAGTTCTGGTATTCTTTGGATGATTGCTGATAAGCTATATTTTTTCACCCGCCTGCGCCATTTTCATGGCACGTACCTTTGTGGAAAGACCATACAGATTAATAAATCCGGATGCGTCATGATGGTCATAGAGCTCACCGGTGGTAAAGGAGGCGATACTCTCATTATACAAAGAGTAAGGAGAGGTGGTTCCCTGCCTGATGATGTTGCCTTTGTAAAGCTTCATTTTACAGCTGCCGGTCACGTATTGCTGCGTGGATTCCACAAAGGCCTGGAGGGCTTCCCGCAAAGGACTGAACCATTTTGCAGAATAAACCACATCAGCAAATTCATTGTCAATGTTTTTCTTATACTTTAAGGTCTCCTTGTCCAGAATCAATTCTTCCAGCTGTTTGTGAGCTTCGATCAAGATCGTTCCGCCTGGAGTCTCGTAAACGCCGCGGGATTTCATGCCGACCATACGGTTTTCCACGATATCGGTAATTCCGATTCCGTGCTTTCCGCCCAGCTCGTTGAGTTTTTCCAGGAGCGTGGAGAATTTCATTTTTTCATCATTTAAGGCAACGGGAACTCCCTTTTCAAAAGAAATGGTCAGCTCAATCCCTTCTTCTGGAGCCTTTTCAGGAGCCACGCCAAGAACCAGCATATGATCAAAGTCCGGCGCCTGAGCCGGATCCTCTAACTCCAGCCCCTCATGACTGATGTGCCAGATGTTGCGGTCGCGGCTGTAACTGTTATCGGCCCTGAAGGGAAGATCAATGTTGTGTGCGGCACAGTACTCCAGCTCTTCTTCACGGGATTTGATATTCCAGGTTCTCCAGGGAGCGATAATTTTCATTTCAGGAGCCAGCGCCTTGATTCCCAGCTCGAAACGTACCTGATCGTTTCCTTTTCCTGTTGCACCATGACAGATGGCAACAGCGTCTTCCTTTTTCGCAATATCCACCAGGATTTTAGCAATCAATGGACGGGCCATGGCCGTACCGATTAAGTATTTGTTTTCGTAGGTAGCGTTCGCCTTTACACAGGGGGCAATATATTCATCGCAGAATTCATCGGTAACATGTTCAATATAAAGCTTGGAAGCGCCGCAGTATTTTGCTCTCTCTTCCAGGCCGTCCAGTTCATTCCCCTGCCCTACATCAATGCAGACACAGATAACTTCGTAATCATAATTTTCCTGTAACCACGGAATCAGTACGGTAGTATCAAGTCCGCCGGAATATGCTAAAATGACCTTCTCTTTCATAACGTTTTTCCTCCGGTTTTATCGCGTATAGTTTCCCTATGTCACATAAATATACAACGGCTTTTTTGAAAAGTCAAGGGAAAAATGAATTAATATAAAATATTTTTGCATAATATGCATTATGGCTCAGCCATGTGAAGATTCAGAACAGAGAATGCGCTAAAGGATGTTTGCAAAAGAAGTTTTCTGTCTGGATATTCACAGGAAGGAGGCTAAATGCTTTTGTCTGCAGAAGGCGGGCGAGAAGATGTATGGCTGAATTGTTATTGATAGATATATAAAGGGGGCTGCTGCAAAATGGAAAAATTCATCAAAATATAGTATACTGTTCTCAAACAGAAACCTGTATCTTGTATGAAAAATTCGCTTTGCCACAGCCCCTTTTACGGAAATTTTTACAGTTTATTATTAAATTTCTACCAGTTCATATTCTCTGGAACCGATGCCGAGCTTTGCAGCGGCTTCTACTGTGTGGACGCCGTTTCTGGATTCAATTCTTTCCAGCAGATGGTCTCTTCCGGGGTCATCTGCTTTATAAACCAGATCCAGACAGGCCTGGTCAATGGCAACCGGATCCAGGGATACAAGGATTCCGATGTCTTTCATACAGGGATCTTCCGCTACGGCACAGCAGTCGCAGTCCACGGACATGTTTTTCATTACGTTTACATACACGATATTTCCCTTGAAATAATTTACAATGGAGGCGGCCGCATCGGCCATGGACTCTAGGAAAGAGTTGTGATCGGAAGTCCATATTTTTTCCGGTTCTCCAGCTCCGTGGATATACGCCTTTCCGAAGGAAGAGGCAATGCCGATGGAGAGCTGCTTTAAGGCTCCGCCGTAGCCGCCCATGGGATGGCCTTTAAAATGGGATAATACCACCATGGAATCATAGTCCGCAAGGTTTTTTCCCACATAATTCTTTTTTATGACGGCTCCGTTAGGAATTTCAAGCTCCAGATCCGGACCTTCTGCATCCAGCAAATCCACATTGAAAATATCAGACCATCCGTGGACCTTGAGGGTTTTTAAATGTTTTTTGGTAGTGTTTCTCTGCCCCTCATAGGCAGTATTGCATTCCACCACCGTTCCGTTCACATGTTCAATTATGGGTTTCCAGAAGCCGGGTCTTAAGAAGTTCTGGTTGCCGACTTCTCCGGAGTGGAGCTTAACAGCCACCTTTCCGCCAGGCTTCTTTCCTGCCATATCGTAAAGTTCTACTACTTTTTCAGGGGTGATGGTTCTGGAAAAATATACTTTCGGTGCCATTTGTTTCCTCCTTTATTCAGCATACTTAGATACTTCTATTGTAACAATGATTCCCATGTCGCGTCAAGTGGACAGATCACCAAAATCACCCCAAAAAATCACCAAAGGGGTTACTATTGGGGGAGGAATATGGTAGAATGTGATGAGACATTCTACCAGCGCCGATTCGCGTCAGTCCGAAGGACGGACAAATACCTTGGCGAATCGAGTGCAGCCTGCGGAGCATACTATGTCGGAGACATGGTAGAATGTGATGAGACATTCTACCAGCGCCGATTCGCGTCAGTCCGAAAGACGGACAAATACCTTGGCGAATCGAGTGCAGCCTGCGGAGCATACTATGTCGGA
>CAJUDN010000057.1:14300-19148 GCA_910585355.1 uncultured Lachnospiraceae bacterium
GACATGGTAGAATGTGGTCAGCAGACGTGTACGGAGGAAAAAATGAGCTGGAAAAAAGAATTGGAGCGCGGACTTAAGGATGGAACGCCCATTTGCCTGGGATATATTCCTGTAGCCTTTACCTTTGGGTTTATTGCGGTTTCCGGTGGTCTGCCTGTATGGGCGGCGTTTTTGATTTCTTTAACAAATCTTACCAGTGCGGGCCAGTTTGCAGGAACCAATTTAATTCTTCTGGGGGCAGGATATGTGGAAATTGGACTGACTACTTTTGTGATTAATATCAGGTATATGTTAATGTCCCTGTCACTGACCCAAAAGATTGAGGAGACGATGGGAACACTCAAACGTATGCTCTTCGGGTTTGCAGTGACAGATGAAATTTTTGTGGTGGCTTCTTTAAAACCCGGGACCCTGAGGGCGGTATACCTTTTTGGGCTGATTCTTCCGCCGATTGCCGGCTGGAATCTGGGAACTGTACTGGGGGCGTGTATTTCATCTGTACTTCCTGCCGCTCTTCAAAATGCCATGGGAATTGCTTTGTATGGTATGTTCATTGCATTGATTGTTCCGGCTGCCAGGGATTCGATTCATGTGCTTGTAATCATACTGATTGCTGTTTCCGTAAACTGTATGCTAAAATATATTCCGGTATTTTCCTTTGTCTCTTCGGGATTCAGGATTATTCTTTCCACTATGGCCGGGGCCGGGTGCGGCGCGGCGCTGTTTCCGAAGGACGATACGGAATATGTAACAAGTAAGGTGGAATGATATGGATATGAAACGGATCATCATCTGCATTTTTATTATGGCGCTGGTGACATATATTCCCAGAGTAGTGCCGCTTACGGTGTTCAGAAAACAGATTCGGTCGCGGTATTTACGGTCGTTTCTGGACTATACGCCCTATGCTGTTTTAGGGGCTATGACCTTTCCTGATGTATTCACATCAACAGGAAGCTTTTATTCGGCTTTGGCAGGAACGGCAGCGGCATTGGTACTCAGTTATTACAGAAAGGGCCTGGTTACGGTAGCGTGTTCAGCTATTGTGGTTGTTTATGTGGTTGAGATGATTTTATAGGGCACAGGCCGAATAGGCATAAAAACGGTTTGTGGCCGGAGAGGAGGAACTATATGGAAGAGTGGAATGGATATTTGGAGGCGCTGGCATCAAAGGCACCGGTACCGGGGGGCGGTGGGGCTTCGGCTGTCTGCGGAGCGCTGGGATCTGCCCTGGGTGAGATGGTTGGGAATTTGACTACGGGAAAGAAGAAGTATCTTCAGTGGGCGGAGGAAGTGCAGAAGTGCCTTGGAGATCTGAAAGACTCCAGAAGCCGCTTCCTTTTTTTGTCAGCGGAGGATGCCAGGGTATTTGAGCCGCTTTCCAGGGCATACGGTATGAAAGCGGAGACAGACGAGGAGCGGAGAAAAAAGGAAGAATATATGGAAGGGTGCCTTAATGAGGCGGCCGCAGTTCCCCTTAAAATTATGGAGGAATGCATTAAAGCCATGGAGCCATTGGAGCTTTTGGCGCTTCATGGGAGCCGCCTGGCAGTCAGCGATGCTGGGGTGGGAATTCAGTTTTTGCGTTCTGCTCTGCTGGGGGCTGTGATGAATGTATATATTAACACGAAGCTGATGAAAAACCGGAAACAGGCAGAGCATTTGAATCAAATGGCAGACCGGTTTGTGAGGGAAGGAACTGAGAAGGCAGACCGGATTTACGGAATTGTGCTGGAGGCGGTGAAAGGATGATTACACTAAAAGGGGCAGAGGTATCAGGCAGGCTAAAGGAGCAGGTGAGGGAGTATTTAAAAGGAATGAATGGATATGTCCCGACGGCGGCCATTGTCCGGGTAGGGCAGAGGCCGGATGATGTTTCCTATGAGCGGAATGTGATGAAAAAGATTGCTGCCTTTGGCATGGAAGCCAGGTCCTTTGTGTTTCCGGAATCAATTTCGGAAGAAGAGTTTTGCATGGAGTTTAAAAAGATCAATGGGGATGTTGCAATTGATGGACTTCTTCTTCTACGGCCCCTACCCAAAACCATGGATGAGCGGGTCTTTGAGAGGATGATCGATCCCCAAAAGGATCTGGACGGTATCAGCCCTGTGAATACGGCCAGAGTGTTTGCTGGGGAAGGGGATGGCTTTGCCCCCTGCACGGCCGAAGCAGTGATCGAGGTTTTAAAAGCCTATGACATGGAGATTACAGGAAAACATGCGGTAGTTGTGGGACGGAGCATGGTTGTAGGAAGGCCTCTTTCCATGCTGTTTTTAAAGGAAAATGCCACTGTGACTGTTTGCCATACCCAGACAAAGGATTTGAAAAAAATGTGCCGGGAGGCGGATATTTTGGTGGCGGCAGCCGGGAAAGCCGGGATGCTTTCTGCAGAGCATGTGGCCGGCGGTGCTGTGGTCATTGATGTGGGAATTAATGTGGATGAGAATGGCGGAGTGTGCGGCGACATAAAGTGGGAGGGGCTGGAAACGGCCGCCCTGGCTGCGACACCGGTGCCGGGCGGTGTGGGAGCCGTGACGACAGCTGTTTTATGTAAACATCTGGCTCAGGCGGCTCTCAGACGGCGAGGGACCCCGTAATATAAGCCTTTCGGTTGGGCGTTCGGCTATCGCCGAACGATGAGGTATCCCCTCCGGGGATTCCGTAATACAAGCCTTTCGGTCGGGCGTTCGGCTATCACCGAACGATGAGGTATAGAAATCTCCTGATATGGAATACTATTGGTAATTCATTTCAGGAGGTTTTTTATGTGGGGAATTGTCGTGGCTCTGCTTTCCGGAGCGCTTATGAGTATTCAGGGAGTGTTTAATACGGAGGTGACCAAGGAGAGCAGTATCTGGGCGGCAGCCGGATGGGTACAGCTCACCGCTTTTTTGACCTGTGTGGTTTTATATTTCTGCACCGGGTGCGGAGAGATATGGGGAATGTTTTCCGTGGATAGAAAATATATGCTGTTAGGGGGCGTCATGGGAGCTTTTATCACATGGACCGTGATAAAAAGCATGGATGGACTGGGGCCCGCAAAGGCAACGCTTCTCATTGTGGTGACACAGATTCTGGTGTCTTATCTTGTGGAGGTGTTTGGTGTGTTCGGGGTGGATAAGACGGGATTTGAGTGGAAGAAACTTATAGGCGCCGCCATTGCCATTGCCGGGATCGTAGTGTTTCGGTGGTGATGGCTGAACTGTGCTGGTGTTCATTACCTGGTTAATCATTCCGCTGATTGACCGGGGGCCAGTATTATAATGGGGTCAAAGGGTATGCCCCATTGCCGCAGGCAATCTTAAATGGGCATATGCAGTTATGAGGGGTAAAAAGTTTTTAAAATGGGACTTGTTTTTACAGATGTGTTTGGATAGAATATAAATAGGCAGAACAGTATCTTCTGATGAATTTTTCAGGAGGTATGATTATGTGGAAAAAAATCAGTAAGAAATATTGGAAAATTGCAGCGGCCGCGGCATTTTTGTCCGTGGCCGGGATTTTCTATGGCGTCTTTGGAGAAAAATCCGGAGGTGTTTTGCTGGAAAACAGGCTTGGGGCCGCAGAGGAAGGAAGAGAGCCCGGCACGGGGACTGAAAAAGATGTGTTTTCGTCGGAATCTTTTGCAGAAGCCGAATCATCACATGCAGATGAGCCGGGATATTTTGTACATATATGCGGAGAAGTGAATCAGCCGGGAGTTTATGAACTTCCGGCCGGGAGCCATGTGTTTGAAGCCGTCGAAGCGGCCGGGGGATTTACGGAAGCTGCGGCTTCAGATTTTTTGAATCTGGCCCAGAAGGTTTCAGATGGAATGAAACTGGTAATATTAAGCAAAAAAGAGGCGGAGGTTCTTTCAGAGGAGTTTCCTTCAGGAACAACCGGAGAGTCCGATGGACGTATCAACATTAATACAGCCTCAAAGGAACAGCTTATGACCCTGACTGGGATCGGGGAGTCACGGGCAGATGATATTATCCGCTTCCGGGAGGAATCTGGCGGTTTTGAGAAAATTGAGGATATTATGAAGGTTCCCGGCATCAAGAATGCAGGTTTTCAGAAGATAAAGGAACGTATCACAGTTTAGCAGGAGGAGAAAATGGCAAAAGTTCTGGTTGTGGATGATGAGAAATTGATTGTAAAAGGAATCCGGTTCAGTCTGGAACAGGATGGAATGGAAGTAGATTGTGCGTATGATGGGAATGAGGCCATAGAGAAGGCAAAGCAGACAGAATATGATGTGGTGCTGCTGGATGTGATGCTGCCGGAACATGACGGGTTTGAGGTGTGTCAGGCAATCCGCGAATTTTCTGAGATGCCGATTATCATGCTGACGGCCAAGGGCGGCGATATGGACAAAATTCTGGGACTTGAATACGGCGCAGATGATTATATCACAAAGCCTTTCAATATTCTTGAGGTAAAAGCCAGAATTAAGGCCATTATCCGGAGAAATTCCAGAAAATCCGGTAAGAATGGAAGGGCAGAAAACAGCGCAGTGGTATGCGGAGATTTAAAGCTGGACAGAGAGAGCAGACGGGTGTTTATTAAAGAGAAAGAAATTAACCTGACTGCAAAGGAGTTTGATTTGCTGGAGCTGCTTGTAACAAACCCCAACAAGGTATACAGCAGAGAGGCACTCCTTAGTTACGTTTGGGGAAATAAAGCTATGGACAGCGGAGATGTGAGGACCGTGGATGTGCATGTACGGAGGCTCCGTGAAAAAATAGAACCCAGTCCCAGCGATCCCAAATATGTTCATACCAAATGGGGAGTGGGCTACTATTTTCGTGCCTAGAGCGTGTCTGAAAATTATCAGTTTCTTGTCAATATGCCGAAAACTGACAA
>CAJUDN010000058.1 GCA_910585355.1 uncultured Lachnospiraceae bacterium
ATAAAAACTCTCAATGACGTTGAGAGTTTTTCAAAAAATTAATTTACTGTGTTAAAACAGACATTATAAACAAAGAAGATTTGAGCCCCAAATGCATAAAATCCGCAAATTGTAATTTATGGAAAAACGGCTTGACAGCTTGAAAGAGCTATGATAGTATGAAAAGTGCACTATTATGGTATCATGTGCTTATGGTACCAGTATGCCCAAAATTAGAAGTTGAGATTGATAAAGAAAACAGGGGTGAAACGTCAATGGAGAAAAGCAGAATACGTCCGGTGCCGGCCGGTAAGAGCGTAAGGATGAGCTACTCAAGACAGAAGGAAGTTCTTGGGATGCCGAATCTGATCGAAATCCAAAAAGATTCCTACCAGTGGTTCCTCGACGAAGGCTTAAAAGAGGTTTTCGATGATATCTCTCCGATCGCAGATTTTGCCGGTCACCTGAGCCTGGAGTTCGTGGACTTCACGCTCTGTAAGGATGACATCAAATATACGATTGAGGAGTGCAAGGAACGGGATGCCACTTACGCGGCGCCTTTGAAGGTAAAGGTGAGACTCTGCAACAAAGATAAAGATGAAATCAATGAACACGAGATTTTCATGGGTGATCTGCCGTTAATGACAGATACAGGTTCTTTTGTGATCAATGGCGCGGAACGAGTTATTGTAAGCCAGTTGGTGCGTTCCCCTGGAATATATTATGGAATTGACCATGATAAGATCGGTAAAGAGTTATATTCTTGTACCGTAATCCCCAACCGCGGCGCATGGCTGGAGTATGAGACGGATTCCAATGATGTTTTTTATGTGCGTGTGGACCGTACAAGAAAGGTTCCGGTAACCGTGCTGGTTCGCGCTCTTGGATTTGGTACAAACGCAGAAATTACCGAATTGTTCGGTGAGGAGCCGAAGATTCTTGCAAGCTTTGGAAAGGATACTTCCGACAATTACCAGGATGGCCTTCTGGAATTGTATAAGAAGATCCGTCCCGGTGAGCCGCTTTCTGTTGACAGTGCGGAAAGCCTGTTAAACAGCATGTTCTTTGACCCGAGAAGATATGATCTGGCCAAAGTTGGAAGATATAAATTTAATAAGAAGCTTCACTTCAAAAATCGCATTACAGGACAGATTCCGGCCGAAGATGTGGTAGATACCACCACCGGTGAAATTCTGGCAGAGTCCGGAAAGCCGCTCTCCAAGGAGCAGGCGACCGCCATCCAGAATGCCGCTGTTCCCTATGTCTGGATTCAGACGGAAGAAAGAACTGTGAAAGTTCTTTCCAATATGATGGTAGATCTGGCTTCTTATGTGAACTTTAAACCGGAAGAGGCCGGCGTGACAGAGTTAGTATTCTACCCGGTGCTGGCTGATATTCTGGCAAAATCAGGGGATATGGACGAAGAGCAGCTGAAGGCTGTCATCCGCCGTAACGTTCATGACCTGATTCCGAAGCATATTACGAAGGAAGATATTATTGCTTCCATTAATTATAATATGCATCTGGAGTACGGAATCGGTACAAAAGATGATATTGATCATCTGGGCAACCGCCGCATCCGTGCGGTTGGAGAATTATTACAGAACCAGTACCGTATTGGCCTTTCCAGAATGGAGCGTGTGGTAAGAGAGAGAATGACCACACAGGACATGGAGGGAATTACTCCCCAGTCCTTAATCAATATCAAGCCTGTGACGGCTGCTGTAAAGGAATTTTTCGGAAGTTCCCAGCTGTCTCAGTTTATGGACCAGAACAACCCGCTTTCTGAGCTGACTCACAAGAGACGTCTTTCCGCACTGGGCCCCGGAGGCCTTTCCAGAGAGAGAGCCGGATTTGAGGTGCGGGATGTGCACTATACCCATTATGGACGTATGTGCCCAATCGAGACTCCTGAAGGTCCCAATATTGGTCTGATCAATTCCCTTGCGACTTATGCCAGGGTGAATCCCTACGGCTTTGTCGAGGCTCCCTACCGTGTGGTTGATAAATCTGATCCGGCGAACCCGCAGGTAACCGACGAAGTGGTTTATCTGACAGCCGATGAAGAAGATAACTATATTGTGGCGCAGGCCAACGAACCTCTGGACGAAGATGGTCATTTTGTTCATAACAATATTTCCGGACGTTTCCGCGAAGAAACTTCTTCCTTCCAGAAACGATCCATCGACCTGATGGACGTATCTCCGAAGATGGTATTTTCTGTGGCGACCTCTATGATTCCGTTCCTGGAGAACGACGACGCCAACCGTGCTCTGATGGGTTCTAATATGCAGCGTCAGGCTGTACCGCTTCTTTCCACAGAAGCTCCCGTTGTCGGAACCGGTATTGAAGGAAAGGCTGCCGTTGACTCCGGCGTATGCGTGGTGGCCAAAAACGCGGGCGTCGTTGAGCGTTCCGCATCCAATGAGATCATTATTAAGAGAGATGCCGATGGAAACAGAGATGTTTACCATCTGACTAAATTTAAGAGGAGCAATCAGAGTAACTGCTACAATCAGAAACCCATTGTATTTAAGGGAAATCATGTGGAAAAGGGCGAGGTGATTGCAGACGGCCCATCCACGAAAGACGGTGAAATCGCCCTTGGAAAGAACCCGCTGATCGGTTTTATGACATGGGAAGGCTACAATTACGAGGATGCTGTTCTGCTGAGTGAAAAACTGGTTCAGAATGATGTCTATACTTCCGTCCATATTGAGGAATATGAGGCGGAGGCCCGTGATACCAAATTGGGGCCGGAAGAGATCACGAGAGATGTCCCGGGCGTGGGCGAGGACGCTCTGAAAGATCTGGATGAGCGCGGAATTATCCGTATCGGCGCAGAAGTACGCGCCGGTGATATTTTGGTGGGTAAGGTGACTCCAAAGGGAGAAACTGAGCTGACTGCCGAGGAGAGACTGCTTCGCGCCATCTTTGGAGAGAAGGCGAGGGAAGTCCGCGATACTTCCTTAAAAGTACCTCACGGTGCATACGGGATTATCGTAGACGCCAAGGTATTCACAAGAGAGAACGGCGATGAGCTGGCTCCCGGCGTGAATCAGTCTGTAAGAATCTATATTGCACAGAAACGTAAGATTTCCGTTGGAGATAAGATGGCCGGACGTCATGGCAACAAGGGTGTTGTTTCCCGTGTGCTTCCGGTGGAGGATATGCCGTTTCTGCCAAACGGCCGTCCGCTTGATATCGTGTTAAATCCCCTGGGCGTGCCGTCACGTATGAATATCGGACAGGTGCTCGAGATTCATTTAAGCCTCGCTGCGAAAGCCCTTGGCTTTAATGTATCGACCCCAGTCTTCGACGGCGCGAATGAAGATGATATTCAGGATACGCTGGAGCTTGCCAACGATTATGTAAATATGGAGTGGAACGAGTTCCAGAAGAAGTATAATGATCTGCTTAAGCCTGAGGTAATGGAATATCTCGGAGAACATCTGGAGCATCGGGGACTCTGGAAGGGAGTTCCGATTCAGAGAGATGGCAAGGTGCTGCTCCGTGACGGACGGACCGGTGAATACTTCGACAGCCCCACTACCATAGGGCACATGCATTATCTGAAGCTCCATCATCTTGTGGATGATAAGATTCACGCCCGTTCCACAGGCCCATACGCTCTGGTTACCCAGCAGCCTCTGGGAGGAAAAGCCCAGTTTGGCGGACAGCGTTTCGGTGAGATGGAAGTTTGGGCTCTGGAGGCTTATGGCGCTTCCTATACATTGCAGGAAATCATGACGGTGAAATCCGACGATGTGGTTGGGCGTGTGAAGACCTATGAGGCTATCATTAAGGGCGAGAATATTCCGGAGCCGGGTATCCCGGAGTCCTTCAAGGTACTCTTAAAGGAGCTCCAGTCACTGGGCCTGGATGTGAGGGTGCTGCGTGACAATGGAGAAGAGGTGGAAATGTCCGAGAACATTGATTATGCGGACAGTGACCTTGATTTACGTTCCATTATTGAAGGCGACAGACGCTACGAGGAAAAAGAAGAGTCTTTCGGCAGCTTTGGATTCCAGAAACAGGAATTTAAGGACGGAGAGCTGGTGGATTCTGAAGAGGATGATTATATTGACGAGCCGGAGGAAGATGACGGCTACATTGACGACGACTATTCCGATAATGACAAATAATAGAAGGGAGTACCGTTCATGCCTGAGACAAATGAAACTTATCAGCCGATGACATTTGACGCAATCCGTATCGGACTTGCTTCTCCGGAAAAAATCCTAGAATGGTCCCACGGTGAGGTAAAAAAGCCCGAAACCATCAATTACCGTACATTGAAGCCGGAAAAAGACGGCCTGTACTGTGAAAGGATTTTCGGGCCGAGCAAGGACTGGGAGTGCCACTGCGGTAAATACAAAAAAATCAGATATAAGGGTGTTATCTGTGATCGCTGCGGCGTCGAGGTAACGAAAGCAAGCGTGCGCCGTGAGCGTATCGGCCATATTGCTCTGGCGGCCCCGGTTTCTCATATCTGGTATTTTAAGGGCATCCCGAGCCGCATGGGACTGATTCTGGACATTTCTCCGAGAGTTCTGGAAAAGGTTTTGTATTTTGCTTCCTATATTGTATTGGATCCCGGAACCACTGGACTCCAGTTAAAGCAGGTGCTTTCTGAAAAGGAGTACCGCGACGCAGTTGAAAAATATGGTTATGGCGCTTTCCGTGTAGGAATGGGCGCCGAGGCCATCCAGGAGCTTTTAAAAGATATTAATCTGGAAAAGGATTCTGAGGAGCTCAGAAGGGCTTTAAAAGATTCTTCCGGACAGAAGAGAGCAAGAATTATCAAACGCCTGGAAGTAGTTGAGGCGTTCCTCCATTCCGGCAATAAACCGGAGTGGATGATTATGACTGTGATTCCGGTAATTCCGCCGGATATCCGCCCTATGGTACAGCTTGACGGCGGCCGTTTTGCCACCTCTGACTTAAATGATTTATACAGAAGAATCATCAACCGCAATAACCGTCTTGCAAGACTCCTGGAGTTAGGCGCTCCGGACATCATCGTCCGCAACGAGAAACGTATGCTCCAGGAAGCCGTGGACGCTTTAATTGACAACGGAAGACGCGGAAGGCCTGTAACAGGTCCCGGAAACCGTGCATTAAAGTCCCTTTCCGATATGTTAAAGGGAAAACAGGGACGTTTCCGCCAGAACCTTTTGGGAAAACGTGTGGACTATTCCGGACGTTCCGTTATTGTTGTCGGGCCGGAGCTTAAGATTTATCAGTGCGGCCTTCCCAAGGAGATGGCCATTGAGCTGTTCAAACCTTTTGTTATGAAGGAGCTGGTGGCCAACGGAACCGCCCATAACATTAAAAATGCAAAGAAGATGGTAGAGCGTCTTCAGACGGAGGTCTGGGATGTGCTGGAGGATGTAATTAAAGAGCATCCTGTTATGTTAAATCGTGCTCCTACTCTGCACAGGCTTGGCATCCAGGCATTCGAGCCGATTCTGGTAGAAGGTAAGGCGATCAAGCTTCATCCCCTTGTTTGTACTGCCTTCAACGCTGATTTTGATGGTGATCAGATGGCCGTACACGTTCCGCTTTCCATGGAAGCGCAGGCGGAGTGCAGATTCCTGCTGCTTTCACCCAACAACTTACTGAAGCCCTCCGATGGCGGTCCGGTGGCCGTTCCTTCTCAGGATATGGTACTTGGTATTTATTATCTGACACAGGAAAGACCCGGCGCAAAGGGAGAGGGAAAATTCTTCAAGAGTCAAAACGAGGCAATTCTTGCATATGAGAACGGAGCTGTTACTCTCCATGCGAGAATTAAGGTAAGAATCACGAAGACCATGGCCGACAAAACAGAAAAGAGCGGCATCGTTGAAACCACTGTGGGACGTATTCTGTTTAATGAAATTATTCCGCAGGACCTCGGATTTGTGGACAGAAGCATTCCTGAGAATGAATTAAAGCCGGAGATTGATTTCTTAGTTAAGAAAAAACAGCTGAAGCAGATCCTTGAAAAAGTTATCAATACCCACGGGGCAATGCAGACAGCGATTACCCTTGATGATATTAAGGCTATTGGCTACAAATATTCCACCAGAGCGGCTATGACGGTATCCATTCACGACATGACTGTTCCGGAGTCCAAAAAGCTGCTTCTTGCCAATGCGGAAGCAACGGTTGACAAAATTGCCAAGAATTTCCGCCGCGGCTTGATCACAGAGGAGGAGCGGTATAAGGAAGTAATTGATACCTGGAAAGAGACCGATGACCAGCTGACCCATGATCTGCTCACAGGACTGGATAAGTACAATAATATCTTCATGATGGCTGATTCCGGAGCCCGTGGTTCCGATAAGCAGATCAAGCAGCTTGCAGGCATGCGTGGTCTGATGGCGGACACGACAGGCCATACCATCGAGCTTCCGATTAAGTCTAATTTCCGTGAAGGGCTTGATGTACTGGAGTACTTCATTTCCGCCCATGGCGCCCGCAAGGGTCTGTCCGATACGGCTCTCCGTACCGCCGACTCCGGTTACCTGACAAGACGTCTGGTTGATGTTTCTCAGGATTTGATTATCCGCGAGATCGACTGCTGTGAGGGAAAAGAGATTCCGTTTATGGAAATATCCGGGTTCTCTGACGGTAAGGAGACCATTGAGAGCCTGGAGGAGCGTCTGACTGGAAGATATATTGCGGAAACAATCATTGATCCGGATACGGGAGAGGTGGTTGTGAAGGCCAACCATATGTGTACGCCGAAGCGTGCGGCGGCAGTGATCCGGGTGCTGGAGAAGCAGGGAAGGAATACCGTAAAGATCCGTAATGTACTGACCTGTAAGTGCCACATCGGCGTATGTGCAAAATGTTACGGCGCCAACATGGCCACCGGACAGCCGGTTCAGGTCGGTGAAGCTGTCGGAATTATTGCGGCACAGTCCATCGGTGAGCCCGGTACACAGCTTACCATGCGTACCTTCCATACAGGCGGCGTTGCCGGCGGTGACATTACACAGGGTCTTCCCCGTGTAGAGGAGCTTTTTGAGGCGAGGCGGCCCAAGGGACTTGCCATTATTGCGGAATTCGGCGGAGTTGCCACAATTAAAGATACAAAGAAAAAACGTGAAATTATCGTTACGGACCAGGAGACCGGAAATTCCAAGACCTATCTGATTCCTTATGGTTCCAGAATCAAGGCGCTGGACGGCCAGGTTCTTGAGGCCGGAGATGTTCTGACGGAGGGCAGTATCAATCCCCACGATCTTTTAAAGGTCAAGGGCGTTCGTGCTGTTCAGAATTACATGCTCCGTGAGGTGCAGCGTGTTTACCGGTTACAGGGCGTGGAGATCAACGATAAACACATTGAAATGATTGTTCATCAGATGCTCAAGAAAATTCGCGTGGAGGAAAGCGGGGATTCCGAGGTTCTTCCGGGAACTTCCATGGATGTTCTGGATTTTAATGAGATGAACGAAGCTTTGCTTGCAGATGGAAAGAAGCCTGCGGAGGGGAAACAGGTATTGCTTGGTATCACGAAAGCGTCCCTTGCCACGGACTCCTTCTTATCCGCTGCATCCTTCCAGGAGACCACAAAGGTTCTGACGGAAGCCGCCATTAACGGTAAAGTAGATCATCTGATCGGTCTTAAGGAGAATGTTATTATTGGTAAGCCGATTCCGGCAGGTACAGGTATGAAGCGTTATCGTGATATCCGTCTCGGCACAGATGAGATAGAAGAACAGGAAGAGGAAGTAGAGGAAATTCCGATATTGCAGCCGGAGGAGGACGCTCCCATCGGCGAGGCCGAAGAAATCATTCTCAACGAGGACGATACACAGGAATAGATGCGGGACTGAACGGTTACGAATAGATGTTTTACGGCTGGGGTCAAAATACTTTTTGACCCCAGTCTCATTATATTATAAGGAGTCAGAAAAGGTAACTGGTTATGATTACAGTGTTATCCAGATTATTTATTAAAGACAGAGAAAAATATGAAGATAAAAACATTCGACGTTCTTATGGAATGCTGTGCAGCATTGTGGGTATTAGTTTGAACATTCTGCTTTTTTGGGGAAAATATATGGCAGGTGTCATAAGCGGCTCCATTGCAATCACTGCGGATGCGTTCAATAATCTGTCGGATGCCGGTTCCTCTTTGATTACTCTGGTGGGATTCAAGTTTTCAGGAATGAAAGCCGATGCAGGCCATCCCTTTGGACATGGACGTATTGAATATCTGTCTGGCTTTGGAGTCTCCATGGTGATTATTTTCATGGGATTGGAGCTTTTAAAGACATCCATTGAAAAAATCCGCACACCGGAACCCGTGGAGACAGAGCTTGTTTCGGTGGCAATTTTGGTGGCGTCCGTTTGCGTGAAAATGTATATGTGTTATTATAACCGCTCTGTGGGAAAGAAAATTGATTCCGAAGCCATGAAGGCCACAGCCATGGACAGTCTCAGCGATTCCGTTGCGACCACAGCCGTTTTGATTTCCATGGCGGTCACTTATACGACATCTGTGAATATTGATGGATGGTGCGGCTGTCTGGTGGCCGGGTTTGTACTGTTTGCAGGGTACAGTGCGGCTAAGGATACCTTAAATCCTCTTTTGGGAGAGCCGCCTTCCCATGAGTTTGTGGAGGAAATTAAGGGCACAGTTATGGCGCATCCGGAAATCATAGGGATTCATGATCTAGTTGTCCATGATTACGGCCCGGGAAGACGAATGATATCTCTCCATGGAGAGGTTTCGGGAAACAGTGATATTTTTGAAATACACGATGTAATAGACAGGATTGAAAAGGAATTAAACCATAAGCTGGGGTGCGAGGCCGTCATACATATGGATCCCATTGAAGTGGACAATGCGAAAGTTACAGAGATGAAACGGGCTGTGGCAGATAAGATCGCGGAAAAGTTTCCCGGCGTTTCCATTCATGATTTCCGCATGGTACAGGGGCCGACCCACACCAATCTCATCTTTGACGCAGTAGTGCCTTACGGGTTTGAAACATCCAATGAGAACGTGAAAATGGGAATTGAATCGCTTGTAGAGGAAAAGTGGGAAAACTATTTTGCAGTGGTACAGGTGGAGCAATCTTATGTCTGATGTTTTTGAAACCAGAAGCCGTAGGAGGGAATGATTTTCCGTACGAAAATGTTTTGAGAAAAAACTTGTTTGCTGTCTGAATATTTGATATAATCAGGGAAGTAAGTTGGAAACGTTTATTTAAAGGAGGTTTTTTGTATGAAAATGTGGAAGAAAGTATTGCTGACAGCGATTCCGGCTGCTTTGATGCTGTCTTTTACCTCACTGGCTGGTGAATGGCATCTGGATATGAACGGCTGGTGGTATGAGACGGAGGACGGCTCTTATTACAAGGATGGATGGCAGTGGGTAGACGGTAATAACGACGGCTCGGCGGAGTGCTACTATTTCAACAGCAAAGGCTATGCGATCACCAACGTTCCCCGGGCAGACGGATATGAAATCAACGAGAACGGCGCCTGGACAGTGAATGGTGTGGTTCAGAAGAAAGAAGTCGCGATTAGGACTAATAATGACAGCAGGGCTCTGGCTGTGTATGAGGAAGCTCAGAAAAAGAACAGCAGCCTTGACAGTATGGATGTGGATGCGGATTATAAGATTTCTATGAATGCAGATGGCACGTCCATGGATATGGGAATGAATCTGAATCTGAAGCTTCGCGGCGCCAGGACCGGAAACCTGGAGTTTACAGCAGAGGGAAGCATGGATATGCTGGGAAGCGATATGCCTCTCAATATGTTCTATACGAACGGATACTATTATGCAGACATGATGGGAATGAAGATAAAGCAGGCGATGCCCATGGAGGAAGCCCTGAAAGAAGCCAGCAGCAATATAGATGTAATGGAAGTGGATACTTCTTTCATTAATAATCTCCGGATGAGGGAAGAAGGAAATAAAACTATCCTGACCTTTGATAATAACGCCGCCGCCCTGAACCGTTATCTGGAGGAGCTGATGGGCGGAACGAGTTTTTCTGATCTTGGAATGGATATGTCTTATGTCATTAACGCTTCCAACGGAGAGGCTGTCATTGATGAAAACGGCTATTATACAAGCCAGAAGATGTACATGGATATGGATATCGTTGTGACAGATACCGATAGCAAAGAGAGTGAGACCATAAAATACGTGATGGATATTTCCATGAAAGTAAATAATCCCGGACAGGAAGTGAGCTTTACAATTCCGTCCACAGAAGGTTATGTGGATATAGACAGTGAGACCGAATAGGCCGGAGATGCCGCACCGTCGGCAGCAATAAATCATAATAGTTTCAGTTTCAAAAGGGCTGTTGCAAAATGAGTTTTTCATACAAAATATATGTTTCTGTTTGAAAACAGTATACTATATCTCGATGAACTCCTCTATTTTGCAACAGCCCCTTTTTTACTTTATAGGAAATTGCGATTTGCGATGAGAGAAAAAAGAATAAGAGTTCATCGAACGTATGTTAGATAAACTCTTGTATGGGGGTCCGGGGAAAATTGGCTCCCTTGAGAACTATGAGGATGCCGTGGAGGCGAGACTCGCGGCAGAGGAGAAGGTGTATGGTGCATTTTTAAAACAATATGCAGAGAAAAAGGAAAATCTGCCTTCCTGCTGTGGCGATGCTTTATGAGGCAGCTGTTCCAAGTGATACCGTTTACCCTTTTCTCTGATCCCGTATGATTGAAAAAGGAGATAGTCCTGCGGAAATTCAAGGCTTTAATAAGCAAGAATCCCACAGCGCTGTCTCCTTTTTGTATCCCGCTCTTTAGCTCTCATACGCCCGGCAGCAGATATGCCGCAATGCATGAATGCTCAGGCGGCGCATCGGGAATCCCTGAATGCATGTCGTCTGTCTGGCGGCGGACTTTCATAGTAATCACGCAGACCTGCGGATTATTACCAAAAGAACTACATTACATTCTGGGGTTCTCCCTTGGCCCACCTGGCAATGTTGTCAAAAACAATTACGGCACGCTTTTCCAGAGCTTCTTTCGTCGCAAAGGCCACATGGGGAGTGGCGATTACATTCTTTGCGGTGAGGAGCGGATGAGATTCCGGTACAGGCGGTTCCATTTCAAATACATCGACCCCGGCTCCTGCAATTTTTCCGGCGTTTAAAGCCCCGGCTAAGGCTTCGCTGTCCACCACAGGACCACGGGAGGTATTGATAAGAAGTGCAGTGGGCTTCATGAGAGCAAGCTGGTGTTTTCCGATCAGCCCCTTGGTCTGAGGACTTAGCGGTGTATGCAGGGAAACGATGTCGCAAGTGGAGAGAAGTGTGTCCATATCCACATATGTAATACCAGGGATTTCCTTTTTGGTTCTGCTATATGCGAAAACCTCACAGCCGAAGGCCAGGGCGATGGCGGCAACCCGAAGCCCGATGGCTCCGGTTCCGATGACGCCGAATTTCTTTCCTTCCAGCTCAAATCCTACCAGACCATCTTTTGTACCACTTTTCCTTACTACCTGGTTACAGGGAATTATGTTTCGATAGAGGGCGATTACCATGCCAAATACAAGATCAGCTACAGCAACTGTGGAGTAGCCGGCACAGTTGCTGACAAGAACACCGTTTGTCCTGCAGGCATCCATGGCGATGTGATCTACTCCGGTGAAAGCGACGGACAGCATTTTTAAGTTTTTGCATCCATTGATTACGTCGGCGTTTATCGGGAGGTTGGAAACTGCGATAATGTCGGCGTCTTTTCCACGTTCGATCAGAGCCGCTGTATCGGTGACGCGAGTGTTGTAATAAACAATTTCGATGTCAGACGGCAGCATTTCCTTTGCCATGGCAAGGAGTTTATCGTCATTGACACCGAGAGGTTCGATAATAACAAGCTTCATGGGTATTCCTCCTGTTTGTGAAATTACTTCTATTGTAAGGCTTTTTGGAAAAACAATCAACCGGTTTACTTACGAAAATGTACCGCAGAGGCCGTATACCTGAGACCGCTCCATTTTCGTACGGCATTGACTTATGAAGAATCTCTGCTGCCGCTGTCCGACAGGGGTACCTGGCAGAACGGATGGACATATATTAAATATGAAGATATATAAACAGGAGCGTTTTATGGCATCGGTCAGTCTCTGCATGATTGTAAAGGATGAAGAGAAAGTGCTGGCACGTTGTCTGGAAAGTGCGGCTGGATTTGCAGATGAAATTATAATTGTGGATACAGGCTCCACAGACAGAACGAAAGAGGTTGCCGCCAGATTTACAGAACAGGTTTTTTCCTTTCCATGGAAGGAGGATTTTGCTGCGGCGAGGAACTTTGCATTTTCCAAAGGAAGAGGGGATTACTTATTCTGGCTGGATGCGGACGACGTGATTCCGGAGAAGGAGGCGGAAAGGCTTCAGGCGCTTAAAGAGAGGCTGGACGAGGAAAAACCGGATGTTGTGATGTTTTTATATGCGGCTGGTTTTGATGAAAATGGGAGACCGGCCATTCGTTTTTTCAGGGAAAGACTCATGAAAAGGTGCCCACAGGCCGTATGGAAGGGGCGTATTCATGAGGTGGTGGTGCCCTTTGGAAAAGTTTTGAAAGAAGAAATCATAATTGAGCACCATAAGGAAAGAACAACAGATTCAGAAAGAAATCTGCGGATTTTTGAGAAAATGAAAGAAAGCGGAGAATTATTTGAAGCACGGGAACAGTATTATTATGGGAAGGAGCTTTATTACCACAAGCAATTTCACGAGGCAGCGAAGGAATTTAAAGTGTTTTTGAGCCGGACGGATGGGTGGGTCGAGGATAAGTTAGACGCCTGCCGGTGTCTGGCGGACTGTTATTTTGGGCTTTCAAATGATGAGAAGGCTGTGGAGGCGTTGTTTCTGGGACTGAAATATGGGACGCCCAGGCCGGAACTTTGTTGTGATATTGGAAAATGGTTTTTTGACAGGGGACGCTTTGCAGAAGCGGCATACTGGTACGGGCAGGCACTGAGAAATGGAAAAGATGCGGGTACGGATGGGTTCATACAGGATGACCTCAGGGGATATGTTCCCTGTATCCAGCTATGCGTATGTTATGACAGGATGGGGCAGTGGAAAAAAGCGGAGAGATTCAATGAGATGGCAGAGCGCACAAAGCCAGGGACGTTGGCCTGTGCACAGAACCGGGAATATTTTCAGAGAAGAAGAGGGACAAAACCGGGATAAAACCGGGACAAAACTGGCTGTCCGGAATATCATAAGATAAAAGGGAATACAGGAGTATATATAATGTGTAATCCATTTGGAGATTTTTATACGGAAAGAGACGATTTCTTCTGCAATAGGGAGGAACCATTTTTCAGAGATGGACAAGAGAGCCTTTGCGAGGAAAACAGCTCCTGCAGGTTTGGATGCTGCCAAAATTGCTGTCAGAACTGTTGCCAGGACTGCTGTCAAGGATGGAATCCCAGTTGTCCATGCCTGGGTCCGAGAGGGGCCACGGGAGCGACAGGGGCCACGGGAGCGACAGGAGCAGCAGGAGCCACGGGAGCGACAGGAGCCACGGGAGCAACAGGAGCCACGGGAGCGACAGGAGCAACAGGAGCTACCGGGACCTGCAGCTGCCCCTGTCAGTCCAAGGGAGAACTGGTAACCAACGGAGGCATGGAATCCTTTAGTGACAGCGTCCCTGCCGGCTGGGCCGCCAACAATAATAATCTTGTATCCAAAGTGACGCTTCAGGGCAGAGTTCATTCGGGAAATTCCGCTGCGAATCTTAAGGATAATGCTGTCCTTTATCAGGACATTGCACTTGGCGGCGGATGTTTTTACGAACTGTCCTTTTTTGCAAGGGGAGAAGGAAGCCAGGTGGGGCTGACGGCTAAGGCGATTTATTTTAATGCCCAGAACCAGCCGACAGACGCCCTCGTGATTACCGTAAGACAGCAAGATATGACAAACAGCAACCGGGATTTTGCTTACTACCGTGGAATTACCTCGGCGGCTCCGGCAGGAACGGTGAGGGCCCGGATTGAGTTTATTGTAACTGCCAATGGAGGCCAGAGCATGGATTTAGATGATGTTTCCTTTTCTGCAGCATAGTGCAGAAAAACTTTACGGCTCTGATATGATGCTTTTCATGGACAACAGTTCAGAAGGTGCATGAACTGTTGTCCGAAGAGCAATGTATGTGCGTACCCTTTGCATTTTCTGTTTGTATCCGGTGCATACTTGTGATATGATGAATTCTGAGCACAAAATAGTTTTGGAAAGAAAATCCGGCAAACAGCCGTCATCGGAGGCAGAAATATATGAGCGAAAAGAAGTTTACAGGTCTGGATCCCCAGAAGTATCTGGCAAATAATCCTTTTATGCAGCACAATCACATGGAAATCACAAAAGTATCTCCGGAATGCAGTGAAATCCGTATGAAAGTACATCCAGAGGGATTGAACATCATGGGAATGGTTCACGGCGGCCTGATTTATTCCCTGGCCGATGTGGTAACCGGAATCACTGCCAGAGCTGACGGTCGCAGATACGTGACCCAAAGCGCTCATATAAATTTTATAAAAAATGTATCAGAAGGAACTGTGACTGCCAAGGGTATCCTTGTGCGCCGGGGAAGGTCCATTACCATTGTACGGGGAGAGGTGACAGATGCAGCGGGGAAACTTCTTGCCGATGTAACTGTAGATATGTTCTGTCTGGGAGAATAGAGGCGAAAAAAGGCATAAAATGATTTCGATAAATATGAGACAACCTACTCGGGCGTATCATTGATGAAAAACCTTGTCTTTTTGAAGAAAATTTAAGTTTTTTCCTTGACAGCAGAAAAAAGACTGTATATAATAATGGGGCGTGCATGGGAACGTCCCATTTTTGGTGCGCGAAAATGAGCTGATTAAGCAGCAACCACAGTCAATATCGCAGGAGGTGAAAAGAATGCCAACATTTAACCAGTTAGTAAGAAAAGGAAGAGAGACCACAGAAAAGAAATCCACAGCTCCGGCTCTTCAGAGAGGATACAATTCTCTTCACAAGAAGGCTACCGAAGTTTCTGCTCCGCAGAAGAGAGGCGTTTGCACAGCTGTTAAGACTGCAACACCAAAGAAACCTAACTCTGCTTTGAGAAAAATCGCCAGGGTTCGTCTCTCCAACGGTATCGAAGTTACAAGCTACATTCCGGGTGAGGGACATAATCTTCAGGAGCACTCTGTTGTTCTTATCCGCGGCGGCCGTGTAAAAGATCTTCCAGGTACCAGATATCATATCATCAGAGGTACTCTTGATACGGCGGGCGTAGCCAACAGAAAACAGGCTCGTTCCAAATACGGCGCAAAGAGACCGAAAGATAAAAAATAATCAAAACTAATTGGACCACTAACAGCAGTAAAGTGAGTGCAGAAAAATCTGCATCGTTGTGCCGGTGATATTGAACCTGTGGGTTGCAGGATATAGATACAAAACCGAGCACGAACACATTTTATGGAAACATGTGAGTACCTATGAATTAATCCAGGTAACAGTTTGGCAGGCTGTTCGTTGGCTGCCTAGAACAGTTACTAATCTAACAATGATTAAGGAGGGAAGTAACGTGCCACGTAAAGGACATACTCAGAAAAGAGACGTATTAGCAGATCCGTTGTACAACAATAAAGTTGTTACAAAATTAATTAACAACATTATGTTAGACGGTAAAAGAGGCGTTGCTCAGAAGATTGTTTATGGTGCATTTGAAGAAGTTGCAGCAAAAACCGGAAAAGACGCAGTTGAAGTATTTGAAGAGGCGATGAATAACATCATGCCAGTTCTGGAAGTTAAGGCAAAACGTATCGGCGGCGCAACATATCAGGTGCCGATTGAGGTTAAGCCGGAAAGAAGACAGGCTTTGGGTCTTCGCTGGATCACCACTTATTCCAGAAAACGTTCTGAGAAGACTCAGGTTGAAAGACTCGCAAACGAAATTATGGATGCAGCTAACAACACGGGTGCAGCCGTAAAGAAGAAAGAGGAAATGCATAAAATGGCGGAGGCTAATAAGGCATTTGCTCATTACAGATTCTAAAAGGAGGAAAAATCCTTGGCTGGAAGAGAATATCCGTTGGAGAGAACCAGAAATATCGGAATTATGGCTCATATCGATGCTGGTAAGACCACAACGACTGAGCGTATCCTTTATTATACTGGTATTAACTATAAAATCGGTGATACTCATGAGGGCACTGCTACCATGGACTGGATGGAGCAGGAACAGGAGAGAGGTATCACAATCACATCAGCAGCAACCACCTGTCACTGGACTCTTCAGGAAAGGACAAAGGTAAAACCGGGCGCCCTTGAACATCGTATCAATATCATTGATACTCCAGGCCACGTAGACTTCACAGTAGAGGTTGAGCGTTCCCTGCGCGTTCTTGACGGCGCTGTAGGCGTTTTCTGTGCGAAAGGCGGCGTTGAGCCTCAGTCTGAGAATGTATGGCGTCAGGCTGATACCTATAACGTACCGAGAATGGCATTCATCAATAAGATGGATATTCTGGGCGCTGATTTTTATGGAACCGTAGATCAGATCCGTAACCGTCTTGGTAAGAATGCGATCTGCCTTCAGCTTCCAATTGGTAAGGAAGATGAATTTAAGGGAATTGTCGATCTGTTTGAAATGCAGGCTTACATCTACAATGATGATAAGGGCGACGATATCTCCGTAACTGATATTCCTGAGGATATGAAGGATGATGCAGAGCTTTACAGAAGTGAGCTGGTAGAAAAGATCTGTGAGCTGGATGATGACCTTATGATGCAGTATCTGGAAGGCGAGGAGCCGTCCGTTGATGACCTGAAGAGGGTTCTTCGTAAGGCAACCTGTGAATGCCAGGCAATCCCGGTATGCTGCGGTACCGCTTACAGAAACAAAGGCGTTCAGAAGCTTCTGGATGCGATTATCGAATTTATGCCGTCTCCGCTTGACATTCCGCCTATCAAAGGTGTTGACATGGATGGAAATGAAACGGTACGTCATTCTTCTGATGAGGAGCCGTTTTCTGCTCTTGCATTTAAGATTATGACCGACCCGTTCGTTGGTAAGCTGGCGTTCTTCCGCGTATACTCCGGTACGATGAATTCCGGTTCTTACGTATTGAATGCAACAAAGAACAAAAAAGAGCGTGTTGGACGTATCCTTCAGATGCATGCAAACAAGCGTCAGGAACTTGATAAAGTTTACTCCGGCGATATCGCAGCTGCTGTTGGCTTTAAGACCACAACAACTGGTGATACCATCTGTGATGACCAGCATCCGGTAATCCTTGAGTCTATGGAGTTCCCAGAGCCGGTTATTGATATCGCAATCGAACCGAAGACAAAAGCTGGTCAGGATAAGATGGGCGAGGCTCTCGCAAAATTAGCAGAGGAAGATCCGACATTCCGTGTTCATACTGACACAGAGACTGGGCAGACCATCATCTCCGGTATGGGTGAGCTGCATCTGGAAATTATCGTTGACCGTCTGCTTCGTGAATTCAAGGTAGAGGCTAACGTAGGTGCTCCGCAGGTTGCTTATAAAGAAACCTTTACCAAGGCTGTGGATGTGGACAGCAAATATGCAAAGCAGTCCGGCGGACGTGGCCAGTACGGTCACTGTAAGGTACACTTCGAGCCGATGGATCCCAACGGTGAAGAGACCTTCAAGTTCGAATCCTCCGTTGTCGGCGGTGCCATTCCGAAGGAATACATTCCGGCTGTCGGCGAGGGTATCGAAGAAGCTTCCAAGGCAGGTATTCTCGGCGGATTCCCGGTGCTGGGTGTACACGCGAATGTATTCGATGGTTCCTATCATGAGGTTGACTCCTCCGAAATGGCATTCCACATTGCAGGTTCCATGGCGTTCAAAGATGCTATGGCGAAGGCTGGCGCTGTTTTACTTGAGCCGATCATGAAGGTAGAGGTAACAATGCCCGAAGAGTATATGGGCGATGTTATTGGCGATATCAACTCCCGTCGCGGGCGCATTGAGGGATTTGAGGATATCGGCGGCGGCAAGATGGTAAAGGCATTTGTACCGCTTGCTGAAATGTTCGGCTACTCCACAGACCTTCGTTCCAGTACACAGGGACGCGGTAACTACTCCATGTTCTTTGAAAAATATGAGCAGGTGCCGAAGAGTGTACAGGAGAAAATTATTGCTGAAAGAAAAGGCGCTAAATAGTTGCACTGTGGTGAAAAGATAGGATACGCAGTGTGAAATAAGCAAGAACAGGCTTGAAAATCTATATCGAATGGAATATAATATGATTTAGCCTAGTTAAATAAAATAGCCCAATGGGCGCAAATTAAGGAGGACGTTTTAAAATGGCAAAAGCTAAATTTGACAGAACAAAACCGCATTGTAACATTGGTACCATTGGCCACGTTGACCATGGTAAGACAACATTAACAGCTGCTATTACCAAAG
>CAJUDN010000059.1 GCA_910585355.1 uncultured Lachnospiraceae bacterium
AAGACGACGCCCTCTCACGGCGTAAACCCGGGTTCGATTCCCGGACAGGTCACTTATATAAAAACCGGCAATCTGAAATTCAGATTGCCGGTTTTTTGCGCGCCTGATTCCTTTCTCTGCCGCAATCGGGCAGGGAAAGCCTTTTCCCTGCCCGCCGCATGACCCACACGCCGCTTTAGCGGCACATCCCTCTCTGCGTGGGCCTGTGCATGAAAAAATCTCACAGAACAACTCCATCCTTGAAAATAGAAATCTCCCGAAATCCCTTTTCCTCCGCCTTCGTGAGCTTACCGTTTGCCACTTCAATGACCAGGCTCATAAGGCGTTTTGCCGCGTCGTCAATGGACTCTCCATCGGCAATGGGGCCCGCGTCAAAATCAATCCAGCCCTTTTTCTTTTGGGCAAGCTGGCTGTTGGTGGCAAGCTTTAAAGTAGGCGCCGGAGCTCCGAAAGGCGTTCCGCGTCCCGTGGTAAAAAGAATCATATGGGCTCCTGCGGCGGTCATGGCCGTTGCAGATACCAGATCATTTCCCGGTCCGTAAAGCATGTTGAGGCCTTTGGTCACAACCGGATCGCCATAGCCAATCACGTCCATGATCGGGGCTGTGCCGCCCTTCTGAACACAGCCGCAGGACTTGTCTTCCAGGGTGGTGATACCGCCCTGGCGGTTGCCGGGACTGGGGTTATCATAAACCACCTCATTATGGCTGATGAAGTAGTTCTTAAAGCCGTTGATCATGCTCACCGCCTTGTCAAACACCTCACGACTGGCACAGCGGTTCATAATGAAGAAATCCTTACGGGCGCTCTGGGATTAAGCCGCACCCCTATCCGTGATGCCTTAAGCCGTCTGGAGCAGGAGGGGCTGGTGGAAATAAAGCCCAAGCGCGGGATTATGGTCACTCCTCTCACTGTCAACGATATCAACATGATTTTTGAAGTCCGGAACCTTTACGAGCCCTATATTCTTTTAAATTACGGCTCTCTGCTGTCCACAGACCGTCTGGAAAAATTCTATAATATTTCCCTCCAGACAAATGCAGACAGCGAATATTTCCAAAACAACGACTATTTCTATAATCTGGACTCCGATTTTCATCTTATGATTGTGGAGTGCTGCCCCAATGCGTACATCCGGAACAATTACAACCTGATCCGGACCCAGAACGCACGGTTCCGCTATATGACAGGAAATATCTCCAACAATCGTATGGAAGATACTTTCCGGGAACATTTGGATATCATACGGCCCTGCCTTCAGAAAAACTGGAAAGAAGCAGCGGAAATGATGACCATCCATCTGGAGGAATCCAAAAAAGCCACCTTCCGGCTGATCTTCCAGGGCCATGAAAATACGCCCATCGGCCTGTTTTAATACGCCTGCGTTTCTTCGACCTGCACAATCGAAAAAATATTCTTGGAAATTGTTTTCCGCAAGATGTGCGTCACAGTTTGTGGGAAATGATGCTGTATTCAATTCTGCCGAGAGAGTGCTATAATAGAAACAAATCATCAAAGGGGGAAACATGACGTTCACAGGAAAAGTGGCGGTTATTACGGGCGGGGCAAACGGGATTGGCAAGTGCATCGCCGGGGAATTTCAGAAAAACGGTGCACAGACTCTCATTATAGACAAGGCACCGGGAGAACATGTTGTCGTCCCGTGACAGGATGAGCCAGCCGCAGACGGAAAGCTATACGGCAGCGAAAGGCGGTATTACCGCTCTCACCCATGCTCTTGCCGTCAGCCTTGCAGGGAAAGTGCGCGTCAATTCCATCTCCCCCGGATGGATTGACACGCTGTTCAGAAGCTATGAGGGATCCGATGCGGATCAGCAGCCTGTCCACCGGGTGGGTAATCCGCTCGACATCGCAAACATGGTGCTGTTTCTCTGCTCCGACAAAGCGGGCTTTATCACCGGAGAAAACATCTGCATTGATGGGGGGATGACACATCTCATGATCTATCATGGGGATCACGGATGGGAATACAAAGAACCCTAAATGAAAAGGAAATTCCGTATTTTTAGCTTGTAACGGAATTTAAAAAAGACATTCCGACCATCGCGGCGACACATTCCGATATTGGATAAGCAAGCCATACCCCTGTCATTTTTAAAATTGCAGAAAGCAGGAAAGCTGCCGGCACAAGCGCGAACAGTCCCCTCAAAAGGGAAATAATCTGAGCGGGACAGGGACGCTCCGTTGATGTAAAATAAACGGCGGTTACAATATTAAACCCGATAAACGGGCAGGCAAGGAAATACAGTTTAAGTCCAGTAACTGCAAGTGCCTGAAGCATTTCATTTCTTTCACTGTTGAAAATGCAGGTAATCTGTGATGCCCCAAAGAAAATGGCCGTATAAATCACACCCGCCAAAAAAAGCACCGTAAAAAATGCGTACCTTAGTATACTTTTTACTCCTTCCCTGTTTCCCATTCCATGATTTGCACTGATGATCGGCTGTATCCCCTGTGACAATCCTGTATAAATGGCGACAACTACCAATGAAATTACCGTAATCACCCCAAAAGCCGCAACGCCGGTATTCCCTTCTAACCGGAGAATAATGAAATTAAACAGGAACATCACGATACCTGAAGACAGTTCCGCCACAAACGGCGGTATACCGCTTGATATGATTTCCAGCGTCTTTCCTATATCCGGCGCGGATTTCACAAAGTGGAACCCGTTTTTCCTTTTGATAAAATATGGCGATAAGACAGCAATACTTATGACCGGGGCAAATCCTGTGGCAAGAATGGCTCCGAATATACCCATGCGAAGCGGGAAAATAAACAGATAATCAAGAACAACATTAGACAGGCTTCCGATAATCATTGCAGCCGTGGAAAGCGATGGTTTCCCGTCGTTTCTCACAAAGCTTTGAAGAAGATTATTTATTAAAAAAGCCGGCGCAAACAACAGCATAACTTTGAGATAGATATTCGTCATATGAAATACGGTACGATCCGCCCCTAACGCTTTTGCAAGCGCGCCCGAAAATAACAAGCCCTGCAGAACAAACAGAACTGCAAAACAGCCAGTCATATAAACGGTATTCGTAAAAATCAGGTTGGCGTTCCCGGTTTCACCACGGCTTTTCGCAATCGAATACCCTGTTCCTCCTCCCATGCCAACCATATACCCTGTTCCGTTCAACAGGCAAAATACAGGGAACGCAAGGTTAAGGGCGGTCAAACCGTCTGCCCCCAGACTGGCGGACACAAAAAAAGTATCCGCTAAAGTATAGCAGGAGTATACCATCTGCCCCAGAATATTAAACAAAACATACTTCATAAAAATCCGGAATACACTTGCGCTGTTATTCATATCCATTCTTCCTCCTCAGCAGGAAAGACATCCGGTCTGAAAAAACAAAAAATCCCGTACACAAATAGCCTTTGTGTACGGGTGCGTTTCAAACCGTTGGCAGCATGATAGCATAAAGCAAAAGTGAAATCAATCCCTTTTCTCAAAAATATCTCCATAAATTAAACAATTCGTTTCATATCTTTATTGCCGTCAGACATTCATTGACCAATATCCGATAAAACCGGTTCTGATTCTCAATCATGTACGGAGTCAATCTTTCATACAAAATTTTGTTGCAAAAATTTATTCAGACTGTCAAAGAACCCCTATTAAGCTATGGAAAAATAGAGGTTCTTTCCTTATACATACTTAAGCGATAAATCATTTAATTCATCCAGAATTTTCTGATTTCCCGTCCGGCCGCCAATTTTCATCACCAGATCCAAAGTCCCCTGCGCTTTTTCCTTCCAGGCTTCCTTTGGCATATATTCCACAGTCCGCATATTGTGAAGCCTCTCTGCCATCCGGATCAGAACAACATCCTCTGTCCAGGAGCATATGGGGCAGGATCTGCTCTCTTCCATTTTAAGAATCAGGTCAGAAACAGACTCAGGGAGATTCCTCTTTATTTCCTGAACCGTCACAGTCGTTTCCCTCAGGGCGTCGCAAAACATTCCTGCATAGATGATATGAAGTTCGGCTCCCATTTGAGCCAGTAAAATGGCCACATTCAGCGGGTGAATAACATATTCATCCTGCGAGTATCTTTTACATCCTTTATAAACATGACACGCATATTGATAAATTTTTTCCATCTCATCCGGATCCCATACCCTTTTGTCCTCTGTAAGACTGGTCTTCAAGGCTACAAAAAGCTGCTCTTTCGAAGCATGGGGTTCTGTCCTTTCTAAAAAAACATGCTGCATACGATTTCCTCCTACACAATCCATTCCCATTGTTACCGCCCTCAAGAGGGATGGGGAAAAGCCGAATTCATTTTTAAATGTCTTTGTAAATCCGCTGTGGGACGCATATCTAAATTTCAGGGCCGCATCAATAATCCTGCAGCCTTCGAGGATTTCATCTGAGGCACGAATCAATCTCCGCTTCTTCACATAGGCCATAACGGACACGTGCATCTCCTTTTTAAATTTTCTGGAAAAACAGGACTCCGAATACCCCATTTCCTTAGCAATGTCCCTCACACTCAGATGCATTTCCAGGTTTTCCTCAATAAATTGCAGGCTTTTCTTCACGATGTCCCCGGCTCCCATTCTTAAGCGCTCCCCCTTTCCCATGTGGTAACCATATTTTATCATTCATTCCCCCGATTCGCTTTTCCATTCCTGCCCATCGTTAAGCTACACGCAGCACGTTACTGTTAATATTTTCTCCTTCTTCCCCTTCCCTTTTCTCCAAAACCTGTTTATAATAGAACCATTACTGTCCGCAGCCCTGTATCTGTGCCGCTAAACCGGCGGGGAACGGCTGGACAACGAAATTTTACAGGAGATATCACATGATAATTTTCAATGCTGTATACCAGCTTCTCTGGGGCGATCTTGTAACTCTGCCGCTTCCCGGCAGAAATTCCATCGGCCTGTCTCTGCTGGTTCTGATTCTGGTACCGGCAGGCGTTTATTTTACATTCCGCACCAGATTTCTTCCGATCCGTCTGTTTCCGGAAATGGTCCGGATTGCCACCCAAAAACAGGCCGCTCGGGAAAAAAACTCCATTTCCGGTATCCAGACCCTTATCATTGCCACCGCCACAAGAGTCGGCATGGGAAACCTGGTGGGAGTTGTTGCGGCAATCTCCGCAGGCGGGGCCGGAGCCGTGTTCTGGATGTGGATAACGGCCATCCTCGGCTCCTCCACAGCCTTTGTGGAAGCCACTCTTTCCCAGCTTTATAAAGAAAAAGACCCTCTCTACGGCGGATACCGCGGCGGTCCCGCCTACTACATTCACGCCCTTTTTACCAGAAACCGCAAACCACGAAGATATTCTGTCATTGCTGTGCTTTTTGCCATTTCCGGCCTGATCTGCTGGTGTGGTATCAGCCAGGTAATCAGTAACTCCGTTTCCTCGGCCTTTTATAATGCCTTCCATATTCCGCCTCTTACCACTACCATTATCCTGGTCCTTCTTGCAGCCGTCATCGTCCTTCGCAAAAATGCAACCGTAAAGGTACTGGATATTATGGTTCCCTTTATGGCTGGCTGCTATTTTCTGATTACCGTATTCATTATTATAAAAAATGCGGGGCAGCTTCCCCAGGTATTCCGGAATATTCTGGAAGAGGCCTTCGGCATCCGCCAGGCTGTGGCCGGAGGTTTCGGCGGCGTTTTGATGAACGGGATCAAACGCGGACTTTTTTCCAATGAAGCCGGCTCCGGCTCCGCCCCATGCGCCTCCGCGGCCGCGGATGTGGAACATCCTGCCAAGTCGGGTCTTTTACAGGCATTCGGCGTCTTCATTGATACCATTGTGATTTGCAGCTGTTCTGCCTTTATCATGCTTTTCGTTCCCAGAGACCTGGCAAACGGCCTTACCGGCATGGATCTGCTCCAGGCAGCCATGGACTACCATATGGGAACCTTCGGCGTCATTTTCATCGCGGTCACATTATGGCTTTTCAGCTTTTCTACCTTCATCGGCATCCTTTTTTATGCCAGACCCAATGTGGCCTATCTGTTCGGAGACAACTGGATTTCACAGACAGCCTATAAGATTCTGGCTCTTATCATGCTGTTTATCGGCGGCCTGGCCGCCTACACCTTCGTCTGGGACCTGGGCGATGTGGGAATCGGCCTCATGACCATTTTTAACATGATTGCCATTTTCCCGCTTTCCGGTGAAGCCATACGCTGTCTTTCCGAATATGATAAGACAAGAGGCAGGGGATAATTCCCCCGCCTTCGAGATACCTTTCCTTTATTTTTCAAAAATCTGCCGGAATTCCCTAATCTGGCTGCGTCCGATGGGAAGACACTCTTTCTCATAATGCTTAAGCCGCACGCAATAACCGTTATTATAGCTGACCTGCATTTCTATCACATAGTCCAGATTGATCAGATAACTTTTATGAATTCTGTAAAACCGGCATCTTCTCAGATTCACCTCATAATTATTTAACGACTCATTCTGAAGGTAAAAGCTTCCGTCGGCCATGTGGATTTTGCAGGAACGCTTTTCTGTCTCTATATATACGATCTTTGCCACATCCAAAACCTGAAAGCTGGTTCCGGTATTCACCATGATCTTATTGATCTCCCATTCCGCCGGAGTCTGCTTTTCCCTTGCCTGTTCTTTAAGCCGTTCCATGGTCTTTTTTACCCGTTCATAATCGAAGGGTTTTAAAAGGTAATCGGCGGCCCCGATTTCAAAAGCCTTTACTGCATAATCACGAAACGCTGTGGCAAATATGATCCGGGTATCCGGACATTTCGTTTTCAGCATAGAGGCCATGGTGGTACCGTTCATCCCTCCCAGATTGATATCCACAAAACACACATCGAACTGGTTCTTCTCAAGAATCTTCAAAAACTCCTCGCTGCTTTCCGCCTCTGTGATCTCCGCCTCCGGCTCACACTGGCTGATTAAATACTTAAGCTCGCTCCTTGCCGGGCGCTCATCATCCACAATTGCAATCCTCATGTTCCTTCACCTCCTGATGGGGAATATTCATCCTCACATTGGTTCCGGCCTCGCTGGAAACAATCTGAAGCCCATATTCCTTTCCGTAAATACTCACCAGACGCTTCTGTACATTCATAAGTCCAATTCCGGTGTGCTCCACTCTTTCGCCCCCGTAAAGGCTTTGGATAATCCGGTAATCAATTCCCGGCCCATTGTCGATAACGTCGATTTGCGTACTCTTTTCCTCCCGTTTCACCTGAACCGTCACCTTTCCAACTCCCCGCTCCCGCTTCATGGCCCCGTGGTGGATGGCATTTTCCACAATGGGCTGTAAAATCAAATTGGGAACACAGCAGGTCAAATCTTCGGCCCCGGCGCAAATTTTCACCGAAAGCCGGTCCTCAAACCTGGCCTCCTCCAGCATGGTATAAGCCCTCACATGCTCAAGCTCCGTATCCAGCGTCACCATATAGTCAATATCCTCCAGAGTGTTTCTGAAATAGGAACTTAAAGCCAGCAAAAGCTCTCTTGCTTTCATCGGCTTTTCCCGGCAAAAGCAGGAAATGGTATTTAAAGAATTAAAAAGAAAATGCGGATTAATCTGAGACTGGAGCGTTGTGATTTCCGCCTTTCTCAAAGCTTCCTTCTGCTCCTCCATGGCCGCCAGCTTGATCTGCGTGGCAAAGTAATTGGCAAGACCCGTCACAAACTCAATGTCTGCCCGATACGAATAAGCGTTTTTCTTAACTAACATCACCAGTGCCGTTACCTGGTTGTCATCTCCGATTATCGGGGCAGAAATGACCACATGATTCTGATACAGGGGATAAAACCCATCCTCCGGCAGAGGAATTTTGCTGATTCTCGTTGTCTTATACGTTTTGGTAGCCGACAAAAGCCTCGGATAATTGTCCTCTGTCAGAACAATGGAATGAAAGGCGCTGCTGCACCCCAGAAAATCCATTCCCCGAATCAGCGCCACTCCCTGACAGTGATACTCTTCCATAATAATATCAATAATTTTCTGGATGTTTTCTCTTCCCTTATTCACCCTGGCCAGATAGGGAGCACACTGCTCCGCCGTACGCATAGCCAGGGACACCTTGGAAGCCACCTTTAAGTCTTCTGTGTTGAAAATCGACTTAAAAACATTAAAGAAGATCACCATACCCACCGAGTTAATAATCACCATGGGAACAATGACCACCTCCACAATATTTAAAGCCTCTGCAAAAGGTTTTGTGAGAAGCAGAATCATTGCCACATGAATCAGCTCGGAAAGGAACGTGATTCCCAGAAGAAATCCGTTGGAATACTGCCTGTTTTCTTTTTTCCTGTATCCGATCACACAGCCGATCACGCCGTGAATCATGGCGGACAGAACACAGGCCACCGTGGAAATCCTCTCCGGGAAAATAACATATCTGTGTATACAGGCAATCACCGTGGTAACAATCCCGGAAATCGGACCTCCCAAAAATCCCGCGGACAGAACGCCGATCACGCGGGCGTTGGGAAGCGCGCCCGTCACCTGGATTCCTATGTAGTCAGAAATAATGCAGAAGGCGCCGAAAATTATTCCCAGAACCAGTTTCGCGCCAAGATTCTGGATTCCGGCCTTCTCCTCTTCCCGCTCTGTTTCCGCCTCGTTTAGCAGAAGCTTCTGGACAAATTCCATCTTCGTCATAAGAAAGGCCAGAACCACTAAAAGACAGATATTAAAGCAGATACTGTAAATCACATCAAAGATCATATGCATCCTCCACAACGTAACCAGTGTACTGGCTCAATTACTTTCAGCCAAATGACGCAGAATGAATTTTCAGTCTGCAAGGCGGAGGAAGGAGGCGATGCGGTGGCATCGTTGACTGACGACAACGCAGCAGATGGAAATTCAGGCAAGCCATTTGGCGAAATGTAATCGAGTCAGTACACTAAGTCTTCTCTATGAAACAGTAAAAGAGGCCACTGCAGTCAATTCTCTGCAGCAGCCTCTTTGCTCATGCCTATACCGCTATTGTAGCACTTTTTTTCGCTGTTGTCTTCTGGAAAATGACAATGCATACAAAAATTGCAATTCCGATGAGATCTGTCGCCAGCCCGCTGTCAATCAGGAGATACGCGCCAATCAGGCTCATAATTCTGAGAACCATATTAACCTTTCCGAACAGGAAGCCCTCCACCGCAACGCTGATTAAGAATACGCCGACAGCTGCAGTGACAGCAACCTGGACGGCCTTTGCAATGGGAGTGTCAAGCAGCAGCAAATCCGTATTGTAAACAAACATATATGGTAAGATAAATCCTGCCAGAGCAAGCTTTACGGAAGCCCATCCTGTCTTCATGGGGCTGCCGCCTGCAATACCTGCCGCCGCAAAGGCTGCCAGGGCAACCGGCGGAGTTAAATTTGCAAACATTGCAAAGTAGAAACAGAACATATGGGCTACCAGAGCCGGAATACCAAGCTGTACCAGAGCCGGGGCCGCAATGGTGGAAGTGATGATATAGGACGGGATACTGGGAAGGCCCATTCCTAAGATCATGCATGTTACCATCGTAAATACCAGTGTAAACATCAGGCTCTTTCCGCCGATGCTTATGATGGTATTGGCCATATTAAGGGCAAAACCTGTAATGGAACAGGAACCGACAATGATACCTACACAGGCGCAGGCGATGGCCACAGATACAGTGGATTTTGCACTGGCAACCATGGCATCCAGAATATCCTGGACGCTCATGCGCGTGTTCTTCCTGCACTCTGCCACGATAATCGTAAATACGATGGTGTAAAACGCCGCCATGATAACGGTCTTTCCGGAAAAGAACAGCATGTATACCAGGAAAATAATCGGAAGGGCCAGATGGCCATACTCCCTCATAACCTGGGACATCTTAGGAAGCTGGTCCTTGGGGGTTCCCTTCATTCCGACTTTCTCCGCCCTCATCTGAATCTGGAACAGAATGCCCATGTAATAAATCACAGCCGGGATAATGGCGGAAATAAGAAGCTCATTATATTTCATTCCAAGAGTATCCGCCATGATGAAGGCAGCGGCGCCCATAACCGGAGGCATGAGTTGTCCGCCGACAGAGCCTGTCGCCACAACGGCGCCTGCAAACTCATCGTCATACCCTGATTTTTTCATAAGTGGGATGGTGAAGGAGCCTGTGGTCACTACCACGGCGACGGCCGCGCCGTTGATCATGCCTAAAAGGCCGGAAGCGACAACGGCTACCTTTGCAGGACCGCCTTTAGTACCGCCCGCGATGGCATTGGCAAAATCGTTGAAGAACTGGCCCATGCCGCATTTATTCATAATCTCACCGAAAGCGATAAACAGGAAGATATATGTGGAAGCCACGTTGACCGACGACCCGTATATGCCTTCCGTGTTGGAGAAGAAATGGCTCATTAATTTCTGCCATGTATATCCTCTGTGTAAGAAGATACCGGGAATGTCAATGGGGATTAAGCCCTGCTTGGTTCCCATTAAGCTGTAAAGCATGAAAATAACGGCAATGATCGGGAGCGCCATACCGCAGACACGGCGGGTCGCTTCCAGAACGATCAACGTCAAAATGGTGCCGATGATCACATCCATGCTGTTGGGTTTTCCGGCGCGGTTGATGATATTGAAATAGTCCAGGCACATATAAATCGGAACCGCAGCCGCCAGCGCCATCAGCCCATAATCGTACCATGCGATGACTTTGCGGCTGGCCTTTTTTGTGGCCGGATATAAGGCAAAGGCCAGAATCAGGATCATTCCCACATGGATGGAGCGGTGCTTTAAGGTTTCCGGCATGTAAAGGCCCGATGCGAAAACCAGGTGGTATAAGGTAACAAAAATTGCAAATACCCGGTATGCCTTCTTTAAAACCGGGGAGCCGAATTTTCGGGTTTTGCTTTCTTTATCAAACTGCTCAAGGAGCTTTTCTTTCTCTTCCTCAGACATTTCCGTATCTGCGGCATCGAGAACAGGGTTTTTTAATTTCTCATTATCGCTCATTTTGTTTCTCCTTCCCCTGTGCAAAACAGTCGTCAGTTACTTTTCCGGCCCATTCTGTACGCGCAGCACCATCTTCACATGATGGGGCATATCCGATCCCAGAAGAAGCGTTTCTCCGTTGATCTCGATATTTTTTAACGCCGTCTGCGAATTGATCCAGTTAAACTGCGGGAACTCGCTTTCAATGTCGTCCATATAAATCAGCCCGTCTTCATACCGGTAGGTACAGTCCATCTCCGCCGGTATCCCGGCTCCAAAGCCTGCGACTGCAATGGTATGGAGAACGAAGCTGCCATCCTCCTGGATTTCGTAATATTCATACCAGGGAATATGTTCAAAGGAATGTTCCCACTGGAAGGAAAGCTCATCTCCGGTCTTTACAGGAATCTTTACATAAACTTTTCCGGTTTCCAGCTCTTCCACCACCAGAATTTTTTTCTGCTGCCGTGCAAACGCGGCAGCAGAAACCACAAACAATATCACAAATACCGGAATCATACCTTTCAATTTAGTTCTGAGGAGTCTCATAGCCATGATCCTTCCACCACCTGGCGGCGCCTTCATGAAGCGGGATCTTAACATCGTCTACGCCGAACGTGATGTCGATGTTCTTGTCGGCCGTGTTATGGGATGCCTTGATGGTAGAGATTCCATCATCTGCAAAAATCACATCCAGCATATCGTATACCATGTCATCGGACAGGTCCTTATTTACCAGCATGATATTGTAAACAAATACGCTCTCCACATCCTCTTTGTTGTTGTATGTATCGGCGGGAATGGTGCTCGCCGCAAAGAACGGATACTGCTCGATCAGCCTTTCTCTGCCTTCGCCGTCGATGGGAACGATTACCATATCATAACTGAATGCCAGCTCGGAAACCGTCGCGTTGGGAAGACCGGAGGTAACAAATGCCGCGTCACACTGGCCGTTCTTCATCTGGTCAATGGCCTCGCCGTATGACAAATAATCCACCTTGCTGTCCTCGTATGTCATTCCATATGCTTCATAAATCATTCTTGCATTTAACTCAACACCGGAGTTTGGTGCGCCGACCCCAACGCGTTTACCCTTTAAGTCCTCAACGCTCTTGATTCCCGTACCTTCCACCGTTACAAGCTGCACGTAATTAGGCCACAGTCTCATCATAGCCCTTAAATCCGGCTCTGCGGTCTCAAATGCTCCGAATCCCTCATAAGCCTGCATTACGGAGTCCTGCATGGAAATAGCGATTTCTGCTTCCCCGTTTAAAATCAGATTAATATTTTCAACAGATGCGCCCGTTGCCTGCGCGGAAGTCTTATAGCCCGCGTTTCCAAGGGCCGTCGCAAATGCTCCGCCGATAGGGTAATAGATACCGCTCGTCGGACCTGTGGCAACAGTAACAAATTCCTTTGTACGGTCAATTTCAATCTTCGATTCTGTCTCTTTTGCCGGCTTTGCATCGCCTCCGTCCGCCTTGGCCGCTGTGGTGACTGCTTCCGAGGCTGCGGCTGTTGTCGTATCAGCGCCGCCGGAGCTGCTGCATGCAGTTAAAGATACCAGCATGGTGACTGAAAGAACAGCAGCTGCAATTTTTTTCATACTTCTCATATTTACCTCTCCTTTACCACTTTGATTGCTTTCCATTCTCGTTGCTTTTGTTGTTTATAAAACCTTTCTATTTGGTTTATAAACTTTTTATATTATGTGGAAATTTTAATATTTTCCTTATTTTTTCGCAACCAATCTTGTATGAAATGCACAAAATCATGTTTCAATGGTAAAATTCGGCGCGCAAACGACAACCTGAAATGAACACTTGCATTTTTCTCCCGCAGACGGTATCATAGAGGGAGAAACAGTTCTCAGAAGGGGGACGGGACATGAACAAAAAAACCGTAGTTTTAAACGCCGCGAAAATGAATTACGACGGCCGGCTGGACTTTTCCATATTGTCCGACGACGTAACGGTCTATGACGATACGGCGCCGGATGAACTTTTGGAGCGGATTCGGGACGCCGCTGTTGTTGTGACAAAGGAAATGCCCGTGAGCGGTGATCTGATCCGGCAGTTTCCGAAATCAGTAAAATTACTCTGTGAAGCCGGAACCGGATACAACAATCTGGACGTATCCGCCGCCCGTGAAATGGGAATCACCGTATGTAATATACCGGCGTACAGCTCAAACCGCGTGGCTCATACAGCCATCATGATGATTTTGAACTTAAGCTCCTCCATGCAGGTCCAGATGAAAATGCTGGCCCAGGGAAACCATGATAATTTCACGAAAAATCTCCAGGTAAACCATGTGGAAGTTAATGAGAAGACCCTTGGAATCATCGGCGCCGGAAACATCGGCCGTGAGGTCATAAAAATTGCACAGGCCCTGGATATGAAGATTCTGGTTTACACCAGAACGCCGCGGGAAGACACCGGTTCTATCCGTTATGTGGATCTCCCAACACTGCTTAAGGAGAGCGATTACGTCTCTCTGCACTGTCCTTTGACACCGCAGACCAGGCACCTGATCAATCAAGAAACTCTAAGTTTAATGAAGCCCACCGCCTTTCTTATCAACACCTCCCGCGGCGCCCTGATTGATGAACCGGCCCTGATTGACGCCTTAAAACGCGGCATAATCGCCGGAGCCGGACTGGATGTTCAGGAGACGGAGCCTCCGGCCTCCGACACCCCCCTCTATACCATGGATAATGTAATCCTGACCCCTCATATGGGTTGGAAGGGGCTTGAGACCAGAAAACGCCTGGTGTCTATTCTTGCAGGAAACATTCACGCTTTTTTTGACGGAAATCCAGTCAATGTTGTATAAAAAGTCTGAAACACAGCAAAGCCCTGTGTCAGAGATAAAAAAAGGAGGAACTATTCATGTTATTAATCAAAAACGGCACCCTGCACACAGCAGTAGCCAAAGAACCGGTTGTCGCTGACATCCTGGTTGACGGCGGGAAAATCGCAAAGATCGGTACCAATTTAAGCTCTGACGGAGCGAAAGTTGTCGATGCATCCGGAATGAACGTATATCCCGGTTTCGTTGAGGCTCACTGCCATATCGGCCTTGACGGTTATGGAATCGGCTATGAGGGTCAGGATTACAATGAATTAAACGATCCCGTAACTCCCCACCTTCGCGCTATCGACGGCATCAATCCTTTTGATCCCTGCATGACAATGGCTGCCAAGGCAGGCGTTACCTGTATGGCCACCGGCCCAGGCAGCTCCAATGCCATCGGCGGCACCTTTATTGCCATAAAGCCTCACGGAAAGCGCGTTGACAATATGGTCGTAAAGAACCCCATCGCCATGAAGTGCGCCTTTGGCGAGAACCCGAAACGCTGCTACCGTACCGGCACCATCACCAGCCGTATGACAACAGCCGCTTTAGTCCGTGAAGCTTTAAAGAAAGCTTCCGTCTACAAAGCAAAAGTAGAAGCCGCAGGCGACGACGCTTCCAAACTTCCCGCTTACGATCAGAAGTCCGAAGCCCTGATTCCGGTTCTCAATAAGGAAATGCCTTTAAAGGCTCATGCCCATCAGGCCAACGACCTCTGCACTGCTCTACGTATTGCAAAAGAGTTTGATCTTAACATCACTCTTGAGCATGTAACCGAAGGCCATCTGATCACAGAAGAGCTGGTAAAAGAAAACGTACCGCTGGCTGTCGGCCCCACCCTTGGACATGCCTCCAAATTCGAACTCCAGAACAAGACCTGGGAGACTCCGGGCGTTCTCGCAAAAGCTGGCTGCCATGTTTCCATCATCACTGACGCTCCCGTTATTCCGCTTCATTATCTGCCCTTATGCGCGGGCATGGCTATGAAGGCCGGAATGGATGAATATGACGCTCTCCGCGCCATCACAATCAATCCGGCGGAGCATATCGGTATCGCCGACAGAGTCGGTTCCCTGGAAGAGGGCAAGGATGCCGATATCGTAGTTATGGACGGAACACCGTTCACCGTAGAGGGCATTGTAAAACACGTATTCATCAATGGCGAAGAGGTTTAAATTTAAAAAAACCAAAGTAAAAACCCGGGGATTTAAAAATCCCCGGGCGTTTTATTTATGCACTCAACGAGCCAAAGTCCATGCTTGCAGGAGACCTTGGCGATTGCTGTGATAACTTGAGAAACTCCCAAAGCGTGTTTCTCATAGCTTCATCCTTATTCCATCTCCTGAAAAACCGGTTCAATGGGATCTCCATGCTTTTCATTTCCGACTGCCACTTCATTAATTTCGGTAAGGAGCCCCGAACCGTTCACTTTATACTTGTTTCCATCTCTGTCCTTAACGGTTGTGTTCTTTGAAACACGGCCGGAGGTATTGACCACATAGGTATGATATCCGCCGTTGGAAGCCGGAATGCTCACAAGAATATAACGGCTGTCACTGTCTGCCTCCTGACGTTTTCCCATATAATAAAGATAATTGTTCTTTACGCCGGTCACACCGCGTCCCGCATAACTTCCTTCATTGAAATAAAAGGTACTCTTGCTTCCGTCCCCCTCTTCCACTGTCCGTTTTCCCTTTAATGCAGTTTTGGAAGACTCGTCGAAATAATAGGAAGTATATTCCCCTGTATCTCCGATCTCCACCTTATGCAGTCCCTTCACAGGGTTTCCCTTTTGGTCGAATAGGTAATTCTTTCCGTCCACACGCACAAAATCATTGGTGGACGCCTCTCCGTGCTTCGGCCCGATTTTTGGAACCCCTTCCTTATTAAAATAGTACCAGACCACAGGCTCGTCCACGTTATCCTGAAGCCGTTCCGGCGGCTCTAAGGACAGCCATCCGGAGATTGCGGAACCTAAAGCGGCATTTTTAATGCCCGCCTCTGCAAAATATCTCCAGTCTTCGATGGAATCGGAGCTTGCGGTATCCGGCTCCCCCTCCATATAGACCCATCCGGTCTGCATCTGCCCTTTCTCATTGAAGCAATAATACTTCCCGTCAATCCTGCTGATGCGGTAATCCCCGCCGTCTCCCGTCTCCGGGGAATATTTCTTTCCGCTGGCGGCGAAATAATACCAGTACATTCCATCGTCGCTTTCCGGTCCGTATCCGTAGTCGTCATCCTGGTCGCTCTCAGGCGCTTCCAGGTATCTCCAACCGGTTTTCATGGCGCCGTCGGACCCCAGATAGTAAATCCCATCGTCCGTCCATCCGGTCTGCATGATTCCCTCGGAATCAAACAGATAATTCTTTCCGTCAATTTTCTTCCAGCCATCCTTCACAAGTTTTCCGCTGTTTCCAAAGTAAAACCATTCCTGTTCCCCGTTATCATCATAAAGAGGCTGGGTTTTGATCCATTTATTTGTAACCATAATGCCGTTGGCATCCACATAATATTCCCCGTCTGCCCAGCAGTTGATGGCCATCTCTCCGCTGTTGCTGAGATAACGCCAGAGATTGTCCGCTCCCTTTCTCCATTCTCCGGTAATTCGGTTCCCGTTATTATCCAGATAAATCCAGGTATTATTGGACATGGACCAGCCTTCCGCAGCATAAGCGTTTATCGCTAAAATTCCCAGACTCATTACGGCAGCCGCAGTCAGTATTTTCCAGTTCTTTCTCTTCATTCATCCATCTCCTCGCCACTGCGTCTATTTTTGCATACTTTTGTCAAGTATACTGCATCTGGGTTCATTTTACCAGTATACTATAAATAATTCAAGACAAATAATCTTTCAATTCTCTTAAATCCCCCCCCCCCGGCCACAACTGTTTAAGCGTCCTCTGAACGATTCCCTCATAACCGCGCATGCTCCATTTGACAGTGTCTGCCATATCACGTATAATGTCCACATGGGAAACCCAGGCATCCATTAAAAATCGCCTGCGGCGGCTAGAGCGGGGCACGCTGTCCTGCAAAGTTTCGCCGGATATAATGCAGACAGCGCATTAAAATAATCTTAAAATTATCAGAGAAAGTGACGGTATCAAACGATGTGGACAGCAGATGGATGGAACGACTATGAAGTCATTGACTGCTCAGGGGGAGAGAAACTGGAACGTTGGGGAAACTATATTCTGGTACGTCCGGATCCGCAGGTGATCTGGGACACAGAAAAAAAGGCCCCGCAATGGAAAAAGATGAACGGTCACTACCACAGAAGCCAGAGAGGCGGCGGAGAATGGGAATTTTTCGGCCTTCCGGAGCAGTGGAGCATCCATTATAAAGACCTGACCTTCCAGCTTAAGCCCTTCAGCTTCAAGCATACGGGACTATTCCCGGAACAGGCGGCCAACTGGGACTGGTTCGGAGAAAAAATCCGTCAGGCAGGGCGTCCCATAAAGGTTTTGAACCTGTTTGCTTATACTGGAGGAGCAACGCTTGCCGCTGCCAGGGCAGGTGCCTCTGTGACCCATGTGGACGCCTCCAAGGGTATGGTAAGCTGGGCCAGGGAAAACGCAAAATCCAGTGATCTGGAGAGCGCTCCGATTCGCTGGATCATAGATGACTGTGTAAAATTCGCGGAGCGGGAAATCCGCCGGGGCAGTCACTATGACGCCATAATTATGGACCCGCCGTCGTACGGCCGGGGTCCCAAAGGGGAAATCTGGAAAATCGAGAACGCCATATTTCCGTTTGTAAAGCTGTGCGTAAATCTTCTTTCCCCTGATCCTTTATTTTTCCTCATCAATTCCTATACCACCGGCCTGGCACCTTCCGTTCTCACCTATATGCTTGGAACGACGATACAGAAAAAATTGGGTGGTGCGGTACGGTCCGATGAAATCGGTCTTCCCGTGACCGCTTCCGGCCTTGTGCTGCCCTGCGGCGCTTCCGGCCGGTGGGCAGCAGACAGTTAGTTATTGTTCACTCTCCGGTCAATCACTCCGTTTATTAACCGGATGGAGCACTAGAGTGTGTCTGAAAATTAAAAATTGCACAAAATCTGGCGAGA
>CAJUDN010000060.1:0-4361 GCA_910585355.1 uncultured Lachnospiraceae bacterium
TCTGATTTCTGCGTTTACCGCAGAAAGTCAGGCACTGGAATCCGCCGGAGGCACCGTGGTCGCAAGCGGACATGGTATAATGTCGTCAGACATTATACCTGCGCCGATTCATGTTCGGCCGGAGGACGGATAACTTCTTTAACGAATCGTGTGCATCCAGCGGAGCATAGCATGTCGAAGACATGGTATAATGGAAGAAAAATTACAAGAAAAATTTTAAAAGAAGTAAACGGAGGGTGAAGATGAGAACAGATATGAATCGTAAAATTGCGGCCCGGGTGACGGAGGGGCTAAAAAAGAGGAATATGGAGGGCCTCTACTGCGAGACCGCAGAGGAAGCGGTAAAAGCTGTTCTGGATATAATAGAACCGGAGGCATTTGTAAGCTGGGGCGGCTCGGCGACACTAAAGGAAATTGGGCTTTTGGAGCGCTTAAAAGAAGCGGGTCATAATCTGCTGGAATATCCGGAAGAAGAAAAAAAGACCATTGGAAGTCCTGTATTTTCTCAGGTCGCCGGCTGTGACTATTTTCTGATGGGGACCAATGCCATCACGCTGAAGGGAGAGCTGGTAAATATCGACGGCGCCAGTAACCGGCTGTCCTCTCTGCTTCATGGCCCCAAACATGTGATTATTATCGCGGGAATGAATAAAATTGTGAAAACAGTGGAAGATGGGATCCACAGGGTTCAGACTTCTGTGTGTCCGTATATTGCAGGCCAGAGCAGCCGGAAAACGCCATGTGCAGTCACGGGAGTCTGCGCGGACTGTCAGTCCCCGGATTGCATGTGCTGTAATATCGTCATCACAAGGAGGTCCCGGTATACCGGAAGAATTAGGGTGATCCTTGTAGGAGAAACGCTGGGAATCTAAGAAAAAGTATAAATCGCGCGCAAAGAGAAAACACTTGGGGGGACACTTCGTAAGAAAATGGGAGATCAATAATAAATCGAATTGCACATTGAAAACCGAATAGAGTACACAGAAATCATGCGGAAACTGCCAAAAAGTAGTATAATGGAGTCAGTAAAGAAAGCGCTGCATGGAGGACAGATACTAAAAGATTATGAGTCAGTGATACAAGACATGAGAGTCAAATTTTTGGACAGCCTAAGGGGGATTTTTGTGGATAAAATAGCAGTTTTAATTCCATGCTATAATGAGGAAAAAACAATTGAAAAGGTAGTGCGTGATTTTCAGTATGCTTTACCAGAGGCAGCCATTTATGTATACGATAATGATTCTGAGGACAAAACTGCCGAGATTGCAGAAAGTGCAGGTGTGGTTGTCCGGCATGAGTATCGGCGCGGAAAAGGGAACGTAGTTAGAAGAATGTTTCGTGAAGTTGATGCAGAGTGCTACCTTATAGTAGATGGAGATGATACTTACCCGGCGGGAGTAGCAAGGGAGATGGTGGAGAGAGTGTTTTCAAAAAAGGCAGATATGGTAGTTGGAGATCGTTTGTCGTCTGCCTATATGGAACAAAACAAACGACTATTTCATGGTATCGGAAATTTTGTGGTACGTAAAAGCATCAATACCTTATTTAAAAATGACATAAGAGATATTATGACAGGGTATCGGGCATTTAGTTATGAGTTTGTAAAAACTTTTCCTGTTTTATCAAAAGGCTTCGAAATTGAGACAGAAATGAGTATTCATGCAGTAGATAAAAACATGTGTATTGAAAATGTGGTTATAGATTATCAAAATCGTCCTGATGGAAGTGTATCGAAACTAAATACATATTCCGATGGGATTAAAGTAATGCGTACAATTATCGGCCTGTATCGGATGTATAAGCCTATGAAATTTTTTGGCGGAATTGCATTGATATTGGCAGCGCTGGCGTTTATTTTTTTCGTGCCTGTAATGGATACCTACCTAAAGACAGGACTCGTGCCGAATTATCCTACATTAATTGTGTGTGGTTTTACTGTAATTGCTGCGATTCAATCCCTTTTTGCGGGCTTGATTCTGCAAACCTTTATACAGAAAAACAGGCAGGACTTTGAAATGGACTTACAACAGGTTGTGATATTAAGAAATTTGAAAGACGACAAGGGCTGATAATACAGATTGACATATTTGACGAACTTAGAGTATAATCATCGTTGGTAAAAACAGAGGTGACTTATCAAAAGGCAGTCTATGAGGTGGCAGAGGAGAGAATGAAATGAAAAAGATATTTTTAAAAGGCTGCCAGGATGATATCAAAATATTTTCCATATTTATGTTGGCAATTAGTCTGATTTTTTATCTTTTCTTTGCTGTTTATGATGGCGTCGTATTTTTACCGGATTCATTCAGTTACATAGATATGCTAAGTTATAGAGAGCCGATTTATCCAATGTTTTTAGGCATACTCAGGTCCTTTTTACCAGGTTATAATTCGAATTCGGATGCGTATCTGCTTGCAGTAATATTCGTGCAAAGTATCTTTGCGGCTTTATCCACATGGTCCCTGACGGCGTATCTTATGAAAGAACTTGAACTTCAGAAGATTTTTTCGATACTTATCCTCCTTACATTATTTATGCCTTCTTTTGTTTGGAGAGTCATAATATGGAATAACTCTATATATTCAAACAGCATTATGTCTGAGGGTGTTTCGATTTCATGCTGGCTTCTTTTCTTCCGATTTTTATTTGAATACGTAAACCATCAAACAACAAAAAGCTTCTCCCTTTGCTGTGTGCTTTCTTTTGTTTTAATTTCTATTAGAAAACAATTGTTTATTTCGCTAATTCTGCTAATCATTTGTGTGCTGGCTGTTTTTTTCAGAAAGAATCAATACCGAAGGGGAATTGTGAATGCTTTCATCTGTTTTATATGTATCCTCGGCGGCAGTATGGTTTTTGATTTGGGTTATAACTATGCAGTCAGAGGAGAAGTGGTGAGACATTCAGGGGATACTCGTTTTATTACAACTATGGCGTTTTATACGGCAGATCGAGGGGATTCCCGGTATATAGAAGATGATAATGTTAGAGAAATTTTTCTGAAAGTTTATGATAGCTGTGATGAAAAAGGATTATTGAAAAGTTCAGCAGGTGATGGGTGGGTGAACCGCATTTCTCACCTTATAGATTCCTATGATGGGATTCAGTTATATGTCATGTGGCCAGCTATCTATGAGGCTGTTGAGAACAACTGCCAATGTGACGGAGCTGTATTAGATAAAAAAGTTGATGATATCATGGGTATTATTAATCGTTCGATTATTCCCCGTAATTTCCTGGAATTATTTGGTGTTTTTGCAGATAATTTTGCATTGGGATTCGTGATGACTGTTTCCCATAGACGTTATTCTATATTGAGATGGTATAGTCTGATTGTTTACTTATGCTATGTGTCGCTGCTAATTTATTCTATATGGAGAAAAGAGGATAAAAAAGTATGCTTGTTTGCCATATTAACTTTAATTTCCATGATAGTGAATGTAGCTTTCGTATCATTAGTAATTTTTAGTCAGACAAGGTATATGATTTATAATACGGCGTTGTTCTATATAAGTTTTCTTTTGATGACCAAATCATTTTTGAAAAAATTTAAACAGAAATAAAGCAAATGGATATTTTAAAAGAAAATACGAATCTCTCGCAGGAGATCAGGTATTAGAAACACTGATTTCAATAGGAGGTTCGTATTTTAAGATTTAGAGGCTGAAAAACGATATTAACCGACAGCCCCTTGCACGTGGAATTTTTACGTTATTTTTTACATCGCTTTTTTATCTGCCTTTGCCTGGAATTTCTCATTCTGGATAATAAAACGCTCGTGGCGGCCTTCACCAATCTTTCCCTTTTCATCATAAGCGGCTACATGGAATACCAGACGGCGGCCGTTAATTTCTGTCAGTTCGCTTTCGCACCAGACTCTCATTCCGAATGGGGTTGGGGCGTCATGAGTGATGTTCAAAAGAGTTCCGACGGTCCCGCAGCCCTCGTCCAGAAAAGCGGCGACGCTTTTCCACGCTGTCTTTTCCATGAGAGCCGTCATGGCCGGAGTGGCAAACACGTCCAGGGTTCCGCTTCCCATGGTTTTGGCAGAATTTGCCTCAGATACAATGGTTTCTTCTTTTCCTTTTATCCCGACTTCCAACATGGCAGATACCTCCGTTACAAAATTATGCTTAAAAACAGTTCAGCTGAACAGTTACCGCTTAAATTATAAAATACTTTACTTAGAATTGCAAGAAGAGCGGAAAACATGGTATAATGTCCACGAAAGCAATGAGCAGTGCGGAAAAAATCCGGCAGAAAGCTGCGTCGTGCTTGCACGTAAGCAGCTATCTGTTGGATTTTTTCCATAGGGCGAAGCCCGTGAGCGAGAAGGAGCGAAGCGGATTCGAGCGCGCAC
>CAJUDN010000060.1:4461-16686 GCA_910585355.1 uncultured Lachnospiraceae bacterium
ATTTATTCCATAGGGCGAAGCCCGTGAGCGAGAAGGAGCGAAGCGGATTCGAGCGCGCACTGCGGCCGCGAAGCAAAAAGCTGCGTCGAGCGTGCCCATAAGCAGCTATCTGTTGGATTTATTCCATAGGGCGAAGCCCGTGAGCGAGAAGGAGCGAAGCGGATTCGAGCGAAATGCAGAAACATGTTTTAAGGAGGACATCATGAAAATCATATACATTCATCACAGCGCCTTTTATGTGGAGACAGAATCTGCCTGCCTTTTATTCGATTATTTTAAGGGAGCTCTGCCGGTAATTCCAGATAACAAGCCGCTTTATATATTTGCCAGCCATCGCCATCCGGACCATTTTGCCCCTGTTATTTTCGAGGTGGCAGCGGCCCATTCTGACAAAAAGCTTATTTTATCTTCGGATATCTGGAGGAAGCGGGTTCCGGCGGAACAGAAGGAAAATACCGTCTTTTTGGATCCGGGGAAAACATGGGAGGACGGACAGCTCATGGTGGAAACCTTCAAATCTACCGATGAAGGCGTGGCGTTCTGGTGCTATGTGGATGGATATGAGATTTATCATGCCGGAGACTTAAATCACTGGTACTGGGATGGGGAAGACGACCAGTGGAATAAAGACATGACGGAAGCGTACCGGAAGGAAATAAAAAAGATGCATGGGCGGACGGCCGATGTGGCTTTTCTCCCCCTGGACCCGAGACAGGAGCAGTATTTTTATCTGGGAATTGATGATTTTATGAAAGAAGCGGATGCAAAAAGAATCTTCCCCATGCACTTCTGGGAGAATTATACCATGGGGGCGAGGCTGAAGGAGCTGCCATGCTCCAGGTCTTACAGAGAAAAAATCGTCGAAATCAAATGGGAAGGGGAAACCTTTGAATATCAGAAAGAGAGGGAATAGTGATGAAATTTCAGTTTGCACACAACAATTTTAATGTTATGAACTTGGAAAAGTCCTTAAAATTTTATGAAGAGGCCCTGGGGCTTAGGGAGGTGCGCCGTAAAGAGGCAGAAGACGGAAGCTTTATTATTGTTTATCTTGGGGATGGTGAGACACCTCACAAGCTGGAGCTCACATGGCTTCGCGACTGGGAAAAGGACCATTACGATCTGGGCGACAATGAGTTCCATCTGGCATTTACTGTGGACGATTTTGAGGCCGCCCATGCAAAGCATAAGGAGATGGGATGCATCTGCTTTGAAAACGAAAAAATGGGAATCTACTTTATTACAGATCCTGATGATTACTGGCTGGAGATTGTTCCGGTAAGAAAATAAACAGTCTGACAGGGGGTAAATCAGAATATGAAACATCCAGTGGAAGATATCGAGTATGCGGAGTATTTATTTGACCGGTTTTACAGTATAGGAAGCACGGAAAACGGTGGTGTTACGAGACTTGGCTACACAGAGGTGGAGGACGAAATGCATAAAACCTTTGTGGAGCTGGGGGCAGAAAAGGGCTATAAGAGCTATGCCGATGAGGTGGGAAATACCTATCTTTATAACGAGAACTGCAAGCAAGATGAAGATGGAGAGTATTATCTGATCGGCTCCCATCTTGATTCTGTGGTGGAAGGCGGCCGTTACGACGGCGTCAGCGGAATTATCACGGGTCTTTTGCTGCTGGAATGGGCAAGGCGGGACGGCCTTTCCATTCCTGTCCGCGTGGGAGCCATGCGCTGTGAAGAGTCAAGTAATTTCGGCCGCAGCACCATAGGCAGCGGGCTCATAACAAAAGAGGTTTATAAACATGATATCGGCGAGGCCATGAACCGGGAGGGCGTGACTCTGCGGGAGGTCTTTAAGGAACGGGGATATAGTCTGGAACCCCGGAGAATTCAGGGTGTGAAGGAATATATTGAACTCCACATCGAGCAGGGAAAAGTTCTGGAGGAGTACGAGGACACGGTGGGAATTGTCCAGACCATCGCAGGCCCCAGGAGATTTTTGGTTCATATTAAAGGAAATGCAGAGCATTCCGGCGCCACACCCATGGGAATGCGGACGGACGCCCTCTGTGCGGCTGCAGAGATTATTCTGGAGGTGGAAGAAATCGGGAAATCCGAGTCTCTGTACCAGTCAGTGGCCACAGTCGGTACCGTCAAGGTAGGCCCCAACGCCCTCAACGTGATTCCTGGAGAGGTCACGTTGGGCGTGGATATGAGAGGAATTGACTCCAGCAGTCTGGACCGTATGGAAACACGGCTAAAATCTGCCTGCAAAAAGATATGTGAAAAGAGGAAGGTAAAATATTACCGGGAAAAGACTTCGGATATTCCGCCTATCGGCATGTCCGCGGATCTGCAGCAGAAACTTCTGGCAGCGGCCAAAAAGCTGAGAATCCCTCACCGCTCCATGATCAGCGGCGCCGGACATGACGCCATGTCTTTTGCCAATATCTGCGAGACGGCCATGGTTTTCATTCCCTGTGCCAAAGGAATCAGCCATAATAAAAAGGAGTTTGCCACCATTGAGTCCATCTGCGATGGCGCAAAGGTGATTTACGAACACTTCAAGGAGGAAATGGAAGAATGATTTTAATAAAAGATGGACGAATTGTGGATCCCAAACGAGGTGTGGATGATGTTCTGGACATTGTCATTGACGGCGGAAAGATTAAAAAAATTGGCAAGTATCAGAGAAGCGACGAGTATGAGAGGATCATCGAGGCCCGGGGATTTGTAGTTGGCCCGGGGTTGATTGATGTTCATGTACATTTCCGCGATCCGGGACTTACATATAAGGAAGATATTCAGACAGGAGCCGCCGCCGCGAAAAAAGGCGGATTTACCACAGTGGTGACCATGGCCAATACAAAGCCTCCGGTGGACAGCGTGGAGACGGTGAAATATATTCTGGAAGAAGGGAAGAAAACGGGAATCCATGTACTTCCGGCCGCCTGCATTTCCGTGGGGATGAAGGGCCAGGAGCTGACAGATATGGAGGCGCTTCTGGCAGCGGGCGCCGTGGGTTTTACAGATGACGGAATCCCGTTGATGGATCAGAAACTGGTTTGGCAGGCCATGTTAAAAGCAAAGGAGCTGAATGTTCCTTTGAGCTTTCATGAGGAGGACCCGGCTTTCATCACAGAAAACGGAATCAACGCGGGAGAATCCGCAAAGAAGCTGGGGATTACCGGCTCTCCGGCGCTGGCTGAGGACGCTCTGGTGGCCCGCGACTGTATGCTGGCATTACATACAGGCGCTTCCATAAACATTCAGCATATCAGTTCCGCAAACTCCGTAAAGATGGTAAAGCTTGCCAAGGAGCTGGGAGCCGATGTGACGGCGGAAGTAACCCCTCACCACTTCTCCCTGGATGAAAGCGCCGTTTTGGAACATGGCGCTATGGCGAAGATGAATCCGCCATTACGTACCGTCCAGGACAGATACGAAATTATTGAAGGAATTAAGGACGGTTCCATCGACATGATCGCCACAGATCATGCGCCTCACAGTGCAGAGGAAAAGGCTGTGGAACCCATGTGGAAAGCCCCCAGCGGCATTATCGGCCTGGAGACTGCCCTTGCTCTGGCCGTGACAAAGCTGGTGCGAAAAGGGCACCTTACCATGGTCCAGTTAATGGAGAAAATGAGCCTGAATCCCGCAAAGCTGTACCATTTCGATAAGGGCTGCATTGAAGAGGGGGCAGACGCGGATCTGGTGATCTTTGATGAGAATGAGAGCTGGGTTGTGACCGAAGAGGAAATTGCATCCAAAGCGCATAATACTCCGTTTGTTGGAACAAAACTGTATGGACGTGTAAAATATACGATCTGCGGCGGAGAAATCGTATACGAGGACCAACGGCATACGGCCGTTTAAAGTGGCTTTGCGATTCCCAGGCGCCAGTGATGCCTGTCAGGGACTAACCGAAATGGAATGTAGAGAGCGTCAAAGATTTAACCGGCCTATTGACAAATTAAAAAAAACTATATATAATAGGGCTTTCTTATTGTAGGAATCGTTTTGAGGGGTGAATATTTTATGAATAAAAACACAACGGATATCACATTATCGGCTTATTTTAACGACATTGTAATTGGCTATTATGAGGATGAGGAGCTGGTGAAGCAATTTGGAAGGCAGCTTGGATTTGACGTGGATATGGATATGTTCATGGCAGTATCCCTTCAGTACCCGTCTGATATGAATGTAAAGGCAGAGGACAGGGAAAAACTGACGAAGGCAGCCGAAGCTGTAATCGGACTTTCTGAAATCAACAGAAAGGTTGGCGGTAAACAGATTATTACCTGTGATTCCGGTGTATGTGTAATTCTGGTTACCCACGATAAGGTGGAAATGCGGGAGATCCTGGCTCATGTGAAAGAAACTGCGCTTCAGGAAGTGGAAAAGATTCATGCAGACAGAAAAATCCGTGTCGGTATCGGTACCATTGAAGGCGGAATCAAAGGGATCAAGCACACCTACAACAATGCACAGGATGCAGTAAAGGCCGGAGAAATTTTCAAGAAAGACCGTGTGATTTTGGAATACATGGGTATGGAAATTTACAGCAGCATCAATCAGATGGTCGTGAATTTCGGAGACCGGCTGACCAGAACCGTTTTAAGGCAGCTTGGCGAGACGGAAAAGCGTGTTCTTTCTAAATATTATAAATGTAAAGAGGACATTGCCCTTACCGCGGAAAAGCTTGGAATGACCGAAGACGAGGTGAAAAACAGTTTGACTCAGGTTAAGATCAACACAGGCCTGGACGTGAATGATACAGAGGATAATTTCAAGCTCCATTTTATTACAATCGCAAAGAAAGTATTGGAGAACGACGAGAGGATCAGGAAAAATCGTTAAAAAGCGCTTTGGCCCCATTATGACATTGGCTCTTGGTCGACCAGCAGGGCGATTAAACGGCGAGTAAACAGTAATAAACGTATCCCAGTGCCGCAGAGAAATCTGCGGCACTTTTCAAATGGAGTCTTTTATGGTATGATAAAGAAAATCTATGTAACTGTGAGTATACGGGACAGTTACGAATTTGCATACGAAAGGACTGGATAGTATGAAAACCATGTTAGAACGCGGTGCCGGAATTTTGATGCCGGTTTCCAGCCTGCCGTCTCCTTACGGTATCGGTACTTTTGGGAAAGCAGCTTATGATTTTGTGGATTTTTTAAAACAGGCCCGTCAGAAATACTGGCAGGTGCTTCCGGTTGGCCCCACCAGCCAGGGGGACAGCCCTTATCAGTCTTTTTCTGCCTTTGCAGGGAATCCATATTTTATTGATCTGGACATTCTTGTGCGGGAAGAGCTTTTAACCCGGGAGGAGATTAACGCCTGTTACTGGGGGGAAGACGAGACGCAGGTTGCCTATGATGCGGTGTTCTGGTATCGTTTCCCGCTCTTAAAAAAGGCATATGCCCGCAGCGAATTTAAAGAGGAAGAGGGATACGAAAAGTTCTGCATGGAGAGCTGGTACTGGCTCAACGACTATGCATTATATATGGCTTTAAAAATCCATTTTGAAAACGAGGAGTGGCTGGCATGGCCGGAGGATATCCGTTTTAGAAAGAAAGAGGCAATGGAAAAATATAAGGAGGAGCTAAAAGACGAAATTGAATTTTGGAAATTCCTCCAGTATAAATTTTTCCAACAGTGGAAGAAGCTGCGGGCTTATGCCAATGAACAGGGAATTTCCATTATCGGAGATATTCCCATTTATGTGGCGCTGGATAGTTCAGATGTATGGACGCATCCGGAGCTGTTTCTCCTTGATGAGGAAAATTTGACGCCCATTAAAGTGGCCGGTGTGCCGCCAGATGCTTTCAGCGAGACCGGACAGCTTTGGGGGAACCCCTTATACCGTTGGGATATGCAGGAAAAAACGGATTTTGCCTGGTGGAAGGAACGCATGAAGGCCTCCGCGAGGCTATATGACGTGGTCCGCATCGATCATTTCATTGGTGTAGTTCAGTATTATACAATTCCGGCCGGAGCCGAGGACGGAAAAATCGGCGAGTGGATGAAGGGACCGGGAAAGAAGCTTACGGATGCGATTGATATGGTTGTTGGCGATACAAAGATTATTGCCGAGGACTTGGGAATCGCTGTTCCGGAGGTGAAAAAGCTCCTGGAGGACACAGGATATCCGGGAATGAAAATCATTGAATTTGCCTTCAGCGGCGACCGTTTTAACGAGCATCTTCCCCATATGTATTCTCCCAATACCGTGGTTTATGGCGGGACCCATGATAACGAGACGCTGGTGGGTTATTTCAAACCGGAAGCCCGTCAGTGGTGGGAGCTTCAGTATATTGCCGACTATATGGGAGTTGCCCATCAGCATGAAATCGTGGACCGTGTCATGTTTACTTCCTATGCTTCGGTGGCCAGTGTGGTGATTTTCCAGGCCCAGGATGTTTTAAAGCTGGATAACTGGGCCAGAATGAACACACCGGGAACCGTTGGGAAAAACTGGCGCTGGAGAATGAGGCCAGGTGAGCTGAACAAAGGCCATGCAGAACATCTGGCGTGGCTGGTTGATATTTTTGGAAGATTTTAGAAAAAATTACGATTGACATGCAGAGAAAAGTGTGATATTGTTAAATCAATTCCGATGCACTATTGAACTCACATGCAATTTTGTAAGTCATTTGCACGCTAAAATGAATTACAAATTCATGTGAGTTTTCTTGATAAAGGACCGACAGAGATGTAGGGGGATTTATTGAAGGGCGGCAATGCGGAACAAAATATTTTTATTATGGAGGTACCAAAATGAACAACGGTACAGTTAAGTGGTTTAATTCTGAAAAAGGTTACGGATTCATTTCCAACGACAATGGCGGCGATGATGTGTTTGTACATTTCTCTGCAATCGTTGGCGAAGGCTTTAAGACTCTGGAAGAGGGCCAGAAGGTTACTTTCGATACAGAGCAGGATCCGAAGAACAGCAAGAAACTTCGCGCTGTTAATGTAGTTAAGCTGTAATCTTTAGACGAGGCAGAAGGAGAGGGCCGTCCCGTAAGGGGCGGCCTTTTTAAAACGGCGCGTAAACGCGGATACATTTCTCCACACTCCGTTTCGCTTCTTCCGAGACAAGCGCTGCTGGCGTGCAGGACCGCCACAGATGGTTTTCAACGGCTTTTTCCTTGTTGTATGAGACCATTTTGGGACTTATAAATCAGGGAAAATTCCCGAACGGCCTGAAAAACATAAAATATTTGGAAAAAACCTTGCAAAATCAAGGAATTCCTAATAGAATAAGAGCGTAACTGATGAGGGGACAATCTGCCCCCTCTTTTCAGCGGAAGGAGATTTGAGAAAATGATTAGTGCTAATAATGTGACGCTCCGCGTCGGAAAGAAAGCATTATTTGAGGATGTAAACATCAAATTCACAGAAGGAAACTGTTACGGCCTGATTGGTGCCAACGGTGCCGGAAAATCTACGTTTTTAAAGATTCTTTCCGGTAAGCTGGAGCCGACAAGCGGCGAGGTCGCCATTACACCTGGACAGCGTCTTTCTTTTTTACAGCAGGACCATTTTAAGTATGACGAATTTACAGTTCTTGATACAGTGATCATGGGAAATCAGCGTCTGTACGACATTATGAAGGAAAAGGACGCAATTTATTTGAAGGAAGATTTCAACGACGAGGACGGTATTAAGGCCGCTGAATTGGAAGGCGAATTTGCCTCCATGAACGGGTGGGAGGCGGAGTCCGATGCGGAAAACCTTCTGAACGGACTTGGTGTGGACACAGAATTTCACTACAAACAGGTGAAGGAGCTTACGGGTTCCTTGAAGGTTAAAGTGCTTTTGGCCCAGGCGCTGTTCGGAAATCCCGACATTCTGCTTCTGGACGAGCCCACGAACCATCTGGATTTGGATGCCATTGCATGGCTGGAAGAGTTCCTGATTAATTTTGAAAATACAGTCATTGTGGTATCCCATGACCGCTATTTTTTAAATAAGGTATGTACCCAGATCGCGGATATTGACTATGGAAAAATCCAGCTCTATGCAGGAAACTATGATTTCTGGTTTGAATCCAGCCAGCTTATGATCAAGCAGATGAAGGAAGCAAACAGGAAGAAAGAGGAAAAAATCAAGGAGTTACAGGAATTCATCCAGAGATTCTCCGCTAACGCCTCCAAGTCCAAGCAGGCCACATCCAGAAAGAGAGCTTTGGAAAAGATCGAGCTGGATGAGATCAAGCCGTCCAGCAGAAAGTATCCGTATATTGACTTTCGCCCGTTCCGTGAGATCGGAAACGAAGTGCTTACAGTGGAAAATCTTACCAAGACTATCGATGGTGTAAAAGTTTTGGACAATATCTCCTTTACCCTGGGACGTGAGGACAAAGTGGCGCTGGTAGGCCCCAACGAACTTGCAAAGACCACGTTGTTTAAGATTCTTTCGGGAGAAATGGAGCCGGATTCCGGTGATTACAAATGGGGGCTGACTACGACGCAGGCCTACTTCCCCAAAGACAGCAGTGCAGAGTTTGAAAATGATGATACCATCGTGGACTGGCTGACCCAGTATTCTCCGGAAAAGGATGTAACCTATGTTAGAGGATTTCTGGGAAGAATGCTTTTTGCAGGTGAAGACGGAGTAAAGAAGGTTAAGGTCCTCTCCGGAGGCGAGCGGGTACGCTGCATGTTATCCAAGATGATGATTTCCGGCGCCAATGTGCTGATGTTTGATGAGCCTACGGACCATCTGGACATGGAGTCCATCACTGCATTGAACAATGGAATGAAGAAATTTCCCGGAGTAATGATTTTTTCTTCCCGTGACCATCAGGTGGTGGAGACCACGGCAAATCGTATTATGGAAATCATCAACGGACAGCTGGTGGATAAGATTACAACTTACGACGAGTATCTGGCCAGCGATGAAATGGCAAGAAAGAGATTTACTTTCACCGTCACCGAAAGCCAGGAGAATGACGACTGATTTTTGTATTCCCGCATCCGGCCAGAGCTGTGATATCTAGAGTAGGTTTTAAAATTAAAAAATGCACAAAATCCGGCGAGAAATAGTACAAAAATGCTCATAAAACCCGGGTGATCATGTGTTTAAAAGCAATATAACGGGCCGACTATAGCGCTATTATTGTCAGTTTTCAGCATATTGACAAGAAACTGTTGATTTTCAAACACGCTTTAGGGAAATCGGGGAGAAGGCATAGACAAGTATATAAAACAAATGGAAAAGGAAAGGGATGCTGTCTGCACGGAAAGCGCAGAACGGCATCTCTTTTATATGTCAGTCAAACAGAAAAATCGACCGTTTCAGAATTCGTTGCATGGAGCCTTCCGCCCGCGCCTATCAGAAAGGTCGCAGGGTTCATATAGTCATCACAGGCCCGCAGATGCTCTGTCCTCCGGCCGGGGTCGGATTTTTCCTCCGTAAAATATAGTAAAGATGTCATTTTGGTCATGTGTACATGGAAGATCGGGAAAGTCTACGAAATGTTTCCGGGACATAAAAATTTACAAATAGGTCAAATTATGATATAATGTCGCCAGACATTATATCAGCGCCAATTCGCGTCTGTCCATCGGACAGACAACTACCAAAGCGAATTGTGTGCAACCAGCGGAGCATAGCATGTTGGAGACATGATATAATGTCGCCAACGCTGCTTTTGAAAACGTTCCATATCCGGGAATTATCTGTGAAAATAGGAGAGAAAAATGAAGGAAGATAAAAGGGTCAAAAATTTGCTGCAAAAATACCTGCAATGGCCGCTGGCGCTTTCAATTCTGGTTTTTTGCGCCAATGGAGCAGTATTTTTGGTATCAAAAAATGCCGGGGCGGTTATGGTATTGTTTACTGCATTGTATATTACCTGTGCAGGATTACTGTTCTGGTATGGGAAGAAGCGGATTATGACCGGAATTGTTTCCTTTGCTGCTGATTATAGCTGGAGTCAGAAACAACTGCTCTCCTCCATGGACCTGCCATTTGGGATTACCGACATGGATGGCCGGATTCTATGGACGAACCGGGCATTTGCCGCGGTGATTAAAGACGAGAAGGGCGCAAAGAAAAACCTGACGATTCTATTTGAAGGGATTACTGAAGAAGACTTAAAGAAAATGGAACCCTCCGGGGAATTTCACAGTCCCTATGGGGAAGCCAGGTACCGGATTGTGGTAAAACGGGTCATGATTCGTCCGGACGGGGATATTCTGGAGCGGACGAATGAAAAGGATGCGGCTCAGGAGCTTCTTGCCGTTTATCTGTATGATGAGACGGAAATCCACGGTTATATCCAGGCAATCACAGATCAGAAAATGGTGGCAGGACTTATTTATCTGGATAATTATGATGAGGCTTTGGAAAGCGTGGAAGAGGTGAGGCGTTCTCTCCTGGTAGCGCTCATTGACCGTAAGGTAAGCAAATATATTTCGGGTATTAACGGTATTGTGAAGAAGCTGGAAAAGGACAAATACTTTTTTGCCATCAAACAGAAGTACATGTCTCGCCTGGAGGCGGAGAGATTTAGTCTGCTGGAGGAGGTTAAGACAGTCAACATCGGAAATGAGATGGCAGTAACCTTAAGTATTGGTATCGGTATCAATGGCGAGACCTATATTCAGAATTATGAATATGCAAGGCAGGCAATTGATATGGCATTGGGCCGCGGCGGTGACCAGGCTGTTGTTAAAAACGGCGAAAGGATTCAGTATTACGGCGGAAAGTCACAGCAGTTGGAAAAAACCACCCGTGTGAAGGCTCGTGTGAAAGCGCATGCTCTGCGGGAGCTTCTTGAGACCAAAGACCGGCTTCTCATTATGGGCCATAAAATCGGAGATACCGATTCTTTCGGCTCAGCTATTGGTATGTATCGGATTGCAGTCGCTCTCAATAAAAAGGCTAATATTGTTATTAATGAGGTCACGTCGTCTGTTCGGCCCATGATGGAACGATTCGTAAACAGCAGTGACTATCCGGAGGACCTGTTCCTGAACGGAGAGGAGGCGGCAGAGATTGCCGATGCCAGCACCGCGTTGGTTGTGGTGGATGTGAATCGTCCAAGTTATACGGAAGAACCACAGTTACTTAAGCTGGTGAAGACGATAGTTGTCATAGACCATCACAGACAGTCCAGCGAAATTATTTCCAATGCTACGTTATCCTATGTGGAACCATATGCCTCCTCGGCCTGTGAGCTGGTGGCAGAGATTTTACAGTATGTGGCTGACAGCGTTCGAATAAAATCTGCCGAGGCCGAGGCCATGTATGCTGGAATTGTGATTGATACCAACAATTTTAAAAATCAGGCGGGCGTCAGGACTTTTGAAGCAGCTGCGTTTCTGAGACGAAACGGCGCCGATGTGACCAGAGTCCGGAAGATGTTCAGGGATAAAATGGAAGACTACAAGGCAAGGGCGGAAGCGGTCCGCCAGGCTGAGGTGTTTGAGGATGATTTTGCCATCAGCGTCTGCCCGGCAGAGGGCGTGGAAAGCCCCACCGTTGTGGGAGCCCAGGCGGCCAATGAGTTACTTAATATTGTGGGAATGAAGGCATCCGTAGTGCTGACTTCCTATGAAGGAAAAATTTATGTGAGCGCCCGCTCCATTGATGAGGTTAATGTACAGGTTATGATGGAGAAACTGGGCGGCGGTGGCCACAGGACCATTGCAGGTGCACAGCTTTCCGGCATTACAGTTGAGGAAGCTAAGGAGAAAATTAAGGAACTTATCCGGGAAATGAAAGAGAAGGGAGAAATTTAACTATGGAAGTTGTATTATTAGAGGATGTAAAGGCGCTCGGAAAAAAGGGGCAGCTTGTAAAGGTGAATGACGGATATGCCAGAAACTTTATTTTGCCGAAAAAGCTTGGCTTGGAGGCCACTCCAAAGAACTTAAATGATTTGAAACTCAAGAAGGCCAATGAAGCCAAAGTCGCTGCCGAGCAGCTTGCAGAGGCCAGGGAGCTGGCGGCAAGGATCGACGAGATGTCGGTGACAGTTTCCATCAAAGCCGGGGAGGGCGGAAGGACCTTTGGCTCCGTTTCCACAAAAGAGATTGCGAGGGCAGCGGCCGAACAGTTAAAACTGGATATCGACAAGAAAAAGATGGTACTGCCGGAGCCCATCAAAAGCTTGGGAAGCTTTGAGGTACCAATTAAACTTCATAAAGATGTGACAGCAAAGCTGAGAGTTAAGGTAGTGGAGGCCTAGAGCGTGTCTGAAAATTAACAGTTTCTTGTCAATATGCCGAAAACTGACAAA
>CAJUDN010000061.1:0-2148 GCA_910585355.1 uncultured Lachnospiraceae bacterium
AGATCTACACTAATCTTAACACTCTTTCCCTACACGACGCTCTTCCGATCTCAAGCTTATGATTCTGTACATGCTGGAGCATGTGAATTTTCCTCTGACCAATTCCCAGCTTACAGATTTTTTTCTGGAACATGAATATACCACCTACTTTACTCTACAGCAGGCGTTAAATGAGCTCAAAGAAGCCGGGCTTTTAAAAGTGGAATCCATCCACAATTCATCCCGTTATGAGATCACAAAGGAGGGTGAAGATACTCTTTCCTTTTTTGGAAACAACATTTCCTCAGCCATCGTGGAAGACATTGATGCCTACTTAAAAGAAAACAAATTCCGGCTCCGCAGTGAAGTGGGAATCATCTCCGACTTTTACAAATCCACAAGTCAGGACTATGTGGTCCACTGCGAGGTGCGGGAGGGAAAAGCCGTTTTAATCAATCTGGATGTATCCGTTCCCGACAAAGAACAGGCGGAAATCATGTGCGGCCACTGGAAAGAATGCAGCCAGGAAATCTACTCCTATGTGATGAAAACTTTAATGAAGGGATAAAAAAGCATGAAGCAAAAAGCAAACTTCACAAAAACTTTAAAGCGGACAAAAAGAAAAATCCGCTTGTTCAAAATAAAACTTTTTCTCCTGATCACCCTTCCTGTGGCTGTCATTACCATCGGACAGGCTGTGGTAAAGGAATACTCCAAAGCAAAAATCCGGCAGGCCGTCAGATCTGTAAGCCCAGAGAACCTGTCCGCCTCCAAAGCATCCCCGCCGGATCAGACGTCATAAAAATATTTTTAAAGGGGGCTGTTGCAAAATGAGGTTTTCATACAAAATATACGTTTCTGTTCGAAAACAGTATACTATATCTTGATGAACCTTGTCATTTTGCAACAGCCCCCTTTTTTGCCTTTGTGTACTGGCCCAATTACATTTCGGGCTTCTGCCTCTGCTTTTCTATTTGCAATACCAGTTAATCAGACGAACCATCAGGTCATTTAAGTATTCCACATCATAATCGCCAATGGTAGGCTCCAAATGGGAATCACCGACGCCGCTGTCGTCCGTTAAGAAAATGTAGGTTCCTCCAGACACGGCCGCCATGGTCCTAAGCAGGTATTCCGTCTCCGTATCTACTCCGCTGGAAGCCACCGGAAGCACACGGATTCCAGATTCCGCCGCCGCACTCAGAGTACTTCCCATCAAATCCACCGTTCCGTTCCGGTCACTGTGGGGCGGAGCATCCAGAACAAAAAATAAAAGTTTCACCGAATCTTCGCTCCATTCATGTCCCTTCACAGCATTTTCAAAAGCCTCGTCCACAGCCTCCGGGTAATCGCCTCCACCGTCACTGTATTGCACCCTTAACCTTGAAAGGGCCTCGTCAATATCTTCAGTAAACGGAAAATCCCTGACCACGTAGGCATCCTCCCTGTCCCGGTAAAAATTCACGGACAGGCGGATACGGATCCCCTCATATTCCTCTGCTACCCGGCGAATTACATCCTGAAGCTCCAGCTTCAGAAATTCCAGTTCATCAGCCATAGAGCCTGTGGTATCCACCATGAACAATAAATCCAGAGTCTTTTCCTCCGGTTCCTCATAAGATTTCAGTACCAGATGGACCGTTCCATCTTTATCCTTCTCTTCCAACGCATACTCCGTGTCCCCAATCCGAATTATGTCGGCTTTCTTCTCTTCATGATCCAGATTGTAGTACACATAGGCCATTCCTTCGGAATCCGTAACCGCCGAACCGATGACCCTTTGCCCTGCCATAAGCTCCACCTTCTGGTTTTTTGCCGCTTCCTGGTTCTCATTTGTCACCTGAACCGCATAACGGCTTGTGGGAAACAGCTTCCAAATTTCCATATAAGAATACCAGTCGTTATGATTCAGCACATCCTTAAAATAGTCATAATTGGTATTGTCATTCCACTCTCCGGCGGTCAGAGTTCCCGACTGAGGCTGAATTTCCTGGCGTGCGGTCGGCAGGCAGGCGGCCGTTTCCCCGGGCCCGCCGTCAGCTGCCGCAGCCTCTCCCTCCACGTAGGAAAAAACCTCCGCATCCAATCTTCCGCTTTCACTCCCCACACTGTCAGGTCCTGCCGCTGCAGCTGCAGTTTTTGCAGCTGCGCCGCCCGTAACTGCCGCAC
>CAJUDN010000061.1:2158-16345 GCA_910585355.1 uncultured Lachnospiraceae bacterium
GCCGCACTTTCCGCAGCTGTTGCCGCAGCATCTTCCGCGACTGCCGCGGCTGCCGCTGTAGTTCCCGCAACCGCACCGCCTATGGTTGTGGCGGCTTCCGCGGCAGTTTCCCCGTTTTTCGCCCCGCAGCCGCCAGCCATCGCCGCCATCACGCATACAGCCAGTAAAGCCCCTATAAATCTCCTCCCCTGCTTCATATGAGTCACTCCTTTCAAAATCTTTCTTTATTTAACCATATCAAAAAGGAAAGGAGCCCGCAATGGACTTCATAGAATTGTCAGAAAATTTAAGAATTTCAGGGTTACGGCTCAAGCGGCAGGGGAAATCAGGCGCAACCTGGCAAAATCAGATGTCAGACCCGCTTGTGAGGCAGGTCTCCTCCGCCATCTTTTCAATCAGGGCCCAGATCTCCTCCCTTCCCTGTTTGGTGGTGGCGGAAAAAGGAATGACCACATCCTCCTTTTCCATTCCCAATCCGGTCCGTATGAGCTTTACCTGCTTTGCAATCTGGCTGCGGTTTATTTTATCCAGCTTGGTGGCAATAATCACCGGACGGAATCCATTGTAAACCGCCCAGTCATACATGGTTTTGTCGTTTCCCGACGGCTCATGGCGGATATCCACCAGAAGGAAAACGCATTGCAACATCTTTGAGCCATGGAGATAATTTTCGATCATTTTTCCCCACTTTTCCTTTTCTGACTGGGACACCTTCGCATAGCCGTACCCTGGAAGATCCACATAGTAAAGGCTTCGATTGACATTATAGAAGTTGATGGTCTGGGTCTTCCCCGGCTGACCTGAAGTTCTTGCCAACGACTTCCGATTCATCAGCGCGTTGATTAAAGAAGACTTTCCCACATTTGACTTTCCGGCAAATGCAAATTCCGGCAGTACGTTGTCCGGCAGTTTACTGGTCACACCGCAGACCGTCTCCAGCTCCACCTGCTTAATAATCATTTTTTTCCTCCATTTCCAAAAGGCGCAGACAAAGGTGTCTAACCCCTTGCCCGCGCCTGAAACTCCTTCCTCTCGCAAATCCGGTCACGAAGACGTTCTGGGATCATCCGCAGAGGATGCAAAAGCCTCCCGGATCACATCATCCATGGTCTTTACATAGACAATCTCCAGTCCCCTGGTGATCTCTTTCGAAAGTTCCTCCACATCCGGTCTGTTCTTTACAGGAATCAGTACTTTTTTCATATGGGCCATCTTCGCCGCCAGGGTCTTTTCCTTCAGCCCTCCGATGGGAAGCACCCGGCCGCGGAGCGTCAGCTCCCCGGTCATGGCGACGCTTGCCAGCACCTTCCTTCCGGTCACCGCCGACAGCATGGCCGCTGCCATGGTAATTCCGGCGGAAGGACCATCCTTCGGCACAGCCCCCTCGGGAATATGGAGGTGGATGTCATGGGTCTCAAAATAGTCCTTTTCAATTCCATTGACCTCACTGACGGAACGCACATAAGTCAGGGCGATCTGAGCCGATTCTTTCATCACATCGCCCATCTGTCCCGTCATCTGAAGCTTTCCGGTCCCCGGCATCACATTGACCTCGATCTGTAAGGTATCGCCGCCCACGCTGGTCCAGGCCAGGCCGCGGACAATTCCCACTTCGTCCTCCTCATTGGCATCCTCGAAGGTGATCTTTTCCTTCCCCAGATACTTTTCCAGGCTGTTTTCCGTCACCCGGATAGAAGTCTTTTCCTTTTCCAGAAACTCCCTGGCCGCTTTGCGGCAGATTTCACCGATCCGTCTCTCTAAGTTTCTCACGCCGGCCTCTCTGGTATAATTATGAATGATCTTTTCTAAGGCACGGTCGCTGATGACCAGCTTTTCCTTATCCAGTCCGTTTCTTTCTAACTGCTTGGCTACCAGATAGTTTTTCGCAATATGGAACTTTTCATTCTCCGTATAGCTGGAAACCTCAAGGACCTCCATACGGTCCAGAAGGGGACCGGGAATCGTCTGCGTGGTATTTGCTGTGGCGATGAACAGCACGCCTGATAAATCCAGCGGAATCTCCACATAGTGATCGCGGAACTTCACATTCTGTTCTCCGTCCAGCACCTCCAAAAGAGCCGAAGATACGTCCCCTTTATAATCACTGGATACCTTGTCGATCTCATCCAGAAGCATTAGCGGGTTGGAAACCCCCGCCTGCCGCATGGCCTCTGCAATCCGGCCCGGCATGGAGCCCACATAGGTCTTTCTGTGGCCGCGAATCTCCGCCTCGTCGCGAACGCCGCCCAGGCTGATACGGACGTATTTTTTATTCAAAGCTCTTGCTACGGAACGGGCAATGGAGGTTTTTCCCGTTCCAGGGGGGCCAACCAGGCAGAGAATGGGACTTGTCCCCTTTTTCGTAAGAATCCGCACCGCCAGGTATTCCAGAACCCGTTCCTTCACTTTTTCAAGACCATAATGGTCCTCTTCCAGCACGGTCTTCGCATGGCCGATATCCTGATTATCCCTGGATGCCTTTCTCCACGGCAGTTCCAATACGGTCTCAATATAGGTGCGAAGCACATTGGCCTCCTGACTGCCGCCAGGCATGGCCTTAAAGCGCATAATTTCTTTTTTTATTTTTTCCTTCGTCTCTTTGTCGGCGTTCAGCTTTTCAAGCTGCTCTAAATACCTGTCAGCATCGGAGCCGGAATATTCCTCTCCCAGCTCCCCCTGTATCACTTTAAGCTCTTCCCTCAGAACATAATCTCTCTGGTTTTTGTCGATCCCTGCCCTTACCTTGCTCTGGTAATCTTTCTTAATCTTAAGGATCTCGATTTCCCTCATCAGGTAATAAACCACCCGGTCATAGAGATGGCTCACATATTCGCACTCCAAAAGCTCCTGCTTCACGGCATAATCCCAGGGAAACTGACCTGCTGTCTGTACCAGAAGATCATTCAAATCCGTAATGACCATCAGACCTCCCATGAAATCCTTGACCGTCTTGGGGTTTAAGTTCCCGAATTCTTCCAGTTTATCCTTCACGATCCGGGCCATGGCTTCCTTCACTGTGTCGCTTAAAGGCTCTTCCTTCATGGGCGCCTCTTCGATCTCCGCCAGCAAATGAGGCCCGTCCTCCATGAGGTTTATAATCTCCGCCCGTTTTAAGCCCTCCACCATAACGCGGATAACTCCCCCCGGCATCTTCACAAGCTGCTTTATTCTGGCAATGGTGCCTATCTGATAAAGAGCGTCTGCTGTCGGCTCCTCCGTCTCCGGGTTCCTCTGGGTCACCAGAAATACATTCTGCTCCCCAACCATTGCGTACTCCACGGCGCTGACGGATTTCTCCCTGCTGATATCAAAATGCTGAATCATCTCCGGAAGAACAGTCAGACCTCTGAGCGCAATGGCAGGAAGCGTTATAATCTTTTCTTCCATGGATCTTCTCCTCTGTGCTGTATAAAACGAGCTGCTGTAAAACCATTCGCTTTGCAGCAGCCCGCATTCCTCAGGCGATTTCGCCCTTATTGTCTTTCTTTGCCCTCCCAACCAGGGCTTTTCTTGGAACCGTCACATCTCTGTAAACAATTTCCGGCTTTTCCTTTCCTTCCACCGCTTCTCTGGTCACAGTACAGATTCCCACGCTGGAATCCGACGGAATCTCATACATCATATCCATCATGACAGATTCCATGATGGCCCTTAAACCTCTGGCCCCTGTCTTTCTCTCCACCGCCATATGGGCAATGGAACGAACGGCGTCCGGTGTAAATTCCAGTTTCACATCATCCAGTTCAAACAACTTCTGATACTGTTTTGTAATGGCGTTCTTAGGTTCCGTAAGAATCTTTACCAGAGCCGCTTCATCCAGAAGATCCAGGGAAACCATCACCGGAACACGCCCCACAAACTCCGGAATCAGTCCAAACTTCGTCAGATCCTGAGGCATCACCTGCTTTAGCAGAGCAGTCAGATCCGAATGGTTTTTATCCACAATCTTAGCGCCGAAGCCGATGGATCCTGCCTCCATTCTGGATTCTACAATCTTTTCCAGACCGTCAAAGGCCCCTCCGCAGATAAAGAGGATATTGGTCGTGTCGATCTGAATCAGCTCCTGCTGAGGATGCTTTCTTCCTCCCTGGGGCGGAACGCTGGCAATGGTGCCTTCCAGGATTTTGAGGAGCGCCTGCTGAACGCCCTCACCGGATACGTCCCTGGTGATCGATACATTCTCGGATTTCTTTGTAATCTTGTCAATCTCGTCAATGTAGACAATTCCGTATTCAGCGCGGCTCACATCGTTATCAGCAGCCTGAATAAGCTTCAGCAGAATATTTTCCACATCCTCGCCCACATATCCGGCTTCCGTAAGGGTGGTGGCGTCTGCAATGGCAAAAGGTACGTTTAATAATTTTGCAAGGGTCTGAGCCAGATAGGTCTTACCGGAGCCGGTGGGACCTAACATTAATATATTGCTCTTTTGGAGTTCAATGTCAGACTCTTTTTTCGATGTAATTCTTTTATAATGATTATAAACAGCCACAGACAGGACCTTCTTGGCTTCCTCCTGTCCAATGACATATTCGTCCAGGAACTCCTTGATTTCTCTGGGCTTCAGTAAATTGATACCGGTAAAATCAGGCGCTGTGTCCTCTTCCGGTCCCAGCTCCTCCTCCAAAATTTCACTGCACAGTTCGATGCATTCATCACAGATATATACATTCCCTGAGCCTGCGATCATTTTTCTGACCTGCTCCTGGCTTTTTCCGCAGAAGGAGCATCTGATTTTATCCTCGGGTCTCACTGGCATGCTCACACCTCAATTCTTTCTTTCTGCTTCGCGGCCGTGTCCGCAAATAATCCGGGCGATCATTTAGTGTCCGGTAATCACACGGTCAATGAGGCCATATTCTACGGCTTCCTCGGCGGACATGTAGTTGTCCCGCTCCGTATCCTGCTCAATGATCTCAATCGGCTTTCCTGTATTGGCGGCCAGGATTTCATTGAGTTTCTTCTTTGTCCTTAAAATGTGCTCCGCCACAATTCGGATTTCCGTGGCCTGGCCCTGTGCGCCTCCGGAAGGCTGGTGAATCATGATCTCCGCATTGGGAAGAGCAAAACGCTTCCCCTTTGTTCCTCCGGAAAGAAGAAATGCGCCCATACTGGCGGCCATTCCGATACAGGTGGTACACACGTCGCACTTGATATAGTTCATCGTATCATAGATTGCCATACCGGCAGTAACGGAACCGCCGGGGCTGTTAATATACAGGTTGATGTCCTTACTGGGATCCTCTGATTCCAGAAACAGAAGCTGCGCCACGACCAGGCTTGCCGTCACATCAGTGACTTCCTCTCCAAGGAAAATGATCCTGTCCTTTAAAAGTCTGGAATAAATGTCGTAGGAACGTTCGCCTCTGCTGGTGGATTCCAGCACATAAGGTACTAAACTCATTTCTTTTCCTCCTGTTTCATAACACTTGTTACTGTTCGCAGGGCCCCAAAAATCGAACGTAAATAGACGTCGAGCTTGCTCGTAAGGCAATTTTCATCCGATTTTCCACATCGGGCGGACGCCCGATGCTTCTTTCCCGTCTTAAGACGGACAAGAAGATGCCCCGTGAATAGTAACCAACACTTGACAGGGGATTGCTGCAGTTCTCCCACAGCAACCCCCAGTTTTCTTTCGTTTTCTTTCGTATTCCGCCGCCTTTTGTTCTCCCTGCACAATCCCGCGGATTAGTCGACCAGCTTTGCCTCGGCAACCAGGAAATCAACAGCTTCCTGAACAGCCAGATCTTCCTTCATCATCTTTAACTGCTCTTCGCCGAACATGTTCTTAATCTGGTCCTTCTCCATCTTATAGGTCTCTGCCATCCGGTCAAACTGAGCCTCAACGGCCTCCTCGCTGGCAGTAATGTTTTCAGCTTTTACAACCGCCTCCAGAACCAGTCTGGTACGGATTCTCTTAAGGGCCTGCGGCTTCATCTGCTCACCGATCTTATCGGCAGTCATTCCTGTGATTTCCACGTACTTCTTAAAGGAGATACCCTGGCTTTCCAGTCTGCGGGCATAATCGTTGAGCATTCCGTTTACTTCCTCGTCAACCATCTGATCCGGAATTTCCATCGCGGCGTTCTCAACCACCTTCTCTACCACACGGTTTTCATTCTCAGTGGCAGCGGCTTTCTGCTTCTCCTTTAAAAGCTTTTCCTGTACGTCCTTCCTGTACTCTTCCAGAGTATCGAAATCGGATACCTCGCTCGCAAATTCATCGTCTGCCTCCGGAAGCTCTCTTTTCTGAATTTCCTTTACTTTTACCTTAAACAGAGCCGGCTTATTCTTTAACTCTTCTACATGATATTCCGCCGGGAACGTTACGTTCACTTCACACTCGTCTCCGGTATTCTTTCCAATCAGCTGATCCTCAAAAGTGTCAATAAACGTATGGGAACCGATAGTGAGCGGATAATCATCGCCCTTACCGCCGTCAAATCTCTTTCCTTCCACGTAACCGTCAAAATCAATGGTCACCACGTCACCGTTTTCGATTGCTCTGTCCTCAACAGTAATCAGACGGGAATTTCTGTTTCTTACGCTGTTGATTTCCGCCTCAACGTCCTCTTTTGTCACTTCAGCCTTTACCTTCTGGACCTCAATCCCCTTGTACTCTCCAAGGGTAACTTCCGGCTTAAGGGCCACAACCGCTGTGTAGATAAAGTTACTGCCCTCCTCGATCTGCTCTACGTCTACGATCGGACGGGAAACGATTTCCAGGCCGCTTTCCTTTTCCGCGTCCGGATAACTCTCGTCAATCACTTCGTTGGCGGCATCCTCGAAGAATACGCCCGCACCATACATTTTCTTAATCATCTCAAAAGGCGCTTTGCCTTTTCTAAAGCCCGGGATGTTAAATCTGCCCCTGTTCTTTTGATAAGCGTTTTTAATAGCGGCGTCAAACTTCTCTGCCGGCACTTCAATCGTAAGCTTCGCCGTATTCTTCTCTAACTTTTCTACCTGTAAACTCATTTTCTGGGTTCCTCCTTAAATATATCTGTACCGGACATGCCTTTCACATCCGTGCTATATCGTAACTTCCACGGCTCCGGGCGTTACACTTCAATTTAGCATTATAGCATACTGTTTTTAGAAATACCAGTACTTTTTCATAAATAATGAAGCGGGCCCAGAACGACGTTGCCCCATGACGAATCAGCATGGTGATCCGCCATGGGATGAACGATAACAGATCGGCATCAATGGCTCTTCAGATACCCGGACAGCCGCCGCCACTGGTACAGTCTGTATATAAGAAAGAACGGCCCGGAAACCAGGGCAATCAAAGTCTGGATGATAAATATGCCCACATCGTCCATCCGCTGGTTGTTGGAGCGTATCACCTGACTGTATACAAGGGGATCTCCTCCGGAAAGCCGCTGTTCCGCCTCATGGCGGTATGTCTTATACCCGAACTCCACATAAGAGCTGAAGGGAAGGCAGAAGGCATACAGAAGCACAAAACCTCCGTACAGCAGGGACGGATACATAATCGACTCAAACTTCTCCGGCCCAAGTTTTATCGCCCAGGCCCAGAGCGGTATCACCACCTCGCCGTACTCTCCTGTGTACCAGCTGGAACATGCGTAACGCCGCGCGGCCAGGACAAGGATAACAAGCGCCGCGCCTCCGGCCAGAGATTTCAGAATCCTCTTCTTAAGCTCCTTAAACTCCGCCTCCGCGCATCGGTCACAGAGACCGATTCTTAAGTTTTCTCCCTCCAGCGGCTCCTGACACCTTCTGCATCTGGGGCTGCTTTTAAAAATATTCATTTAACTCCTCCCCTCAGGAACGTACGGGCATAACGATTTGGATACCACCTGTACGATTATGGCATACGGCCATTTAGAATCTCTGTATGGTCAATGCGGGGAAAGCCCGGACCTGTCGGAGCAGTTACGCACAAACATCATCATATTGAATTTTCTTCTTCAACTCCTTTGCGGCCTCCTCTGAAACCAGAAGCCTCACTAACTCCAGTCCCAGATCCAGGGAACAGCCCATACCGCGTCCGGTGGAAATCAGCCGGTCCGTGACCACTCTGTCTCCCTTACAGTCTGCCCCTTTCATCTGCGGCTCATAGCCGGGAAAGCAGGTGGCGCGATGCCCCTCTGTGAGCCCAAGCGCACCCAGAACGCTGGGCGCCGCGCAGATGGCCGCCAGGCGCTTTCCTCCGGCGGCATGGGCAAGCAGCATCTTTGCCAGCTCTTTATGCTCCCGCAGATGATCTGTCCCGGGAAGCCCTCCTGGAAGGAATAGCACATCGGCGTCATCCGTAATATCTTCAAACAGGAGATCTGCCGTAATCTTAAACCCATGAGAACCCGTGACCTCTTTCCTTCCCATTATGGACACCAGCTTCACCTCCACGCCTGCGCGAATCAGCACATCGCAGACCCCGAGGCACTCCACCTCTTCCATTCCATCTGCAACAAATGCAAACATCTTTGCCATATTTCTTCTCTCCCTTTTCTACAAGGCCGCTGCAAAATAAAAACGCTCATTTTGCGGCAGCCCCATTTTTTATTTTCGCGATCCGAGGCACGAAATGCTTTTTATTTCGTAGGAAAAACCGTCTTCTATCTCTCTTTATACAGTAACGTAACAAGGTCTTTCCGTGAAACTAAAACACAGCGGCCGTACTCTCACAGCTTCTCTAAAACTATCTGTCATCCTCTTCCGTGTACGGATGAAAAACTCCGTTTAAATAATATCCTCTTCCCGGCCCTCCTTCCGAACGGCTCACTTCACTTTCCCGCTCTTCTTTCACCGGGTCCTCCTGACCGGAGCTGTAATTTTCTCCTTCCCCATTCTGTCCAAAGCCCTGAGGTTCCGTTCCGTCTGCGCGATACCCGGCTCCCTGGCCGTAACTTCCGTTCTGAAATCCGCCCTGGTATTCATTCTGAAATCCGCCCTGGTAACTGTTCTGCCAGGTTCCGTCATAGCTTCCGGCGGGAACCACATCCGGATATCCGAAGCCGTTTAAACTGTCGCTAAAAGGCTGCCTTAACACGGCATACAGCTCCGCAAACGTGGCATCATAATAGGGCAGCACGAAAAATGTTCCCACAAAGCAGAGGCAGGCGCCCAGAAGAAGCCAGCCAAAAAAGGAAAGTTCCAAAATAAAGGTATCAAATTTATGCCCTTCCATCATGCTCTTGGAAAGCCTCATGGCCTCCATAGGCTTCATATCGGGATTCTCCGCCAGAATAAAAGGAACCATATAGTAGCAATAGCTCAGATAAATCCCCGGAAACACACAGAGAATCGTACCGAGTCCGATAAACAGCCCCCTTAAAAACATAGTCCACACAATATTCAGATAACTGTGGGTGAATCCCCACAGGATTTTGCCAACCCCGGCAGACTGTCCCATCAGCCTGCTTTCCATGTAAAACCGGGCCCGCCCCACTTCAATGGCCGGAGCCAAAAAAATACCGACCACCAGCGCAAGAATGATGAGAACTATCACTGCGCCTGCCAGAAGTCCCCAGAACAGCCGTCCCATATGAAGGGTGGAACCGACAGATACGTTTTCCAGAAATCCGGAAGAAACTCCCAGGGAATTCGGAAGATTTTCTGTCAAATTCCCGGACGGAATATTAAATTCATAACCGCTGTTACCTGCCGCTCCTGCATTTTCGGTACGATAGCTGACGCCGCCGCCGTTTCCGCCCCCAAAACCACTGACCAGAGATGCGATCAGGCTCACCACAAACGCCGCCCAGTAATATTTTCGCAGGCATTCCCTGGCCCTGTCCTTCAGTTCAGCTCTTGTCCACATATACATTTCCTCCTCATTCTCAAAAAATGCTTGCACGTTTTTATTCTACCACATTTTTCGAAACAAAACATTACAATTTTCTTATAACATATCAGCAACTTGCTGCTGTCGGTCACGGGACAAAGAAAAACGAATAAAAACAGCCCTCAAGCTTGCTTGTAAGACTGATTTTATCCGTTTTTCCACATCGGGCGTTCACCAAAGGCGCCATGGCTGCGAATCATGTGTACCCTGCGGAGCATATTTTTAAACCCGGCAGCGGCTCTTTTACCGCCATCCTGCTACACGGTTTCCACATGGCTTCTCTTAAAGGTCTCAGGCGCGATTTCATTTCCAATCCCCGGAAGCTCCGGAACCGTAAAAGCGCCATTTACCGGCTGGTAATCCCGGGTGGTCAGACCCACCATCTGAGGCATCACCGTATTGACATTGTATTCATGAATCACAAAATTCGGAATTGCCGCTTCCAGGTGCAGAGAAGCCGCCGTCACAAGAGGACTTCCACATACATGAATCTGCACCCCTGTCTCATACAGATACGCCATATCGCAGATCTTCTTTACCTCCGTGATTCCGCCGCTGTTGCCAATATCCGGCTGAATCACCTGGATAGCCTCCTTGTCAAGGAACCTCTTAAACTGCCATCTGGAATAAATCCGTTCCCCGCTGGCCACGGGAAGTCCGGTTTCCCTGTGCACGAAACTCAATACATCCTCCTGGGGCGTAGCAGGCTCTTCAAAATAAAGGATACCGTATTTGGCTGCCATTTTCCCATACTGGGAAGCGGACTGGGCATCAGTATAGCAGTGATTTTCAAGGATAATGTCCACATTCTCCCCCACAGCCTCCCTGACAGCCGCAATCCTGGCCTCTGCCACTCTCATATATTCCTGGCTTAAAAATGCCGTCTGACTGGTTCCCGCGTAACGTCCTTCCTCCTCCCGGAAGGTAAGGAAATTGAACTTGACCGCGTCAAATCCTTTCTCCACAGCTATCCTGGCCTGCTCTGCGTAATCTTTTGGCGTCCTGGCAGGTTTTCTGTTCTCTCCCCAGCCGTTCTGGAGCTGGCTGGCATAGGCCCTTAAGTGTTCCCTGTGCCTGCCGCCAAGAAGCCGGTACAGGGGCAGATTGCAAACTTTGCCCTTAATATCCCACAGGGCCATGTCCAGAGCGCTGATCCCGCCAAATATGATAGGACCGCCATTTAAGGCAAAGAAACATTTGCGGTATAATTTCTGCCAGATGACTTCATGGTCCAGAGGGTTCATCCCGACAATCAGTTCCGCCAGATCAATCAAAATGCTGTACGCGCTGCGGGAGACACCCCCATAGCTTAAGGCAATCTCTCCGTCCCCGTAAATCCCTTCATCTGTATAAATCCGACAGAAGGAAGGCCTCCATCCGTCCTCTACCGGGGCGCTGAACAGCAGGTCAATCTTTGTTATCTTCATCTTTTCTCCCCCATTTCGTTTTTTGAGCGCTCTTTTTCAAGCGCCGTTAAGTCTGGACGCGCACGTCTTTCGGTGCCTCTCCTTACTTCTCACCCAGATATTTTTCTGTGTGCTTTGTATTTACCGCCTCACAGATCCGCTTTAGTCCCTCTGCCAGAGTTGCTCTCGGGCAGGCCAGGTTTAACCGGATAAAGCCATCGGAATTCTGTACAAACATGTTTCCGCCTTCCAGAAGGACGCCTGCTTTATAGGCAAAAAACAACGGCAGATTCTCATCCGGCTCAAAGTAAGCGTTTAAGTCAACCCAGGCAAGATACGTCGCCTCGGACGGCTGATACTTAGCCTCTGGCAGATGCTCTTTTAAATACTGCCCCACAAAGCGGAAATTCTCATCCAAATAAGCCCGCAGTTCCTCCAGCCATGGTTCTCCCTTTTCGTAAGCTGCCTGAGCCGCCGCAATGCTTAAGGGATTGTCAAAATTATAATGGCGGTTAAGCCAGGTCGCCCGCAGCTCTTCATCGCGGATGATAACATTGGAAATCATCATTCCAGCCAGATTAAAAGTCTTGCTGGGAGCCATACAGGTAATGAGCCGCTGATACGCCGGCATTACCTTACCAAGGGGAATGTGCCGCTGATTTCCACGCAGCAGGTCACAGTGAATCTCATCGGAAATAACCCACAGATGATTCTCCTCAATAATCCCGGCCAGCTTTTCCAGTTCTTCCTTTGTCCATACCCGTCCGCTTGGATTGTGGGGATTGCACAGGATCAGCAGGGTATTTTTTTCCTGCGCGGCCTTTGCCGCAAAATCTTCAAAGTCAATGGAATACCGCCCGTCCGCATACCACAGATCCGAGCAGATATAATCTCTTTTGTTAAATTCCGCCGCATACTTAAAATACGCATAGGAAGGTGTCAAAAACAATACTTTTTCGTCCGGCTTACAGATATATTCCACCAGTTCATATAAGGCGGGGATAATCCCGTTGGACATTACCAGCTCTTTTCTTGGAAAGCTCCATCCGTACCGCCTTTCGCACCAGGCATGGAATGCATCATAATAGCTTTTCTCAAATACTCTGGTATACCCGAAAATCCGCTTATCAAGGCGTTCCCTCATACCGTCAATCACCACGTCCGGTGTGGCAAACTCCATGTCAGCCACCCACATGCGGATAAACTCCTCATCCTTGTAAGGAAAGGTCATGGTTTCATCCGCATGGAAAATGTAGTCACGGAACCCGTCAGTATTCATAGCGTTTGTGTGCTGCCTGTCAATCACTTCGTCAAAATTATACATTTTTCTGCCTCTTTTCCTCTCTTTTTGGAGTTTTTTCTTTGATAAGCAGATTGTAACAAAAAAAATGTGTGAAATCAAAAGCACAGATTTCCACTGGCAATAGAAAAATTTTCATTTTTTTCGTAATATATAGTATTTCCGCGCGATATATGGTAAGATACAGAAAAAATCGAAAAAAACAACAAAAATCATGGCTTTGTTGATTTATGTGGACTTTTTATTAGGAGGAAGCAGGTATGGCTAGCGAAATCAGCGTCCTGGTAGGCAGGCAGATACGGGCATGCCGCAAGCAAAACAAGATCACTCTGGAAGAGATGTCCCGGATCATCGGAAAAAGCAAATCCACCATCTCCAAATATGAAAAGGGTGAAATCCCTGTGGATGTTGAGACTCTCTACCTGATTGCCCAAACCCTGCAAATACACATTGAATACTTTTTTTACTCTCTTCCCACCATTGCGGCCCGCCCCCAGCCTTCCAACGCCTGCCCTTCCTTCTTTACGGGACTGTCAAAATTTTACTCCTATCTCTTTGACGGCAGGAACAATCAGCTGATCCGCTGCGTATTTGACATCCTCTCAGAATCGGATGTCTCCGGATATAAGATCATGATGTATATGAATTTCAGTGATTACAACCATTATCAGATCTGCGAAAACACGTACTGGGGGTACATTGAACACTATGACGCCCTGACCAACATCCAGCTGACCAACCAGGACAGCCCCATGGAAAAAGCCAGCGTCCAGATTTTGGCCTCCTATTTAAGCGCGGATACCAAGTGGGGGCTGTGGAACGGTTTTTCCACCCGTCCTATGATGCCCGTTGCCGCGAAAATGCTCTTTTCAAGAGATCGGCTTTTGGAGGATGCCGCTCTTATAAAAAAGTTAAAGGTATCCAAGGAGGATATCCGGCTTCTAAAGCTTTATAATATGCTCTCCGTATTATGATGTTGTATCATTTTCTTTGACACCGTATGCTCAGGGATTTGATGCCAGCAGACTATTTTTCAAAAGGAGTTTCAAACCATATGGAAATTGAACGCAAATTTCTTGTAACAACTGCGCCGGACGGATACGCTTCCCATCCCTTCCACCAAATCGAACAGGCCTACCTCTGCACCGAACCTGTAATCCGCATCCGCCGTCAGGACGATTCTTTCTATCTCACCTACAAATCCAAGGGCCTTTTATGCCGTGAGGAATACAATCTTCCACTCACAAAAGAAGCTTACAGCCATTTACTGGAAAAAACTGACGGTAACATCCTCACAAAAAAACGTTACCTGCTTCCTGTTTTTGGGCATCCGGAACTTACCATCGAATTTGACGTATTCGAGGGAAAATTCTCCGGCCTTATGCTGGCCGAAGTGGAATTTAAATCAGAGGAAGAGGCAAAAGCCTTTACTCCTCCTCACTGGTTTTCCAGGGATGTCACCTATTCCGGAGAATACCAGAACAGCCGTCTTTCCAGGCTGTAAGGCAATAAGGCTTTTCCTGTATAAAGAATCCTGCACTGCAGGATTGATTCAGCGCCTGCGGCGGGTCGTGACAGCGGCATATTCCTTTCCGCCGTGGTCCGATCCTGAGGCTGTTGCAAAATGAGGTTTTCATACAAAATATACGTTTCTGTTTGAAAACAGT
>CAJUDN010000062.1:0-9768 GCA_910585355.1 uncultured Lachnospiraceae bacterium
TACTCTCACTCGTGCTTAAGCTATTGCTCTCACTTGTACTCAAGCTATTGCTTTCGCTCGTGCTTAAGCTATTGCTCTCACTCGTACTTAAGCTATTGCTTTCGCTCGTACTCAGACTATTGCTTTCACTTGTGCTTAAGCTATTACTCTCACTTGTGCTTAAGCTATTGCTCTCACTTGTGCTCAGGCTATTGCTCTCACTCGTGCTTAAGCTATTGCTCTCGCTGGTACTTAAGCTATTGCTCTCACTTGTGCTCAGGCTATTGCTTTCGCTCGTACTCAGACTATTGCTCTCACTCGTGCTCAGGCTATTGCTCTCGCTCGTGCTGTTTACAAGGCTCTCACTTGTACTCTCACTCGTGCTTGCAACGCTCTCACTCGTGCTCTCACTAGCGCTTTCTTCACTCGCTGCCTCGCTGGCGTTCAGTGAAGCAACGGCTTTCGCATAGGAATCTGAATGAGATTCGCTGTCATGCTCACTAACTTCCGAAAAACTATTAGAGTCTTCTACCGCCTGTTCACTTGCTTTTTCGCTTTCAGAGTTCTCACTGTACGCGCTATTACTATAACTATTTGAATTACCTCTGCTTAAACTATCTGCAATCTCGGACTCAGACGCAGCCAGCTCAACGGAAGCGCTGATTGCTTCTGACTCGCTCTTCATTGTGCTATGATAATCGCTCAGAGCTTCACTGCAATTTGTTACCTTGCTGCCAGCTTCTATCTCTCTGTCATAAACATGCGTTGTTCTTTCTGTACATGTAGTATAATCTTTGTCTCTACGGATTGTGAAAGTATACTCCGGGGTATCAGAGCCATTTTTATACAAACCATACTTGCCGTTCTTATCTAGTTTTAATACATAGTCTTTGCCAAGGTCTGTGTAGCCCTTATTACTAGTGCCATTTTGAAGACGGAAATAAGCGCCAGTAACCTTTCCTCTCCAGTCATACTCATTTTTTATCAAAAGCGTCTTATTAGCATCATCATCCAGAACAAGTTTGTGCCAATTGCTTTCCTGGTCCTGAACAACGATGTACCGTCCAATACCGCCTTGATCAGCACCTATCGCGGATATGGGAGAGTTGGTTCCTGTGTCTTTTCCTCCTGCAACATTATACGTTTCACCATTAACTTTTGTAGATGTTTCCAGTGTTGTGCTTCCATTACCGTTGTTGTTTAAAGCAGTATTTTTTCTATACTCTGTATAGTAGCCGGTAGAGCCGTCTTTACTTATAACAAACAGCTTTTGAATTACCGTACTGCCCTCTTGTCTCTCTCCGATAAGATAAGAAATGGTTCCATCCGGATTAATCTGTCTGGTAAAATCGCCGTCTTTATATGTCTCATTACCTACTGTAATAATAACCTCTGTCGTGCCGTCTGCTTTATGGCGAATTTCGTAACTGACTCCCGGCCCTTTCTCAGCAGGAGGAACTGGGTCAGAAGGATTTTTGCCGCTCTCAACTGTTACCGTTTCGCCTTTTGATTCATTTTCTACATACTTTATTTCTGCTCTGTTTACGCTTACAGTTCCATTTTCATCCGTCGTATACTGATAGATTTCGGAAAGTTCTCTTCCATCCTTATCTTTATAGTAAACCGTATAGTACTTGCCGTCCTCATTCCATACGATTCCATCTTTATCCAGAGTCGAACCCTGGCTGACAATATTGTAGGTAATAATACTTTCCGCTACACTTTTTCTTGTAGCTTCTAAATCTCCTTCTCCTGCGGCAGAAGTAGAATTCAATGCAGAAAGCGCCGAATCATACGTAGAAAGCGCCGAGGCCATTCCGCCCGAGAGATCGCTGAACTGGTAAGTTTCCGATGCACGCTCATATGTGCTTTGAGATTCCGAAATTGCTGCATAGGCAGAATCGCTTTCAGACGCTGCATCGTAAGCGCTCTGCGATGCCTTGCTGCTGTTCTCTTCAGACGTACTGTTCGCGATGTCCGCACTATTTTTAGCAGCCTCACTTGCAGATGCGCTTGCATCGTTAAAGCTCTCAGATTCAGACACGGCATCACTTCTGTTTGACTCAGACGTTATTTCAACCTCTTCTGAAGTCTGGAGAGCCTTTGATTCTGAAGTCTGCTCAGAACCTGATTCTTCTCCTGAAGTGGCAGAATTTGCATCCTCTGCAACACCTGCTGCACTGCCGCCGGGGGCGTTAGCCGTGATATCTCCGTTAAGGGCGCCGTCTGCGATATCGCCACTGGCGGCGTCATCGCCTATGGTGTCTCCGCTGACATCGCTGCCTATAATATCCCCGTTGAGGTTACCGTCTGCGGCGTCATCCCCCATAGTATCTCCGCTGGCGTCACTGTCCGCGGTATCTCCGCCCGCAACATCCCCATTGGTATCACCTGCGGTGTCATTGCTGATGTCTCCGTCCGCGGTATCTACACTGGCATTACCGTCCGTGGTATCATTGCCGATGTCTCCGTCTGTAGTATCTCCGCTGGCATCATCGTCCGTAATGTCATTACCAGCATCTCCGCTGGCGTCGCTGCCTGCGGTATCATTGCCGGCGTCTCCGACTGTGCTATCTCCACCGGCATCGCTGTCTGCGCTATCATCGCCGTCGTTTCCGCCCGTGATATCATTGCCAGTATCTCCACTGACGTCACTGCCTGTAGTGTCACTGCTGGTTTCCCCACCCTCAGTATCTACACTGGCGTCGTCACCCGTAGTGTCACTGCCGGCGTCTCCGCCCTCAGTGTCTACATTGGTATTGCCGCCCGTGGTATCACTGCCGGCGTCTCCACCTTCAGTATCTACACTGGCGTCGTCTCCTGTGGTATCGCTGCCGGCGTCTCCGCCCTCAGTATCTACACTGGCGTCGTCTCCTGTGGTATCGCTGCTGGTATCTCCGCCTTCAGTATCTCCGCTGACATCGTCTCCTGTGGTATCGCTGCCGACGTCTCCACCTTCAGTATCTACACTGGCGTCGTCTCCTGTGGTATCATCGCTGGTATCATCTGCTGTATTATCATCGACACTGCTTGACGCCTCTTCTACCTGAGTCTGTTCCTCCTGAACCTGCTCTTCCTGAACCTCTTCTTCCTGAAATTCTTCCAGGAACTCCTCCTCGACAGGATCTTCCTGTTGTGCTTCCAGCTCTTCTTCCAATTCAGCTGCAAACACAACGTTAGCATCCATCGCTGCCCCGCCGAGAATAATACCGGCAGCTCCGGCAGCTTTCAAAACCTTATTTGCTTTATTGCTTTTACGGTTTTTCTTGCTCATATATCCTTTCCCCTTTTTTCAGTGTATAACTATAGTATTTATGCAGAGTATAACAAAACAGGTCTTTCACCAGCTCTTTCATTTCCCGTTTTTCCTGCTTTTCATCTCCCACAATATTTGAAAATCCGACATTTATATCCGTTGACGGCCCTGCCTACCACATACTTCCGTCATCCAGCAGACAATAATTGATGCCGCCCCGGCCGCCGCAGCGTTTTCGGTAGTCTCTGTCAATACGCACCCCAATATCCGAAACATTCTTTTCCCCTGCCCCTATACAAAGCAGCAAATATTGATTCTCGCTGTATTTTGCGTAAATATCTCCTCTACGCAGATGCGCCTTAAATGACGTGCACAACTTCTTTCCCTGCTTTTTACAATATTCCCTCTCACTGGCAGGATGGCCCTCCGCATCCAGAATCGTACACAAAAGCAGAATGAAGGAAATGGTTCCCTCCCGGGCGGCAGTCCGCTTTACCATTCGGAAGCAGTCCAGAAATCCGGGCAGCGTACAGCTGTATGCTCCCTCTTTCGCTTCCAGCCCCATAAGACACCTTTCGATATCCTCTGTCGTCCCCTCCGGCTGCTGCATCCAATCTCCAAGCCTGCGGAACCACATCTGCTGATTTTTCGAAAAAAATCCACCCATCTTCTGTGCATAAGCTGCCGTCTCCTGATAAACTTTCTCCGCCTCCTTGCGGCGCCCAAGAACAATCAGACTTTCTATCCGCCAGCCTTCCCATCCCTCGTAAGGGTAAAGCTCCACCGCCTTGGCTGATATTCTTTCTATCTTTTTATAGTCTCCCTCCTCCTTCAGATAACAGAGCAGATATTTCAGCAATCTGGTATACATCTTCTGATACTCTCTGTTTTTTTCTATTACCCACTGTTCATTGGATAACTGAGGCAAAAACTCTTTCTGATAAATTTCAAACGCCTTCTCACAGCATTCGGCTTTTTTCTGTCTGTCCTGCTCCCCCTCAAATTTCTCAGCCAGGCTTTCAAATTTCCATGCATCGGATTCCACCAAAACAATGCAGTCAAAACGCAGAACACCCTCATTTAAGATCAGATAATTCCCCGGCGGCAGCGGCGATGCTTCCAGATATTTGCGGAGGCGAAAGATTGTATTGTTGAGACTGGCGTTGGGATCCTCCACATTCTCCCAGCCGTAGAGAAACTCCATAATATCCCTTTTATCAAACCCCTGTCCCGGTCTGGTCATCAGTATTTGGAACAGCTGCGTAAATTTAGAATCTCTCTGTCTCCCAAAACCAAGTGCTTCTTCTCCATATCGAACAGAAAATCCGCCAAACATTTTTACCAGTAGCTTTTTTGCCATCACATCCCGTCTCTCCTTCACGGTTTCTCCTCAGCACATAGCTGTTATTTTCTATCCGTGCCCTTTTTGTCCCGGGCCGACTGCAGTTCATAACAATGGTGAATCAGAACATCCTCTCCCTGCCTGCCGTTAAGAAATCTCTCTCTGATACGCGCCACAATTCTGTCTGCCTGTCCCTCCGTAGTATCAATCACTAAAAGCAGATATTGACTGCTGGAATATCGGGTATACACATCTCCAAGCCGAAGTGTTATCCCGATATCATTCCCCAGCTGCTCCATCAACATGTCTTTTTCAAAAGGAAGAGGGCTTTTCCCCTGCCCATCTACCACTGTCAGAAGAATCACGCACGCTTTCTGTCCGCTTCTGGCAATTCCCCGTTCCAAAAAACGATAAATGCTCTTGAATGTCTCATAATCCTGACAATAGGCTTCCTGCTTTTGAATTTCTTCTGTCAGCTCCTCCTGAACCTGTCTGACGTCCGTTATGTAATGATCCTCTCTCTTTCTGTTTTTCATCTTTGCTATATCCAATATCCCTCTCTGCTGCTCCAGTTTTTCCCATGCACGTTCAAATAGCTTCTGATATGTATTTCCCATCTTCCGCAGTTCCCAGACAACAGTCAGCGAAAGAGGGCATCTGCCTTTTCCTCTGCTGGCATGAAAACGTTCTTGAATACGCCTGCAAATCTCCTGGGCCTGCTCCGTATCGTGGCACTCCGGCATGAATATCACAAACTCATCTCCTCCGCATCTGCCCAAAATATCATTGGGACGGATCATATAAGACAGAATCTGTGCAACCTGTTTCAGGCATTCATCCCCCATCTGGTAGCCGTATTGTTCATTAATCTGTTTCATGTGAACGACATCGCACAAAAAGAGCGCCCCTCCACGCTCCCCTCTCATCTTTGATACAATTTGTGCTTCTGCCATATCTTTTTTCAGCAGCCCTGTCAGCTGGTCCCGCGCCTCTTCCTTTTTCCTTCCCGCATCCGGCTTTTCATTCATTTTCCACGCTCCTCTTTAACACTCCATTGCCCATTGGCCTCTTTGTTTTGGTATTGTGTACACCTCACCGCGCCAAGCATGCGTCGGTTGACTGCCTTTTGGCGATTAAACAGCTTCCTGTTACGTTATAAATGAATATTTTCTATACAGCAAAAAGTCAGTCATCGTAACCTTTCGTGTCTGGTACAGGCGTATCACTGCAATTTTTTTCTTCGCATACTGTTTCAAAAACGTGTCATACAGCTTCTCCTCTGCCATAAACCTCGCCTACGCAGCATCCTCAAAGAAGCCAAGATAGTACACCTTCTCCCGGAATCCGATACTGGCCCTCCAGCGGTTGTTTTCCTTTCGTTGTTCCTCCCAAAGACATCCGCAGCTTTTTGTAACTCCCGATCGATGCGAGTCTGGCGGACTTGCAGACGCACTGCTTCCCTGACATTTCTTTCTCCGTATGCAAAATCGTTCATTACATAATACTTATTATGTAATGAAAAGAGTCTCCTGTCTCTTCCGTAGTATACACTTATTTTAACATCTTTACCAATGTTGTTCAATAGATATTTGAAAGATTCAAAAAGCAGCGGAAATAGACGGTAAATTTCGGCTTTCATAATAAAAGCTGTGTGGCGTTACATGACATAATAAGTATTATGTAATGGACGATTTTGTATATGAAAAAAGAAATCTATTGAAAAATACAGATAACAATGATAGAATAAGATTATATATAGAAAAAATAGGAGGTGTCTTCATGACATAATAAGTATTATGTCATGTTACATCTTTTTTGGATATCCGAAATTAAATCTCCCACCCCAAATAAACGGTCTCTTGATGGAACAGCTCACAGATCATTTTCAAACTGTTACCGGGAGTTTGAATCGTCGGCGGATTGAAAAAACGGAAAAGTAATGTTCAATCAAAAAAACGTATAAAAGTCCCGAAACTCGCTCTTGAAAGCGGTTTTCGGGACTTTTCCTGTATTGCTTTTAAATTGTTTGGCAAAGCATTCCGAATATACATTGGATAACCCTCGTATGCCATTTGTCTGGCCGTCAGGGAGATTTGCAAATGCGTCAATGCTGATTATAAAAGGTATGAAAGAATTTCTACAAGGCAGATGGTCAGATAAAGGATAAAGCCCGGATTAAGATACACATATTTTTTATAGGGCGACGAAATCCCATTGTTCCGGGTAAGTTCTCTGTACCAACGGGGCCCATACCGGCAAATCACAATCAGGGCTCCTGTCACCATAAGACACACCGACGCAAGAATTGCCAGAGTATACAGGCCCCAGACCCATTCCGGCATCGTTTCCATCACCAAAAGCTCCCCGCCCATAAGAACAGTTCCGTAAGTATTCACCATCATATGCATGAGAACCGTATAACGGATTCCCCCTGTTTTTGCCGCCACATATCCAAACACCAGCCCAATCGCTGCAGCATAGAGAAACTGGGAAATATTTCCGTGCATCAGTCCGAACAGCACCGCCGTAAACACCACGGCAGTCCTGTCTCCAAACTTCCGGGCCCGTGAAAACAGCATTCCACGGAACATGAGCTCCTCAATAAACGGCCCTACCACACAGGCATAGAGCGCCATGGACGGTGTCAGATCTGCAGCAATCTCTGTGACTGGATTCATCTCAAAAATCGTCTTATGGTTAAATACGGTAAAAAAAAGATTAATAAAGGTTCCCAGAAAATTTAACAAATATCCAAGCCCCATGGCCGCAACGAGACAAACCATGAATTCTTCCAGGGAAAATCCGTAATCCGGCCATTTTACTTTTGGAACCCGGCACATAACAAACCAGGCAGCCGGATAGGCCGCCCCCAGCACAAACACATACCGGATAAGCATTTCTGTCCACGGAGAATGGAAAAGCCAGGAGAGCCAGCGAAAAACGCCGCCCCCCTGGTCTGTAATCCATGAATCCGCCAGAACATAGCAGTAGCCTCCGATGAAATAAAATCCCATCAGTACACTGGCAGCCAAGCTTAACATAGTAAAAGATATCAGATATTCTCGTCTTTTTATTTCCATAGGGATTCCTTTTAATTCTGCTCTTCTCCGGTCATTCCCATCATAATCTCGCTGCTTCTGGCAATGAACTTTGTCATGCGCTCCGGAGAAAGACTTCCATGGGCCAGCTTTGCCAAGTCATAAAGCTGCTCACATATCTTTTTCGTATTTTCTCCATCCTGGTGAGCCAGAACATACTTCACGAGGGCATTATTGACATTTAACACCAAAGTCTCGGAAACAGGGAACATATCCATTCCTCCGCCATATACGCTGTACATCTTCATCATGTCCTGCATACGTCTGCTTTCCTCGGATACGGTAATCATGGATGCGATTTCCCCGTTTTTCAGGCGCTCCGCTTTCACTTCCAGCTTATCATTTCCAAGAGCCTTTTTGAAGGTCTCAGAAAGGCTTTCGGCATCCTTCTTTTCCTGTTCCTTTAAGGCCTCGTCGGTTTCGGCCTCGTCCTTAAAGGTATCATTGACGTCGGCGTCAATACGTAAAAATTTTACACCTTCATTTTTCTGCTCCAGGTGGCTGATAAACGGGGAGTCAATGGCGTTCGGAAGAATCACCGCGTCCAGTCCGGCCTCCTTAAACATATTGATGTACTGACTCTGCTCCTTCTCATCGGTCGCATAGAATACCTGGTTCTCATGTTTTTTCTCCTTGTTGGCTTCCAGGCAGTCCTTTAAGGTGAGGTATTTGCCCTCCAAATTCTTAAAGATAATATAGTCGTTCATCTTCTCAGCAAATTTTTCATCTTTCAGACAGCCGAATTTAATGAACGGATTAATATCATCCCAGTATTTCTCATAATTTTCCCTGTCGGTCTTGCACATTCCAGTCAGCTTATCGGCTACCTTCTTTGTAATGTAGTCGGAAATTTTCTTAACAAAGCCGTCATTCTGAAGAGCGCTTCTGGAAACGTTTAAGGGCAGATCCGGACAGTCAATGACGCCCTTTAACAACATCAGGAATTCAGGAATCACTTCTTTAATATTATCCGCAATGAAAACCTGATTATTATAGAGCTTTATTTTTCCTTCGATGCTCTCGTATTCCATATTGATCTTGGGGAAATATAAAATACCCTTCAGGTTGAAAGGATAATCCATGTTCAGATGAATCCAGAACAGAGGCTCCTTGAAATCCAGGAATACCTTCCTGTAAAATTCCTTATACTCCTCCTCGGTACACTCATTGGGGTGCTTGTTCCAGAGAGGATGGGTATCGTTTACTGCCGTCGGCCGGCTTACGATTTTATATTTTTCTTTTGCCGGGGAGACCTCAACCACTTCTTTGGTTCCATCTTCCTTTTCCTTCTCCTCGGTTTTTGCCTCTTCCACGATTGTTTCCACAATCGTATCCTTTTCCGTCAGCTCTTCCTTCTCAATTGTCTCGTACCTGGGCTCGGCAGTCTCATCACTCACATAGATTTCCACCGGCATAAAAGCGCAGTACTTTTCAAGAACCTCTTTGGCCCGGTACTCATTGGAAAACTCCGTGCTGTCGTCGTTTAAATAAAGGGTGATGGTAGTTCCGACAGAAGTCCGCTCTCCGTCTTTCATCTCAAATTCCGTACCGCCCTCAGACTCCCAGTGTACGGCCTTTGCATCGTTTTTATAAGATAAAGTGTCGATAGTCACCTTATCGGCGACCATAAACGCGGAGTAAAAGCCCAGTCCGAAGTGACCGATAATCTGATCCTCGTTCGCCTTGTCCTTATACTTATTTAAGAAATCCTGCGCTCCGGAAAATGCAATCTGATTGATATATTCCTCAACCTCTTCTTCCGTCATCCCTAGGCCGTTATCGGTGACTTTTATGGTCTTTTCCTTAGGATTAACCACAACCTCCACCTTGTACTCCACGTCCTCCGGCTCCTCATACTCCCCCATTAAGGACAATTTTTTTAATTTCGTAATAGCGTCGCAGCCATTGCTTACAAGCTCACGATAGAAAATATCATGATCTGAATACAGCCATTTTTTAATAATCGGAAAAATATTTTCGCTGTTAATGGATAAACTTCCAGTCTTTGCCATAAAAAATCCACTCCTTTGACATTCTTGCGTTTATATCTTTCACCGCCAGGGCGTGTCTGAGATCGGAAGAGCACACGTCTG
>CAJUDN010000062.1:9778-15560 GCA_910585355.1 uncultured Lachnospiraceae bacterium
CGTCAGATGTGCTCCAAGGCGGTCGCTGCCTTTTCAGGACAAACAATATTGTAATACCACAGGATGGAAAAGTCAACAAAAATTTAGCACTCATTTAAAACGAGTGCTAATAGAATATAATTCCATTCTTTTTTAAAAACTGCTTTACGCTTTCAGCCCACTCCCGCTCCAGGGTTTTATCCATGGTAAACAGATTCATGGAGATGCCTGTCACACAGGTCATTTCGTCATTTTCATAATGGACATTGATATACAAACCTCCCACCTGCCCCGGCGCCATATCCGGAACGCACCGCTTCACAAACCGTTCTTTCGATTCCGGCGGCAGCGCAAACACAATATGAAAACTCTCCGGGAGCCGCTTCCCTTTAATCAATGAAAAGCAAAAAGGCTTTATGGTTTTCCATGCCGAAAACTCCCCAATCCCGTTTTCCTCCAGTTCCTCATCCGAATAATATCCGCGCCGCACCCGGCCGTTTATGGTAAAGCTGTTAAAGGTGACAATATTGGCCTCCGTCACCAAAAACGAATCAAACAGTTCCCCAAGAAAAAGCCCCTCTGTAAATTTTTTTTGTTCCTCAATCTTAAGCGCTACCATGCCCTTTTCTCCCTCGTTACTGTTCACAGAGGCATCTTCCCCCCTGTTTTCCCTGCCCCGCAAACTGTAACAGTAATTATTACTGTTTGCAGGTTTCCTGCAAACGCAGCCAACAATTCTTTCCCCTCTGTATTTTACAACACCTCTGGCAATTCCGCAATGGAGATGGTATAATGTTGACAAACATTATACCAGCGCCGATTCGCGTCCGGACGAAGGACGGACAATTTCTTTTGCGAATCGTGTGCAGCCTGCGGAGCATATCATGTCGCAGACATGGTATAATGAAGTTGTTTCAAAACAAAAGTCTATGGAGGAAATGCCCAATGAAAGATGCCAAAAAAGCCATTCAAAACCTGGAGGAGCTGCTCGCAGCCGGAGTCTCCCCCTACCATGCCGTAAAACATTCCATTGACCGTCTGGAAAAGGCCGGCTTTACAGAGCTGAAGCCCGGAAAAACCTGGGAAGTTAAAGCCGGTAATTCTTACTATGTGAATCTCTATGGATCCAGTCTCATCGCTTTCTCCATCGGCGCTTCTGTGGAAGAAGGCGGAAACGCGCCCAAAGTCCGCATGGCTGCTTCCCATACCGACTGGCCCTGCCTTCGTGTAAAGCCCACACCGGAAATGAATCAGGGCGGTTATGGACTGTTAAACGTGGAGTGCTACGGCGGCCTTCTCTTACAGACCTGGCTGGACCGTCCGCTTTCCATGGCCGGACGCGTCTGCATCCGCGGAAAAGACGCCTTCCATCCCGAAGAAAAGCTGGTTGACTTTAAGCGTCCCCTTCTTATGGTTCCCAATCTGGCAAACCATGTCAGGCGTGAAAGTGAGAAAAACGCGGAACCCAACAAGCAGACTGACATGCTCCCCATCCTGACCCGCCTGACAGAAAAGCTGGAGCATGAAGATTTCTTCCTGGAACTCCTGTCCAAAGAAACCGGCGTGGAAAAGTCTGATATTCTGGATTACGAATTTTATATTTACAACTGCGAAAAAGGAACCTTCTGGGGCCTTGAGGAAGAATTTTATTCTTCTCCGAGACTTGACAATTTAACCTCTGTGGAAGCCTGCGTAAGCGGTATTCTCTCCGCCTCCCGCCAAGGCAGAAAGGACGACACAATCTCCTTAATCGCTCTTTATGACAACGAAGAGGTGGGAAGCCGCACCAAACAGGGTGCCGCCTCCGCCGCCATCGACAGGATCATGGAAAAGCTTTACCTGGCTTTAGGCTTCTCCCGTGACCAGTACTTAAGCGCCATATTCAAAAGTTTCCTTTTGTCCATGGACGTGGCGCATGCCTATCATCCCGCAAAACCCAATAACTATGATCCGAAAAACCGCTCCCTGCTTGGCGACGGCGTGGTGATTAAAATGTCCTCCACGCAGACCTATGCCACTGATTCCACCGCTGTCAGCGTTCTGGAAGAGCTTTGCAGGGAACATAAGATTCCATATAAAAAATTCTCCAACCGCTCTGACATCCGCGGCGGATCCACCCTGGGAAGTATCTCCTCCTGCGCCCTTGCCGTAAAGGCCGCCGATGTGGGAGTCGGTCTCCTGGCCATGCATTCTGCCATGGAAACCATGGGCGCTGCGGACCAGTGGGCCTTAAACAGTCTTGTAAAAGCATTTTTTGAGGATTAATACATCATTTTTAATAACCGAATAAATTGTTTACCGGACGATGCACTATAGTCCGCCTTAAATACCTTTCTGTTTCGATAAGAACGTTTTTCCTTCGCACTATCGGGAAAGCAGGCCGGCGAAACATATGGTCATTTAAGGCGGACTATTCCATTCTATGATTCCTGCTCCTCGCAAATTTTCTCAAAAATATCAAAAAAATCCGCATTCACCCGAGAACTTCCCGTGATTGAAAGGCTCCTCCACAATTCTTCGTCGACTGTCAGCGCGTGCTCCTCTTTAAAGGCCTGATAGGTACTGTAAAAGGCTTCATTTTTCCTCTGTCGTATCATCTGTTCCTTGTGGGTCCGCGTGGCTGATTCATCATAATCACTGACACACTTTAAAATGTAATATTTTCCAGAGTCTTCCAGAACCCCGCTGATTTCCCCCGCCGCCAGTGAAAAAGCGGCCTCTTCATATTCCCTGCCCTTCAAGCCATAGAAAATCTGCTTTTTAATTTCCGGATCCTCCGAATATTCCTTGGCAATGGAAGAAAAATCCGCGCCCTCATCAGAAAGCCCTGAAAGAACCTCTCTGGCCTTTTCCTCATCGGACAGCTCGATCTGGGAAACCGTAATGACCTTGGCTTCACTGTCGCTGACTTCCAGATTCATCCCTTCCGTAAGCAGCTCCACCAGTTTTTCTGACACCCAGTAATCTGTATACAGGTTCTCCATATCCCGCTCTGTCAGGCCGAATTCTTTGGCGCCCGCCTCCCCCAAAGCTCTCATATATTCCTCCGCCGCTTCCTTTACCTTCTCCTTTTCTCTGCTGGTTAAAGTAATTTTTTCCTCTTTGGCCATCATACTCATAAGTTTCAGCTCCCGGAGAAAATCATGAATCTGTGAAAGCAGAACTGTCTCGAAAGTGGTTCCCCGGTTGTCCACGGCAGCATTCCACACCTTCTCCGTGTATACCTCTTCATACCGGAGCCGTTCTGTAGTCACCAAAACCATGGTTTCCGCCCTTTGATACTCTTTCTCCCCATTTTTTCCGGACGACAGAGTTTCTCTGGCGCTGCAACCGTAAAGAAGCGCCGTGAGCGTCAAAAAAGCCAGCCCCATCCTCCATTTCTTATGTCTTGTTTTCATCGTTCCTCCTGCCTAATGCTCCATCCAGACAGAAATCGTAGCTGTGAACTGCCTGTCACGCACCATTGCGTCGTTAAAGTTTCCAGTCGATGACCCCACTTCGTCGTCAAAATTTTGCCTGGCCCTGTCACGCACCAGGCAGCCCGCGACTTCACCTGCTGTCTGAATGGAGCACCGGACTCTCACTGCGCCAATCGCTTCATTTCCCTGTAAAGCCTGCTGACAGGAAGCCCCATCACGTTGGCATAGGAGCCCTTAAGCCCCTTAATATACCGGGCAAAAACTCCCTGGACCGCATAGGCCCCGGCCTTGTCCATGGGCTCCTCCAGACAGGCATACTCCCTTATTTCCTCCTCGGTCATAGGATACACTTCCACATCCGTCTCATCGTAAAATTTCACAACCCGGTTTTCTGATGGCTGATCTCCTTTCAGGACCAGACAAACGCCTGTATAAACCTGGTGGCTTCTCCCGGCGATCATCGTAATCATACGGGCCGCATCCTTATGGTCCGACGGCTTTCCCAAAATTTCTCCGTCCACAGCCACCACCGTATCGGAGCCGATCACCAGGACCCCCGCTTCCACGTTCTTTAAAACATCCAAAGCCTTCTGCGCGGCCAGCTCCATAACCACCTGCTCCGGAATCCTGGAGGTCACTGTTTCCACCACATGGCTCACCATAATTTCCGGTTTCATGCCAATCTGGTTTAATAATTCCCTCCGCCTGGGCGAGGCCGAGGCCAGAACAATCCGTTTCCATTCCATTTTTACCGCCTCTCTTTTTTGTAAAAAGTGTGTGAAGAAGAATCCTGCTTTGCAGGTTCTCTGCCTGCGGCGGGTCGCGGCAGCGGCATCTTCCTTTCCGCCGCAGTACGCTCCTAAGCACGAAGTGCTTTTTGTTTCATAGGAAGGGCCTTCCTCTATCTCGCTTTTATGCATTAACGTAACAAGATCTTTCCTATGAAACGAAAAAAGGGCTGCCGTCACGCCAAAAGGACTCCGGCTGCCCCTTTTTACTTTCGTAAGCCTGCAAGTTTCAGATAACCCCTGAACTGTTACGGCGTACGGCAATTTTGAACCGCTTCGCCATGAGCCGCTTGCCTGCGGCCCCTGCGCTTTTATATACTCAACGCGGGAAACCCGCAGATCTGTTTAAAACGCAAGTTTCTCTTCCAGATATGCCTTAAGCCCTGCGATGGGGATACGTACCTGTTCCATGGTATCTCTGTCGCGGACCGTAACGGCCCCGTCTGTCTCAGAATCAAAATCATAGGTCACGCAGAACGGAGTGCCGATCTCATCCTGTCTTCTGTATCTCTTGCCGATGTTTCCTCTGTCGTCAAATTCACAGTTCCAGTATTTGGACAGCTCCGCGAATACCTTTTCCGCGCCTTCATTTAACTTCTTGGAAAGCGGCAGAACGCCTACCTTCACAGGAGCCAGAGCCGGATGGAAATGGAGAACGGTTCTCACATCTCCTTCACCGATCTCTTCCTCATCATAAGCAGAGCAGAGAAAGGCCAGAGTTACACGGTCCGCTCCCAGCGACGGCTCGATAACATAGGGGATATATTTCTCATTGACCTCATCATCAAAATATGTCATATCCTGCCCGGATGTATTATGATGCTGCGTCAGGTCATAGTCCGTTCTGTCGGCAATCCCCCAGAGCTCGCCCCATCCGAAGGGGAATAAGAACTCCAGATCTGTGGTCGCCTTACTGTAAAAGGACAGCTCTTCCGGAGAATGGTCACGGGCGCGCATCTCCTCGGCCTTTATGCCAAGACTCTGGAGCCAGTCAATACAGTACTGCTTCCAGTATGCAAACCACTCCAAATCCGTGTTAGGCTTACAGAAGAATTCCAGCTCCATCTGCTCAAACTCTCTGGTACGGAAGGTAAAGTTTCCGGGAGTAATCTCGTTGCGGAAGGACTTACCGATCTGGCCAATCCCGAAGGGAACTTTCTTTCTGGAGGTTCTCTGGACATTCTTAAAGTTTACAAAGATTCCCTGCGCCGTCTCCGGTCTCAGATATACCGTACTCTTTGCATCCTCCGTTACTCCCTGGAAGGTCTTAAACATCAGATTGAACTGACGGATGTCTGTAAAGTCGTGTTTTCCGCAGCTGGGGCAGCAGATATTATTATCATCAATAAACTGCTTCATCTCTTCCTGGCTCCAGCCGTCAATGGGGGTATCCGGTTCCACTCCCTTTTCTGCCATATAATCTTCGATTAACTTATCCGCACGGAACCGTTCCTTACATGCCTTACAGTCCATAAGCGGGTCGGAAAAGCCGCCCAGATGCCCGGACGCCACCCATGTCTGAGAATTCATAAGAATAGCGCAGTCCACGCCGACATTATACGGAGATTCCTGGATGAACTTTTTCCACCAGGCCTG
>CAJUDN010000063.1 GCA_910585355.1 uncultured Lachnospiraceae bacterium
GACTGGAGTTCAGACGTGTGCTCTTCCGATCTGTAATAGACGTCATCTGCCGTGATCCGCGTGATTCCCTCCATATACACATCGGAGAAAGCCACCTCGGAGCTGTATGCCAGGGACCCTAAGATTGCCATTTTCCGGCCTGCATCATACCCCTCCACATCAGAAGCGGGATCTGCCTCGGCATAGCCAAACGCCTCGGCCATCTTAAGAGCCTCGGCATACTCCATGCCTTCCTCAGTCATCTTCGTTAAAATATAGTTGGTCGTACCGTTTACAATCCCCATGATCTCCGTCAGGAGACCGGCCGTCATATTCTGCTTCAGCGGCCGGATAATCGGGATTGCCCCGGCCACGGCGGCCTCAAACTGTAAATCTACTGCATGTTCCTCCGCCAGCCGCAAAAGCTCCTGGCCGTACTCCGCCAACAAGTCTTTATTGGCGGAAACTACTTGCTTTCCAGAGAGAATTGCTTCGGTAATATAGGTCCTTGCGGGCTCGATTCCGCCCATGACCTCGATAATAATCTGTATCTCATTGTCCGTTAAAATATCGTTCCAGCAGTCCGTTAAGAGCTCCCCCGGAATTCCGTCTCTTTCTTTTTTTGTATCCCGTACCAGCACTTTCTTTATCTCAAGGCTCCCTCCGGTTTTCTGGACCATCTCATCCGAAAGCATCCCCGCAAGCGCGTATACTCCGCTTCCAACGGTTCCCGCGCCAAGGATGGCAGCCTTCACTGTCTTATTTTCCATGAACGTTCTCTCCTGCCTCTCACAGTTTTTCCTATTATATCGTTGTGCAGAAAAGAAAGCAAGGAAAATATTTCTTAATGAAAAGCCCCTGAAATGAAAAGCCGGACAGTCTCCGCTTTTGATACTGTCCGGCCCTGCATTCCGTTACTCTTTCCAACTGCTTCACATATCATGCGGAATCAATTCCAGGGGATGATTCCGTTTCCATCCGCGTACCGACCGTCTGGCGTGTTTCTGTTAAGCCACATTTTCCCGTCATTGGTATCAAAATAGTAGTATCTTCCGTCAATCCGCTGGTAACCGGTTCTCATGGCCCCTCTCGTTCCGTCCGAGATGGGATTCAGATAATAACGGGCGCTGCCAATCTCCTGCCAGCCGGTTTTCATGGCCCCTCTCGTTCCGTCTGATACAGGGTTTAAATAAAACCAGTTGTTGTCAGCATATATCCAGCCCGTCTTCATGGCTCCTCTTGTTCCGTCTGATATGGGATTCAGATAGAACCAGTTGTTGTCAACATACGTCCAGCCTGTTTTCATGTATCCGTTCTCCATCAGATAGAACCAATTATTATCCGCAAAGAGCCACCGGCCTTTTACCAGATTTCCATCCTCCATCCGGAACGTCCACCCGGCGCTGTCCTGACTCCACCCGTATTTCGGCTGTCCGGGGTTGTGAGAGGGGGAGCCGCTTCCGGAAGTATTTCCAGGCTTATTTCCCTTATAGACCTCCTCTTCGCTGATGCTGTACTCTTCTGACTTATCGGTCCATTCCCCCTTCTTGCTGTCGGAACTGCCAACTGCCCGCACACGGAAGGTATAGTCGCCGGCCTTATTCATATATGGATAAAAATCGTATGTTTCCCGGCTGGTGGTTACCGTAGTTACCTGTGAATTTCCCCGATACAGCCTGACATCATATTTGCCGGCGCCTTCCACCTCAGACCATTTGGCCTCTCTATCCTCCCAGTAATAATCCTCCGGTTCTGTCAAGACCCCGGTTACCTTTGGCAGTTTAATATCAATCTGCAGGCTTTCTCCGCTATGCGTGACTCTCTTCGATTTCAGTTCGCTGCGGTCCCCGGAAACAGTCACCTTCGTGGAACTTGAAAAGTAATGCTTCGCATCATCTTTAACGGAAAGCTCCAGACGGATAACAGGAATCTCTCCCCAACCCCATACATCGTCATCCGTGTCATAATATTCCGCCGGTTCCGTTATCTCAATCCTTTCGTCTGATACGGTAACCTTAACGCTTCCTACATCTTCGCCGGCCTCCGGCTTCTCATCGCATTCCACTTTTAACTTCACACTGCTTATTTTCTCCCGCTTTGTAGCCGCATATACCGGACTGCACAGCATAAGAATAAGTCCCACTGCCAGCGCAAACCTTAATACTGCTTTCCAATGTCCTCTCATATTGTTCCCTTCCTTCTTTTTGCCGGCCCTTCCGGCCTTCCAGATTTCGGCTTTTCTGCTTTATCCTTCCCTGCCTTCCTCCGGCCCTTCTGGTATTCCGGATTTCAGCTTTTCTGATTTATACTTCCCTTTCCTCCTCCGGACTTTCCGGCATTCCGGTCAGGTTTATGTTTCTCGTCACTTTTGCGTCATAGGTATCTGCCCGCATGATTTCAGCCAGGTCCACCCCTGTGGCCTCCTTCATTGACTCGAACAGTTTTGCCATCACCACAGGCACATTGCCCGCCACAGCTTCCACACCGTTTTCCGTGCCGTTTCCGCCTCCGATGATCGTAATCCGGTCAATCTGCGAAAGCGGCTCCGCAATCTTCCCCGCAATCTCAGGGAGAACCTTTATCATCATCTCGGCCATAGCCGCCTGATTGTATTTCTGGTAAGCTTCCGCCTTCTTCTCCATACCTTCCGCTTCGGCCAGCGCCCTCGCCTGGATTGCGGCCGCCTCCGCCTGTCCTCTTGCACGGATGCCCTCTGCCTCCTGAAGCATTGCGTACTTTTTCGCCTCCGCCTGCGCCTTCACAGCCTCCGCTTCCTTTTCCTGCTCGTACTTTTTGGCTTCTGCCTCTCTCTGACGCTTTGTGAGATCAGCAGCGGCCGCCTGTTCGATGGCGTACCGGTCGGCATCCGCCTTCTTATTGATCTCCGCCTCCAGCGCCTGCTGCTGTACGGTAACCTGCTGCCTGCGAAGCTCCGCCTCGCGCTCTGTTTTGGCGATCTGCGCGTTGACCGTCGCCGCCTGGATCGTCTTTTCCTGTTCCTGCTTCTGGATCTCATAGGCCGCGTCGGCTTCGGCCTTCTTCGTATCCGATGCCTTCTGTAATTCAGCTTTCTTGATCGCCAGCTCGTTGTTCTTCTGAGCGATCTCTGCTTCCGCTAAGACTCTGGCATCGTTGGATGCCTTGTCGGCGGCCGCCTGAGCGATGGCGATATCGCGCTCCGCCTCCGCCTTCGCGATGGAAGCATCCTTGCGGATCTTTGAGGTATTGTCCATACCGAGATCCTGAATCAGCCCGTGTTCATCGGTCACATTCTGAATGTTGCAGGACAGAATATCAATTCCCAGCTTCTTCATATCCAGGGACGCTTTGGCCATCACCTGATCCGAAAAGGAATCTCTGTCCGTATTGATGGCCCTGAGGGTCAGAGTACCGATAATCTCACGCATATTTCCCTGAAGGGAATCCTGCAGGTCCGCTGCGATCTTTATCGGCTCCTTATTTAAAAAGTTCCTCATCGCCAGCTTCATCTGCTCCGGCGTATCCGCCACACGGACCTTGGCCACCGCGTCCACCATAACGTTGATGAAATCATTGGTGGGGATATATTCATCCGTTTTAATATCCACCGTGATCTGTCCCAGATACAGCTTATCCATCTGCTCAAAAAACGGGATTTTAAATCCGGCGCGGCCGATCAAAACCCGGGGCTCCTTTCTTAACCCCGAAATAATAAAAGCGTGATCCGGCGGCGCTTTCACATACCCCTGAGTAATAATAATGAGCAGAAGAACGACAATAACAGCGATTGGAATTAACAAAAATAAAATATCCGGCATAGGTTCTCCTTTCTTTGCATGGTTTTCTTTTATCAATCTTATTACTTTCAGTTTAGCACATTTTCCCATTTTGTTGAATGGATTTAAGCAATCCGACAGAATTTGACAGAAAAAAGATTTATTTGCCTTTATTTTGCCACAATCTCCGGGGCATTCACACGCTTCCGCCCCCCTCAACAACACAACAAACAGGTCTTCCCCCATCTGAATAACAAGTCAGAAGGCCCGAGAAATCTAATTCGTTCATCACTTTTTAGGGCATGAATAAATTTCAGGGGCAGGTGCAAACCACACGGCTCACACCTGCCCCTGCGTAGGATGATCTGTTTTCTGACAGCCCCAAATTACTGTCACATTTTTTATCTTTTTACTATTTCGTCTGCGGAACCCCGTTTATTGTCCATTCACCATCAGCGTTTACAGTATTTCCATCCACTACGGCATTGACAAACATTTTGCCTCTGGTTCCATCGGATTCAGGGTTGAAATAATGGCATTTTAAAACGCCGTCCTTATCGGGAATCCATACCCATCCTGTCATCATACGGCCCCTGGTTCCATCGGAACTGGGATTCAGGTAATAATAATTCCCGTCGGTATCCAAAAACCAACCGGTTCTCATATTTCCATTGGAGTCAAAGGAAAACCAGTCAAAGGAGGACTGTCCCGCAGCGGTATTGGCATAGGGATTATAAATGGCCGCCCATCTGCCCTTATAAACGGTATTGTTCTCATCCACAAAATTCCACTGACCGTCTTTTTGCTGCCAGCTTCCCTTTACCACATAGTCCGGAAGTCCGGAAGTTTCTTTGGAATCAGGAGCTGTGTAGGACTTCACTCTGGAGCTGCCGCCGGAACTTCCTCCAGAACTGCCGCCGGAACTTCCCCCGGAGCTGCCGCCGGAATTTCCTCCGGAGCCGCTGCCGGAACTTCCTTCAGAACTGCTGCCGGAATTTCCTTCAGAATTTACGCCGGAGCCACTGCCGGAGCCTGCCGCCGTGACTGTAATTTCACAGAAGGAAGGTTCGCTGTTGCTGGTATAATACCATACCACCTTGCCATTCATATAAATCGGTGCACAGTCCGAAAGCTTTCCGTCCATAACCATGATCTCACTGGTGGTATTTCCCTCACCATCCAGATACACATAATTTACCTTTCCCTTTGCCATAAAAAGAAGCAGGAAGCTGTCGTCTGTGAGCTTTACAAGATGCGGATTGGAAACAGATGCATTGTCAGACTGACTGTAATTGGTAATCTGATGGAATTTTGTGCCACCAGAGCTGAAATCGTCTTTATCGGTGCTGGTTACAAAAATATTCCGTACACCGGAAGCACTGTAGGAGCCGTTCTGTGCCACAGTATTTCCGGCTACCAGGTAAGAAGTATCAGAAACACTCAGAGCGCCCAAAGATACTCCGGTGTCATTGGCTCCAACAGCTCCCTTGATCGGAAGTACTTCTACATGTTCACAGCCGCCTGTAAACGTTTCACCTCCGGCCGCTTCACTATATTTAATGAGGACGACAGCACGGGGATATGCGTCGCCATGGTCAGCGGCAAGCAGAACAGAACCGTCTGTGGTAATAAACTGGTTAAAAGAATGGCTTACATATCCAATTCCAACGTTCATTATCCCGGAAAATTCATCTGTCACTTCCATTCTCTCAATATCTACGGAAAAAGTAAGGTTTGACTGATGGTTCAGTCCATCCTCGGATTTATACATCGTATGACTGGTACGTACATACAGCATCCCGCCATACTCCACCATCCGCAGACTTCCGGCATCAAAGGGATTAACGGTGTTGGCGCCGTGAAGGCTGGCGCTGTCTTCTTTCACCCAATCCTTGCTGTAGCGGACCACACGAATTACTTCTTTGGAGTCATCTTCTCCGGAGTTAGCCTGGCCGAATACAAAGAAGTTATAATCCTCTCCTGCATAAAAACCGCCAAACAATGGAAGATCCATGGGGATGGATTTCTGATCCGTCAGCTTTTTCTGGCCGTCGTACGTTTCCACGGTAATCTTATTCCCGGCATATTCCACACGGGTCACAGTCCCGTCCCCATTGTCAACCAAATAAGAATCCACCGTGGATGCCCAGCGGCTGATATTGGTGTAATTATGCGCTCCGGCATTTGTTGTTTTTACGGAAGACGCCGCCATTGACTGGTATGGTGTCATCGTCGCCATGACCAAAACCGACAGGCAGGCCAGGGCTTTTGCTCTCCATTTTCTCATACTCTTTTGTACCTCCTTAACTTATCTGCTGTGCGACCTATCTACCGTACTCTAGAGTGTGTCTGAAAATTAAAAATTGCACAAAATCTGGCGAGAAATAGTACAAAAATGCTCGTAAAACCCGGGTGAGCATGTGTTTAAAAGCGATATAACGGGCCGACTGTAGTACTATTTTTGTCAGTTTTCGGCATTTTGACTAGAAACTGTTAATTTTCAGACACACTCTAGAGCGTACCTTTCATAACATACCCACTTTTTACAAAGGAATTTGCGTGCAATTAGCAGTAATTACAGCCGAATGCCACAGTTTCACATAAGATAATTTCGAAATGTGCACTTTAGAAAATTACGGAGACGAAAAGTTCAGTTTTGTATCTCCCTGCCCGCGTACCGCGGACAAGAAGCATGCGGCATCTGTTTTATGAAGCGACTGAACTTTTATTTTGTATTTTAGCATATCCTTTTATGCTTTACCAGTGATATTTTTTAAAGGACTTTTCAATCATGTCCGCAAAAAATTTACTCTAAGCGCCTCCTATAATGAATCCATGCACATGAAAATGTCTAAATCCATTACAGGAGGTCGATAGCTATGATTGATTATCAAGAAATCATCAGACTAAATCAGGCACTGGTGTACGAAGTATGGTACGGGAGTAGAGTATTTTTCCAATTCTTCCACGCTTCCCCGTATGGTTACTGTGTCAATTCCTCCGGCGGTATAGACTCGTGTAAAGCGTTTCATATGTTTACTTTCGCGTTTCCTGCCATAACAACCATGACAGGTTTTTCATTTACAAGAAAAGACATCGCTTTTGCTATTATTCTTTTACTCTGTCATAAGACATAATATCAACTTCCTTTCTTCGTTTTGTAGGCTTGACTATATTGTATTCCATACGACAAAAAACTTCTTACCCGTTCCAGAACGGGCGTAAATTTGAAAACTATCCCAATTAAAGACGGAGTAGAGCCGCCTGTCTGCCGCACACTTGCAATCGGATATAAAGATAAGGACAGTTTACCGATTGCAAGTAAATACTTCATAGAATACTTACAAAAAAACAAAAATATGTTGCCATAAGGAATTATATCTCTCCTTTACAACTGCAGGAAGTTATTGTATGATTATTTTATAAGTATCAAAATACATTTCATTCAAAGGAGGGCGCCCAATGCCAAGAGGAGCAAGAAAGGAAATCATTTATACGGGCAAGGCTTTAAAGCTGCACGAAAAAATCATGAAAATGGAATCTGACTTAAAAGCGGCAAAAGAGGAATTAAAAATCGTCTATAAAGAGCAGTTAAAAGCGGAGAAAGCCGCCGCCGTGAAAGAAAAGAGAGCCGCCGCTGCTGCCGCTAAAAAAGCCATGAAAGAGAATAAGGCCAGACTGTTAAAAGCCATGGAAGAATCAGAAAAATCTGCGGAGGAGATTCTGGCTTTTCTTTCCAGCGAATCCTAATCACAGAAAAACAATTATCGGGTGCAGCATACATCATTGTAACCTTATGAAAACTTATGAAAAGACCATCAAACCAGGAGCGGCTGGATCAGATGGTCTTTTTATCATTTTTCATGTAAAATAATGTCTTCAAAAGCGGCTGTGAGAGTGGTATAATTTATTCTGAAGGAGAAAATTATGAATAAATTCAGCCGTTTTACTGCTGTGCTTCTGCCAGCATCTGTTTTATGTCTCATCAGCATATTATTTCTTATCCTGCTTTTTGATACCGGGGATTTCGGCAGCGGAAAGCAGGATACCCGGTTGCAGACTATAACCCAGTGGCAGTGGGAGGGAAAAAAATTGTCTCTTCCCGTGTCGCTTCCCTGTACCGTCAGCCGTACTCCCGTAACCCTCACTGCCCAGATTAAGCAACGGAAAGGGGATTATATCTATCTGAAAACCGTATACGCTCCTCTGCGGGTTTATGCAGACGGAGAACTGATATTTCAGTATGGCCAGGATGGAAGTTTTCCGGCTTTTTTGTTGGATCCGCCTACAAAAGTGGCATTGTTTCGTCTGCCGGATACGGATGGGGATACAACTCTGACGTTTGAATACCTCTCTCCTTCCCAGAGGAATCAGATGGCGCTCCATCCCGTGCTCATAGGGAGCCCTGAGGCTATTTTAAAACACCTTTGGTCGGCCATGGGATTTTCTCTTGCTTTTGCCGGCGTACTTGTGGTTTTAGGAATTTTTCTGTGGCTTATGGCCTTTGCCGCTGCCCGGTTTGAGAAAAAAGGAATTGCCTTTTTCTGGCTGGGGCTTTTTTCCTTTTGCACCGGAATCTGGGTTATAGGAGAATGTAACTTCACGGGGCTTCTGTTTGAAAACGCAAATATTCTGTACATCATGGCATTTTGCGGCCTTTTTACCATGGCTGTTCCCATGACAAAGTTTTGTCTAATTCTATTCGGAGAACACCAGAGGCGTCTTATGAGTATTCAATGCCTGGTTCTGGAAACGGCTGTCTGTCTGGCCGTCATTGCTCAGCTTGCGGGAATTGCCTCTCTGTCAAAAACCATGTATCTGTTTCATATTTTGGTTCCTCTGGCCTTTTGTCTGTGCGGTTTTTGCATCCTGCGGGAAAGTATAAAATATCATAGTCCTGTAGCCCGGCGGTTTTTTCTCCCTGTGGCAGTCGTGGCACTTTTTTCCCTTCTGGAGGTTGCCAATTATTATGTGTTTGAGTGGAATGTACAGAAGTCCTTTTTCTTTCAGATCGGGGTTCTGACCTCTCTTGTTATGGTGTCCGTTCTCTGCGGATATTTTATCCGGGATACGTTCGCGCTAAAGATGAAAAACCATCAGCTGGCATTTGAAGTCTCGCTTATGGAAAAACAGGTTGAGGCGCAGAAGGACAGGTATCAAATGCTGACTGAAATGTCCGCTGCCCTCCAAACACAGCGCCATGACCTAAAACATCATATGGCGGCTATCCGCCAATGGGTGGTCAGAGGGGATGAGGAGAAGGAAAATCTTATGGCCTATTTAGATCAGGTGTCTGCAGAGATTCCGGAAGGATTTCTTGGAAATTTGTGCGAAAATGAGGCTGTAAACGCACTGGCCTTTTACTATCAGACAGTGGCCCGCAAAGCCGGGATTCCTGTCGTCATTCAGCTGAATATTCCGGCGGATACGGGTCAGGTGCCGGCGAGTGATCTCTGCGTGATTATTGGAAATTTTCTGGAAAACGGGATTGAAGCATGCAAAATGGCAGACAAACCATTTCTCACATTACGGAGCCGTCAGTTTAACGGGGTTCTTACCATTACCATGGACAATAGCTTCCGTTCTGTGTCAAAGACGGCGGAAGGTGTTTTCTGTTCTTCAAAGCCAGGGGGAGGAACAGGACTTATTTCGGTACGGTCTGTGGTAGAAAAGTACGGAGGAAACTGCAGTTTTGAGGATAAAGACGGCGTGTTTTATTCTTCGGTCTACCTTCCTCTTCTACCCCCCCCCCCAAAAAAAGCTGTTAGACGGCGCAAGGCAGGTACAGTCCCTGCATACATAAAATGTCATCCGGTTATTCAACAGCGGATAGTCCCTGTCTTCTGAAACCACAATCACATTGGCCAGCAGAGGAAGCTGCCCTTTTATGCTCTCCAGCTCCTTCCTGTCCTTCACAGCAATCACAATGTGCTCCGGCGGTTTTTCATACAAAAGCTTTGCAAACAGAAACATGCTGTATCCCATAGGATAATCCCAGGCCAGAGGAGCCATATACGCAATCTGCCTTTCTGCGAGTTCTTTGTACTCCTCTCGCTGGGTTAGCTGATACAGCCTTACAGCATTGTATGCCATAACAGAATTTCCACTTGGAACTGCCCCGTCATAAGTTTCCTTGGGATTCATGAAAAGCTCTGCGCTGCCCCGGTCTGAAAGGTAAAAGCCGCCTGCTTTATCATCGGCAAACCGTCTTACTGCCTCATGGCAGAACTGCTCCGCCTTTTTTAGATACTCCCTGTCTAAGGTAGAATGATACAACTCCATCAACGCCGCCGTATAAAATGCATAATCGTCCAAAACGCTGTTGTCAGAATGTCTTCCATTGCGCCAGCTTGTGTAAAGCGTGGAATTCTCACATAGGTTCCGCTCAATAAACAGCTGCCCATCTACCGCCCTTTCTAAATACCTTTCGTCCCCGGAAACCCTGTAGAGTATTGCCATTGCCCCGATCATCATGGAATTCCAGGAGGTTAAAATCTTATCATCCAGATGCAGCGTTGCCCGTTTCTTCCGGTAGCGGTACAACGTTTCAATCTCATCGCCAAAGTCCTCACCCAAATCATTGCTCTTTAAGCGATTCAGAATATTGACGCCCTCAAAATTCCCGCCTTCTGTAATGTCAAAGGAACGAGAGAAAGCTTTTCCCTGTTCTTCCCCTAAAACTTCTGTAACCTCAGATAGGGAAAAGGTATAGTACTTCCCCTCCACACCCTGGCTGTCTGCATCCTGAGCGCTGTAAAACCCTCCTTCTTCTGAGGTTAACTCCCTGCATACGTAGAGGGCCGTCTTCTTGGCCGTATCCAGATACACCTTATTTTGAGTTATGGAATAAGCCGATGCATACGCAATTATGAGCAGGGCGTTGTCATACAGCATTTTCTCAAAATGCGGGGCAAGAAAATATCGGTCCGTGGAATATCTTGAGAACCCATATCCGATATGGTCAAAGATCCCTCCCTTTCGCATCTGTAAAAGGGTTTTCTCCACCATTTCCAGCACAGCCGGATTCTGATTCTGTTTTGCGTACAGCATCAAGAACAGAAAATTATGCGGCACAGGAAACTTAGGGGCTGTCCCGAATCCGCCGTATGCACAGTCAAAGCTGTGGGAGAACATTTCCACTGCTTTCCGGAAAAAATCGCCCTTTTCTGTATCTTTGGCATCCGGTTCCGACTGCAGCATATGGGCAATGACGGAATCCGCCGAACCAAGAAGTTCTTCCCGGCGGCTGCTCCACTTTGCAGCGATCCCCTTTAGCAAATCCGAAAATCCAGGCCTGCCGTACTGGGACTCCGCCGGAAAATAAGTGCCCGCCCAAAAAGGCTTCTTCTCCCATGTCATGAAGATACTCATGGGCCAGCCGCCGCTTCCGGTAAACGCCTGGCACACCGCCATATATACGCTGTCAATATCCGGACGCTCCTCACGATCTACCTTTATGGAAATAAAGTATCTGTTGAGAATTTCCGCTATCCTTTCATTTTCAAAGCTTTCGTGAGCCATAACATGGCACCAGTGGCAGGTGCTGTAACCGATACTGAGGAAAACCGGCTTCTCCTCTTTCCTTGCTCTCTCAAACGCCTCTGTACACCATGGATACCAGTCTACAGGATTCTCTGCATGCTGTAAGAGATACGGGCTTGTCTCATTCTTCAGATGATTGCTCATGCTATCCTTCCTTGTATTATACGTTTATAGCCAATCAAAACCGACTATCGACGTATTCTTTTTTGATATGGATGCTGGATGAATTCTCAGAAGAATCCCTCTCCATTCTCCTATGCCAATAGTATGCTTATAAAGCCCTGATCTTATACCAATGCTGCCTTGCGGAAATTCCGGTGAATGAAATACCCGATGTCTACGCCTTCTGCACGACCCACTTTGCCTATTCCTGTCCATAAATGGTTCCGTTCTCCGCATTGACCATAAGAAGAAGTACTTTTTTTGCCTCCGCCCTGTTTTGATCTTCATATCCTCTCCTCACCTTTCCATAGAAAGCCCAAACCGGAACCAGTTTCCCTTTTCCCCCGCCAATCTCAAAGGTCTTGGGATCCCATTCGTCATACTCCAGCCGATAAGCCAGTTTCACATCCGTCACTGTAAGGTACAAATGAGGATTCGTTCCAGGAAGTTCTTCCTCCTGAAAAGCCTCCGCCCCGGCCCCCCAGTCTGTCTGCAATGTTTTCATACACTGCTCAAACACCTGGCACACAGAGGCGAAAGGCAGTAAAAATTTCGTATGCCCTGATGTAACCCTGATCTGTTCCCTGCCGATATTTTTTACCGATAACAGCCTTCCATCCTCCCCATACAGAAACTCCACGTATTGAGCCGGCGCCAAAGCCTCTGACATGGTATATCCCCTCTGGCTGTTGACAAGAGGCATGTCTCCCACCATTCTCCCATAAGAAAGGCGAATTCCATACTCTCCTGATTGATGCCATGTATAATTCCTGCCGACAGAAAGCGGTCTCCACCTGGCATCCTCAAGGCAAAAGTCCTTCATTCCCATTTTTTCCATGAGAATTTCCGCTCGTTCCTCCATATCCTTCTGAAAACGGAGGCTGTCATCCTCCGGCATGGAAAAGTCAGAAAGATCATTCTCATCGCCCTTTGTGCTCCTTCCATCAGAAATGTCAGGGCAGGACAGCCACACCATAGGCATATCTCCTGTGCTGCCTTTCGCCAGACTGAGTACGTAAGTCTCATCCTGCGACGTATAAGTTACCGGATTTTCCTGGCTCTTAAGAGACCACTGGGTGATTCCCGCCTCTTCTTCCAGAACCGCCTTTATTTTCTCCAGTTCCTCATCTGTATACGGGGTATACTGTACCTCCGCCTCAGGAATCCCATTACCCTCCGGCGCCTCCACATTGACGCTTCCCATAATTGTCATGTCCTCCCTGCGAATATCTAACGTATAGGTTTCTGGCGCCTCTGCCTGTTCCCTGATGGTCTTTTCGTCTTCCGATCCCTCCTCCGAAATCTCCTGGTATCCACCCTGATTCTCCTGAAACTGCTCTGTCTTTACTGAGACAATGGGAGTGTCGGTCTGCCTTACGCAGCCCGGCAGGATCCCTGTTATCGCCCCTGCCAGAAGCACAGCCAGGATCTTCTTCCTGCCTTTTGTTTCTACCTTCTGTTTTCTCCTCAAGTCAATCCCTCCATCTCTTTTATTTTCCTTATCCTATCATTTCTTCCCTCACAAATCTTTACCGGCCTGTAACCAATTTGTAAAACCTAGCGCTCTATCCAGACGGACAGTTCACAACTACGATTACTGTCTGGATGGAGCACTAAAGCGTGTCTGAAAATTGAAAAACATCCTCATCGAAACAGAACGGTATTTAATGCGAGTTATACCAGAAAACGGATGGTTACCTTGGTTCCCTGGCCCACCTGGCTTTCCATCTCCATCCTGGCACCGTGGTTCCTGACAATTTGCTGCGCCAGCGCAAGCCCCAGCCCTGTTCCCTGCCTCCTGCGGCTTCTGGACTTGTCCACCATATAAAATGCCTTTGTCACGTGGGGAAGATCCTCAGCCGGGATTCCGCACCCGTTATCCTGCACATAAATCATATGCCTTCCCGGAACCAGCGTCACCTGGATCTTGCCGGAACCTTTTTCGGCACCCTCCATCGCCTTTATACTATTGGAAACCAGGTTGCCAAAGAGGCTGACCAAAAGCATGTTGTCTCCCTGCACCGTCATCGTCTCCCCTCCCTGTCCCTCAAGCTCCAGTTCCTTCACTTCTTTTTCAGGTTCTTCCAACAAGATCCGGAAAACCATTCCCTGCTCCCTTAGCCTTTCCCTGTTTTCCTCATAAACCCACCGGATCACCTCAACCAGGTCAACTGGCTTTCTCTCAATCTCTTCATTTTCATAAAATCCAATAAGCTGAAGCAGCTTCCCTGACATTCGGTCAAGCCGCCTTGCACAACGGCAGATCGCCTCTAAGGACTGTTCCCTCTGCCCGTCGCTAAGCCGCACATGAAGCAGGGAATCCGCATATCCTATAATAACTGTCAAAGGTGTCTTCATTTCATGGGCCATGGCTCCCAAGAGAAACTCCAGATCCTCAATCTGCTGCCTGATCTGGTCAGACATACGATTTAAGCTGTCTGATAACTCCTTCAGTTCATCCTTTGAAGTCAGGACCACTTTCTTGTCATAATCTCCGTCCTTGATCCGTTCTGCCTGATCCTTAAGAGCCTCCAGCGCTTTTAACATATGGCCGATCACAGCAGCCGCGATCGCCACAGAACATGCAAACACAAAAAGGAACACGCCCAGATACCGTCTGGCCTGCTCCTTTCCTTCTTCCCATGTCGATGTAATATCCTGCACAGACATGACTTGGTAATCATCCAGAAACAAAAGTTCCCTCTTCATGATTAAAAGATAGGCCTTTCCCAGCTTTTGGACCACATATTTGTCCCCAAGGGCATCTGGCGCCGTTATCTCATAATCTGTCATATTCTTTATGCATGTATCCCCTTTCAAAAGGGCATATCCCTCCTGGTAACAACGTGCAAACTGGTATCGCAGATAAGCGTCCCTGGCAATCTGGTCCATGTTGTCAAAATCTTCCCTGGTTCCCACCTGTGAAAAGGCCCGCTCTGCCAGTTTAAGTTTCTCCATCTCAATCTCTGCCAGCTTTTTCACACTGTCATTCATATATTGATTCACCGCAAACGTCCCACAGCATGCACATGCTCCAAAAAGCACGCCCGCCACCAGGCCGATGATCTTTGTACGGATCTTCATGAGCGTTCCATCTCCCTTCCTGTCTCGTCATCTTCAAACAAATACCCTCCTCTGGGCACTGTGATAATGGCTTCACAGGCTTTCAGCTTTTTACGCAGCTTCGCCACATGAACATCCACTGTCCTGGATTCCCCAAGAAAATCCTCTCCCCATACTAAGTCAAGAAGCCTGTCCCTTGGCAGCATCACATTGCGATTTTGTAAAAACACTGTGAAAAGCCGGAATTCCATAGGCTTCAAGCTGATCTCGCCTGCGCCCTCATAGACTTTGCGACTCTTCATATCCACCCTAAGTTCTCGAAAATGCAGTTCCTTCTCCCCTTTTCCTGTCCTGGCGAGGACTTTCTCGATCCGAACCAAAAGTTCCAAAACCTCAAACGGCTTCACCATATAATCCTCCGCCCCCATCCTGAGCCCCTGTACTTTGCTGATCACGTCCCCTTTGGCAGTTAAGCAAATCACCGGAATCTGATGCTTTGAAAGAGGCCCTATCAGGGAGAAACCATCTATTCCCGGCAGCATCAGATCAAGAAGAGCCAGATCAACGTCCGTTCTCTTCTCAATCCGCTCCTGCGCCTGTCTCCCGTCATAGACTGGTTCCGCCTCATATCCTGCCGCCTCCAGATTCATGCAGATTAAGTTGGAAATATCCATGTCATCCTCAATCACCAATATCCTGTGCTTCATCTGTAAACCCTTTCCCCATGATTTCTTTCTAGAGTGTGTCTGAAAATTACTTTCTGGTAGCTGTGCGTTCCACTTCGTGGGAGATTTGGCCCAAATGAACGCGGCATAGTGGGCTACGTTAAGTGAATTTGGGCCAAATATACCGC
>CAJUDN010000064.1:0-644 GCA_910585355.1 uncultured Lachnospiraceae bacterium
GCCAATATATACTTTATTGTTTGGCGAATGCCGAATGTCAAACGCCCGCCCGTCGGGCATGTGTTACTGGATACCCTGAAAAAAGCGACCGCCGGAATTTCTTCCGGCGGTCTCAAGCCGTTTTCAAGCTGTTTTTAAGCTGCTTAGTAATTTTCAGCTTTCACTTCAAAATAGCTCTGTGGATGTGCACATACGGGGCAGACGGCCGGGGCTTTCTTTCCCACCACCAGATGGCCGCAGTTTCTGCATACCCACATGGTTTCTTCAGATTTTTCAAACACCTTCTGCATCTCCACATTATTTAAAAGCCTTAAATATCTCTCCTCATGTGTCTTTTCGATGGCGGCCACCATACGAAATTTCGCCGCCAGTCCCGTAAAGCCCTCGGCCTCGGCTTCCTCGGCAAAGGTCTTATACATTTCTGTCCACTCGTAGTTCTCTCCTGTCGCGGCGGCCTTTAAATTTTCCTCAGTATTTCCAAGAAGCTTCAGCTCCTCAAACCACATCCTGGCATGTTCTTTTTCATTGTCAGCCGTTTCTTTAAAAATTCCGGCAATCTGCTCGTAGCCCTCCCGTCTGGCCACATTCTCAAAATACGTATATTTGTTTCTCGCCTGGGATTCCCCCGCAAAGGCGGCCACCAG
>CAJUDN010000064.1:654-2439 GCA_910585355.1 uncultured Lachnospiraceae bacterium
CTTTAGTTCCATCCGGATTTCCTCCTGCTCTTACCATATTTTTGCTGTAACTGTTCCGAATCCTGCCTGCGGTCGGCGCAGGAAATATAAGGATGTGCTGAACAGCCGCTTTTTGTTCCTTTATATATGGTAGTTTCCCGGATTTTTTAGATTTTATGCATTTTCTTCCTGGAGAGTGTTTAAAAATTGGAATGAAGGTCAAATCTTCCGAAAAATAGGGCGTGCATATGGTAGGGATGAAGCTTCCGTATCCCGGAAGCTTTTCCATATTTGTTTCCAAAAGACGCCTCATGACAGCCTCATGAGCTCCCTCCAGATAATCACACTCAAATGCTAACTCGTTCTTTCTCCTTTTTACTGTTTCCGGTCTTTTTTGTCTTCCCGAAAGCTTTTAATCACCAGATTGGCCGGATACTGGTAGGCGTAAGTGCAGTGTTTCATCAGCTCAGCCTCCTCCTCTGTCCGGCAGACGCTTAAAATCATATCCTCCTCTTCCTGAAGAAGATAGGCCTCCCCGTTGCCGTCTCGTTCCTTGATTTCCTTGTAAATTCGATATTTTTTATAATAGTCCGGGCATGGAGACTGCTTCGCCTTCACCGGTTCCGGAATAATATTAAGCTTATATGCATCCGACATCCTGGCTAAAATATTATGTACCTTCTCGCAGGTTTCTCTGGAAACAATATCCGGAGCCGGTATGCAAACCATATAATTCATACTCTCCCTTTCCTTTCTCTTTTTGTTTTGGCGGCGCGAGGCTCGAATCCGCTTCGCTCCTTCTCGCTCACGGGCTTTCGCCCTTTGGCAAAAATCCGGCAGAATACTGCTTTCGTGCAAGCACGACGCAGCTTTCTGCCGGATTTTTTCCGCACTGCTCATTGCTTGCGTGGACATTATAACATAAATAAAACTTCATTTCTACATGGGAATTCCCAGAGATCCGTAAAGGATGGCGCCGATGACACCGCAGGCCAGGATGGTCTGTACCGGGCCTGCTTTCTTTTTCTGGAGGAGAACCAGAAATACTAGAGTCAGGAAAATGGCCACCAAATTGGAATTGGACAGGCTCGCAGTTCCTCCCCACCAGGCATTTCCCACAATCTTTATGGCAGCCGCCAGAACCATGGCGGCCACTGCCGGATGAAGACCGTTTAAAACTCCCTTTACCCTGTCCAGATTTCTATATTTATAGTAGACTTTTGCCAGAATCATCACGATAACCAGAGACGGCAGCACATACGCGCAGGTTGCCGAAAGGGTTCCGGGCACTCCGCCCACGCGGGTTCCCACAAAGGAGGCAATGTTGATCCCCAAAGGCCCTGGGGTCATCTCCGCGATGGAAATAATGTCTGTAAATTCTCCGGTAGTCATCCAGCCGTGCTGGGCCACCACCCGGCTTCTCATTAACTCCATATTGGCCATCCCGCCGCCGAAGCTGAAAAGCCCGATCAGAAAAAAGGTTCGAAACAGTTCAAAATAAATCATGACATCACCCCGCTTATGACACCGCACACCAGAATCACCAGAATAATATCCGCATCAAACGCCAGCACTGCCACAGACGCCGCTGCCAGCATGAGAACGGAAAGAAGTTTCTTATCCTTTATCACACTTTTTATCATTGTGATCGTCACATTGATCATCACTGCCGCCACTCCGGCCTGCATTCCTTTTAAAAGAAGGGCGATGATGCGGTTTTGGCGAAACTGCACGTAACAGGCGGAAACAATGGTCAGAATGATCATGGGCGGCAGAATAGTCCCAGCAAGATCGGAAGAGCACACG
>CAJUDN010000064.1:2449-13829 GCA_910585355.1 uncultured Lachnospiraceae bacterium
GATGATGATGGAGGTGTTGACGGCCATGACGCCGGGACAGGACTGGGCGATAGCCACCAAATCCATGACCTCCTCCTGCCCGATCCATTTTAACTCTTCCACAAATTTCTTCTGGAGCATGGAAATGATTACCATTCCGCCTCCAAAGGTGCAGGCGCTTATGACAAAGCAGGTCTTAAACAATATCCAGAGCATATGCCTGTCTGCATTTTTTGAAATCTCCATTGCAATCCCCCCCTACTTTCAATTTCCCTGAAGGGAAAACATTTCGTTTACCTTTTTCCGGTCCAGACTGTGGTTATAGACCAGCATCTCATAGTCTCTCAGCTTTTGGCTGAAAGGATGGCCGCCATCTTCTGCGTCTCCCCAGGGATAATAGGTTCCGTCCTCCGCGTAACATCCCAGAAAATGCACCACTGGAAGTTCTTCTGACAGGGCGAGGAGGAACCGGTTATAAGGCGTCATCGAAAGGCCTGCCCGCTCCAGCATATAGGAGGAAAGATAGATGGCCCCCAACCGCCCCATATCCCTGGATTCCGCCTCATAGTTGGTCCATATCCAGAAGGGCGTCTCGTACCAGACAAGCTGGTCTCCCCAGGGAACCTCAGAGCTTGGCACCCCGTAAACATCGTCAAAAAAGTCGTTTTCCACACTGGGCTGATGGTCTCCGAACATGACGATCATGGTTGGCTCATCACAATCCTCAAAATAGTGGATCAGGAATTCAAATGCCGCGTCAGACTCTTTCATCAGAGATAAAAACTGGTCTGTCTTCGGATACTTCCCTTCCAGCTCTCCTGTAAGCCAGACCTGTTCTTCAAAGTTATCGTAGGTTTCCTCATAACCGCCGTGATTTTGCATGGTCACATTAAAAAGGAACAGTTTATCGTCCGGGTTTTCCTTTTTTTCCACCATTTCGATGATTTTCTCATAATCGGTCTGATCACTGATATAGTTTCTAAGCTTCCCGCTTCCCCTGTAAAACTCAAAATCCAGAAACACATCAAACCCCATATTCTGGTAGCAGGTCCTCCGGTTCCAGTTATCTCCTGAATAAGGGTGCATGGCGATAGCCGTATATCCCTGATCTTTTAGAGTGGACACCAGGGATTTGGTCTGCGGTTTCACAAAAAACTGGTAGGCGATGGAGTTTCCGGGCATCATGGACATGGAATCTCCCACGAGAAATTCAAATTCAGAATTGCTGGTCAGGGAACCGAACACCGGCATACAAAGACTCCCCCACATGGTATTTTCCGTCAAGCTGTCCAGAAACGGAAAATAGGGAACATTGGTGGAGTAGTCTCCGAGCACTTTAAACTCCGTCAGGCTTTCGTTCATAATGCAGATCAGATTCACAGGCTGAACCATTCCGGTCTCTCCTGTATTTTCTTCGGCCTGTGCAGACTTTATTTCCTCATAAATTTCCTGCACCCGGTTTCTGGAATAGTCCTGGGGCGGTTTCTTTGCCATATATTTGACGGAGGCCGCCGTGGAAAGGAAAAAACCGCTGGTTTCGTAAGTATCGTTCAGCATCCAGAGGTTAACCTCCATGCCGGAGGCGATGCGGGTAAATAAAAAGCGGCCGCAGCCGCAGGCCAGAATCAATCCTCCTGCACATAAGGTGGCTCTCTTCTTCCATCCCTTTACCCGGATCGGAACAAACCAAAAGGCCAGATTCATGAAAATCAGAAGAAATCCCGCAAAAACCATGGCTTTTGTAGGCATAAAACGGTAATTTCCCGCCACAGTCATGGCCGTTTTCACCGCAAGCACATCCCAGAGCATAATGGGGCGGTTCCGAAAAGAAACCACAAACGCCTCCGCCAGCGAAATAAAATAAAAAGTAACCGAAGAAATCGGGATGGAAATCCTGGAGGAACCAGACAAAGAAAAGACCGTTAGGTACAGCAAAAACATCCATCCCACATTCATCGCCGCCTGAAAAACAGGTATTTTTAAGAGATTTCCAGTGACATATTCAAACAAAAGATAGGAGAAGACCGGGGACATAATAAGCCCCAGAACTCCTCCGGCTGTTTTCAGGTACTTCTTCATTCCGTCCTGCCTTCCTGAACGTTCGACAAATTTCTGCCGGAACCGACTTATTTTTTCTAACCGTTACCCTATCACAAATTCCCCCTTTCATCAAGAAAAATTCATGTATTTGTAAGTTTTTTGAAAAAGTTCGGTAACTGACGCTGTTAAAACGCCTCCTGGCTCATGGAACGGATGGTCCAGCGCATCTTTGCGGAACGCGCCCTGGGGTTTCTCGCGCATTCTTCTGCCGAAGGGCGGATTACCTCCTCTGCAATCCTGCTGTAAAGGCCCGCCTTCTTCCCTTCCTTAAAGAACTGCTTTACAAGCCTGTCCTCCCCGGAATGAAAGGTAAGGATAGCGGCCCGTCCTCCCGGCGTCAGAATTTCCGGCAGTTTTTCAAGGAAACTGTAAAGAACTTCAAATTCCCGGTTCACATCAATTCTTAATGCCTGAAAACACCGCTTGCAGGACTTGACCACTGCCTTTTCCCGTTCCTCCTCCGGCAGAAAGCTCAGGGCGCATTCGATGGTCTCCTTAAACTGCGTGGTGGTCTCAATATATTGCTTTTTCCTGTTTCTCTTTCCCACCTCCCTTGCGATCTCCGCAGCATACGCCTCGTCGGCATTTTCCTCCAGCATTCCGCAGAGCTCCTCCGGAGAAATGGAGGCAAGGCGCTCCGCCGCGGAAATTCCCCTTTGAGGATTCAGACGTAAATCCAGGGGACCTTCAAACTTATACGTAAAACCCCGCTTTGGATTGTCAATCTGCATGGAAGACACGCCCAAATCCGCCAGGACAAAATCAAAGGGGCCCGTCTCCGCCGCCAGCACGTCGATGTCCGCGAAATTCATCTGTCTGGCGGTGAAGATGTCCTCTCCAAAACCTTTCTCTTCCAGCCGCTTTCTTGTCTTTATGATCTCTATCGGATCCACATCCAGTCCGTAAAGATGGCCTTCGCCTCTTAAGGCCTTAAGCATTTCACTGCTGTGTCCGCCGTAGCCCAAAGTAGCGTCCAGGCCCTTTTGCCCCGGCTTTATTTCCAGAAAATCCAGAATTTCCTTCACGCAGATGGAAAGATGCATTCCCGCAGGCGTACCGCCCTTTTTAATGACCTTTTCAATGGTGTCCGCGTATTTTTCCGGATTCTGCTCCTTATATTTCTCCTCAAAAGTGCGGGGATGGGTTCCCCGGTAGCGGACACGCCTTTTATGAACCTTATTCTCTTCCTCCATCAATTTTCTGTATCCTCTCTTTCCTTCTTTGGAACTAAATATACCATATTTTTGGAAGATTTGCTATACGGTCCTCTGCCTACCCCTTCACCACTCCTATGGTCTTCAGTCTCCGCACCGGAACGACCAGATCCTTCTGATTGTCCATGACCATGTCAATGTCTTTATAGGCAAACCGGCTCTCTTCCGCCACGTCGGCCTTTCCTCTTTTTCCAAGAACCACACCCTGCTTTGCCAGATCGAGAATCACCTCCTCGGCCGTAAAGGCAGCCATGGCGCCCTTTCTGGAATACTGTCTTCCTGCGCCATGGGAACAGGAGCAGAAGCTTTCCGGATTCCCCTTTCCCATGACCACATAGCTGTATGAACCCATGGCGCCGGGAATCACTGCCAGCTCCCCGTTTTCTGCCCGCACGGCACCTTTTCTGTGGACATAAACCTCCTGTCCATAGTGCGTCTCCAGGGCCGCATAGTTGTGATGGCAGTTGATATCTTCAGAAAATTCCAGGTTAATATCCGTGTGCTTTCCAATCCATTTTTCCATCACCGCCTTTACGGCAAGCATCATCTTCTCCCTGTTTTCCCGGGCAAAGTCCATGGAAAGATTCATCCAGTTTAAATACCGTCTTCCCTCCCTGCTGTCTGCGGGAAGAAAGGCCAGACGGTATTCATCAGGCACCTGGCTGTAATAGCGGGCGTTGATATCCCGGGCTTTCTGATGGAAATAATCGCATACGGATTTTCCAAAATGACGGCTTCCCGAATGGATCATAATGGAAAGGACCCCCTCGTCATCCGCCTGAAGCTCAATGAAATGATTTCCACCGCCTAAGGTTCCAATCTGAAAATATCCTGCCTCCAGCTGCCCCAAAAGCTCTCCGTCCTCCTCATACCGGTCCATCTCATCGTAAGCCCTGTCTAACGTATAACAGGGCATGGGAGTTTTATGATGGGAAAATCCCACCGGGATATTCCGCATGATATCCCCGATCATGGCCTGAACCATGGTGCCGTTTCCTGTCATAATATCTTTGATTTCTTCCAGCCGCACGTTGGTTCTTGTGTAGGCCATTCCGCATCCGATGTCCACTCCCACGGCATTGGGAATCACAACTTCCCTGGCCGCAATGACGCCGCCGATGGGCATTCCCATTCCCGCGTGAGTGTCCGGCATCAGGCTCACCCACTTATGGAGAAACGGAAGACGGGACAGGTGGTATGCCTGTTCCACACAAGTCTCATCCAGAGCTTCCTTTGTTTCCAGCCATACTTTCACCGGGACCTTCATATTTTCCTTTTCATACCATACAAACATACACTCACATCCTCTCTTCCTTATTTTATCTGTCTGCCTCTTTAACATACCGGAATTTTCCAGAGAAATCATTTAAAAAACATTGCGAACATGGACTTTCCATCAGTCATGGACTATAATGGGAACAGGAATGAGGACATGAATATGACAGAATTTAACGAACTGATAAAAAATTTTGATCGGATCCGGGATTACATGCGGCAGTTTTTCATCTACGGATATAAAAGCCGGGGAGACTTTGATAAAAAAAGCGGCCGCACCTATGACAACGAACGGAGACGGGTGGAGAGCTGGCTGGGAGACTATGTAAAATCCGCTTACACGGAAAAAGGAAAAAATATCTACATCAGCGTGGACAGTAAAACTATCCCCCAGAACCCCTTATACGGGGCCTGGAAATCCAAAAGCTTTACAGATAACGACATCCTTTTGCACTTTTTTCTTCTGGATCTCCTTTTTGACAGCCCGGAGGGAAAAACCGCAAAGGACCTTGCGGACGAGATTTCTTCCCGCTACGGTATGGTCTTTGACGGACAGACTGTGCGGCTTAAACTTAAAGAATATGAAGAACTGGGGCTTTTTACATCATTTAAACAGGGAAAAAACCTCTTCTACCGTCTCCTTCCCGGACCTGCGTCCCCGAACGGAGAGACACTTTCTCCTGATACCTGGCAGGCCCTCCTTACGGCGGTCACCTTTTATCAGGAAGCCGCTCCCTTCGGTTTTGTGGGAAGCACCATCCTGGATGAGGAGGACATGGAAAATCATCTCTTCCAGTTTAAGCACCATTTCATCGTCCATACCCTGGAGGACGGCGTTCTTGGTGAAATTTTAACAGCTATGAAGGAACAAAAGAAAATCTCCTTTATCAACAGAAGCAGCCGCAGCCAGAATAGTTCCACGGTGATGGGAATTCCCTTAAAAATATATGTCAGTACCCAGACCGGAAGGCGGTACCTCTGCCTCTATCTGGAGGGACCGAGACGGTTCATCAATTACCGTCTGGACTCCATCACTGCTGTGACGCATTTGGAGATTTGTGAGAAGTATGAAGAATATGAGAACGCCCTTTTAAGAAACCAGAAACACTGCTGGGGCGTCTCCTTCGACGGCAGCAGCAGGATAGAAGAGCTCTATATGAAGCTCTGGATCGATGAGGAGCGGGAACCTCATATTTTAAAACGTCTGTACCGGGAGAGCCGCGGAGGGGAAATCTTGAAAATCCGTGACCATGAATATCTGTACAGCGGTCTGTTTTTTGACACGAACGAGATGCTGTCCTGGGTGAAGACCTTCACCGGGCGGATTCTGGACGTTCAGGGCACCAACGCCATGGCCATCGGAAAGCTTGTGCGGGATTTGGAAACCATGTATCACATGTATGGCCTGCCGAAAGGAAAGGAACATGGAACTGTTTGAGAAATACTATAACTGCTATTATCAGGTAGTCCGCCATATTTTAATGGAGGCCGAAACCCTCCCTGTAACGGAAAAGCGGATGCGCGAACTTTCTGAACGCTACGGTTACCAGGAAAGCGCTCTGGCCATTGTTCCGAAGCTTTCAGACGGGACCTGGCCTTTTCTCGCTTCCTCCGGATGCACAGTTCTTACACATCCTGACTCATTAAAGCCCGGCGCCCTTCCCCTCACAAAGCTTCAAAAATCCTGGCTCTCCGCCCTTTTAGAAGACCCCAGAATCCGGCTGTTTCTGACGGAGGAACAATACAAAGAAGCCGCCCTTTGGCTTTCCGGTACAAAACCGCTTTTTTCCAGGGACGATTTTCATTTCTTTGACGCTTATGAGGACAAAGACCCCTACGAAGACGCAGAATACCAAAAACGCTTCCGCACCATCCTCGATGCCCTTCAAAGCAGGAAAGCCCTGATCATCGCCTACGAAAACCGAAAAGGCGAAAGCTCTGTCCGGGAGGCAGCCCCCTACCAGCTCCAGTATTCTTCCAGGGACGGGAAATTCCGGCTCTGCTGCCTGGAACGGTCTGGAAAACAGTTTTCCAAAAATGCAATCTTGAATCTGGGTCGGATTCTGGCCTGCCACCCCTCCCATGAGAAGGTTCCAAAAACCGCTGCCCTCCGTTCCTTTCAACCGGTCCGCCGCTGCAAGGAGCCTGTGGTTCTGGAAATTGGCGGCGAAAGAAATTCCCTGGAACGGTGCATGCTGCACTTTGCCAACTATGAAAAGCGTACCAGATACCAGGAGGAGACAAAAACCTGGATTTGCTCCCTTTTCTACGACATGGCCGACGAGACAGAACTTTTGATTGAAATTCTCTCCTTCGGCCCTGTCATCCGGGTGCTGGGCCCGGACGCCTTTCTGGAACAGATCCGGGCCCGGGTCATCCGGCAGCATGAGCTGTTTTATAAGCCCATCTGATGTTCTCCCTATTGCATGCGTATGCGCTTAGGACCGCACTGCGGTAGAAAGGAAGATGTACACAGCAAAATTTGACCGCCGCCCATGGAACAGAAAGGCACAATAGTTTTGCCGCTGAAATCCTCCCGGGTCAATTCAATATTTCGTTTTGAGATGCCAGCGCCAAATTAAGGCTGTCTACCCAGTTCTCAACCGTGGATTGGCTGGCATTACCGGAGAATCGGTTGCCGGAGAGCCATGTGGCCCCATCGGTGACCGCCGCAAGATTGGTTGCACTGGAGCCGATGCCGCTGCTGCCGGAGGTGCAGAAAGGTACGATAGTCTTGCCGGACAGATCATAGGCTTCTGCAAAGGTATACATGATTTTCGGCGCCTGCCCCCACCAGATGGGATAGCCCAGGAAAATCACATCGTACTGTTCCATGTTATCCACACTGCCGGAAATGGCGGGACGTGCAGTATCGTCGTTTTGCTCCCGGTTAGCCCGGCAGTCGCCGTTATAGTTCAGGTCATCGGAAGTGTAGGGTATCTCCGGTACGATCTCGTACAAATCGGCATCCAGAATATCGTCCAAATGATTGGCAATATTTTCCGTGTTGTTGGTGGCGGAGAAATACGCAATCAGGATCTTCTTCCCGCTGCTCTCTGATTCGCCAACAGGACCGCCCTCTGACGGAGTAGCATTCTCCGGCCGATTCTCCGGGGATCTCTCCGATACGGTGGAGGCGGGTGCATTCCCTTCCGGCGCAGGGGCAGAGCCGGTATTGCCCTGCCCAGCCACAGAGCCGCAGGCGGCAAGAATGAGCACAATGGCCACAGTCAAAAAAAGGAAACATGTTTTTTTCATGCTGCGGACCTCCCTACATGGACAAGCTGTTGACCCAGGCAGCAAGAGCTTCCCTGGTCTGTCTGCCATTCAGCAGTTTCCCGTCCCGAATGACCGCACCGGAAGCGCTGTTTTTCAAATCAACGGCAGTTTTACCGAAACCGCTGCCGCCGGAGGTGGCGAACAGGATTATCGTCTTGCCGGTAAAGTCGTAGCTCTCCAGGAAGGTATTGATGATGGTGGGAGCCGTATACCACCAGATGGGAAAGCCCAGGAAGATAGTGTCGTAGTCCTCAATGTGGGCGTCCTGGTCTGCCAGAGGCGGGCGGAAAGACTTGTCATTCATCTCTACACTGCTGCGAGACTTTTTGTCCTGCCAATTCAAGTCGGCGCGGGTATAGGGCGTCTGCGGCTTGATCTCGTAGAGGTCGGCTCCCGCCGCCTCTGCCAGCGTCTTTGCAACGGCAGCAGTGGTGCCGCTGGCCGAAAAATATGCAACTAATTTCTTGCTCATGGTAAATTCCTCCTGTCACTTGATTTCTTGATTACCGGTAGACCATACATGGGACTGCTTTGCGGCGGCAGTGGTGTTCTGCGCCATTACGCCCACCAGCGCGTGTGGAACATAGGGTTCCTCCAGATAGATCAGCTCCTCCGCCGTCAGATTCAGGTCTACCGATTTAACCGCGCCCTCCATGTGGCGAAGCTTGGTGGCGCCCACCACCGGGGCCGTCACCTTGGTCAGCAGCCACGCCAGAGCGATTTCCGTCATGGTAACACCGTGTTGATCGGCCAGCTTTGCTGCCCGGCAGATGATCTCGCCGTCCTGTTCTGCTGTGGCGTCATATTTCAATTTGGCGTAGCCGTCCTCCTCCAGCCGTTTGGAGGTTTCGCCGGCGCGCTTGGAGAGCCGTCCGCCCGCCAGGGGGCTGTAGGGCGTCATGGCGATGTTGTCCACGGCGCAGAGCTCCGCCATTTCCCGCTCTTCCTCCCGGAAAATCAGGTTGTAGTGGCCCTGGACGGAAACAAACTTGGCGAAGCCCTCTTGTTCCGCCAGAGCGTTGGCCTTGGCGAGCTGCCATGCAAAGCAGTTGGAGATACCGATATATCGGGTCTTGCCTGCCTTGACCATCTTATTCAGTCCGTCCATGATTTCATAGAGCGGAGTCTGGTAGTCCCACATATGGTAGATATACAAATCGACATAGTCCAGGCCCAAATTGTGCAGACTGGTATTTAACATCCGTTCGATGTGTTGTTGGCCGTTAACGCCCGCTGCAATCTCGTCCTGCGTCCGGGGGAGAAATTTTGTGGCTACCACCATATCCTCCCGTCTGGCGAAATCCCGGACAGCACGGCCCACATACTGCTCGCTGGTGCCGCTCTGGTAAGCAATGGCGGTGTCAAAAAAGTTTACCCCCAGTTCCAACGCCCGTTTGATGATCTCGCGGGAATGGGTCTCATCAATGGTCCAGGAGTGCTGCCCATTCCCGGCATCGCCAAAACCCATGCAGCCCAGACAGATACGGGAAACTGACAGCTCCGAATCACCTAACTTTGTGTAATGCACGATAAAACCTCCAATCTGAAATGGTTCTTACTGTTTTCCGCCCGCGAACAACCGCTTTGCACAGGCATAGACCATTTCACGGATGGACAGATACACGAAATTGACTTTGGCCTTCTCCATCGCTTCCCGCTGTTTATCCGTAACGACTGTATAGGGGTAAACACCAAACAAGAATGGAAAAAAGGCATACAAGAACTGCTGTCGATCCTCATTGTCCATCTCCGGCCGAAACTTTATCAAAAGTCGATCCATCGCCCGAATGGAATTGCCGTAGGCGACCTTAAATTCTACTAACCGTTCCAGGCGGCTGTTCTCCTCCATATCGTAGTGATTCATGGACATCAGCTTCAAAAGCAGGGCGCGTCTTTCCAGAGAATCGGCTAATTCTATGGAAAGCTCATCATCTGTCAGCGTTTCATGAGCCGCAACAATTTCATCCAAATCTGCAATCCACTTCTCGTATTCCTGTTGAAGCAGCGCCAAAAAGATTTCCTCCTTGGTCTGGAAGTAGTTGTAGATGGATGTTCGGGTGAACGATGTGGCGGCTCCGATCTCTTTGATGGTGATGTCTTTGAAGCTCATCGTTTTATACAGAGATGCACAGGCGCAGATAATTTCCTCTTTCCGCGCATTGGTTAGTTTCTCTGATCCTTTCGGCATATTAGCTCCTCCTTATTCTGACACCATGTCAGTAATATCATTATACCGTTGTTCTGACACTGTGTCAATATACAAATTAAATCTTCTGCTGTGAGAAGCAAATTACTTCTGTCAGAAAAAGAATATCTACAACTAATTACAAGTGGGAAAATAAAAAGTTTTCCCGATCAGAATCTAAAAAAATGTAAATTGAAAGAAGGCGTTACCCCTGTTTTTGATCATGGATTACAAATGAGTAGAGATTGTACGGGTTGCCGGAAACGTGGGCAATCTTTATCACAGAGAATGACGTAATGAGAAAAGAGCTGCTAATGCATGACTTCTCCTGCACAGACAAAGCGGATATGTACTATGGGACACCGGCGGACAGGGTGAGAGCTTTTAATTTCAGAACTTTCTCCTGAGGGAGTCAAACAGCTGAAAGCTGATAGAAGCGCATAGACAGAGTTATAGAGCCGGGAATCTAAAAAACAGGTTCCCGGCTCTATTTTGCGACAACTCCTTTTTATAATACCAAGGAAGGTGCGGAATATGTTCTTTCCTGCAATTCCTGATTTAACAGGTAAAGACTTCTGGCATCATCTCCGAACAGCTTCATCTTCTGAATCAGATCACTGGAATTCTTCTCTTCCTCACCCTGTTCTTTCACAAACCAGTCCAAAAACTGCATGGTGCGGTGATCTCTGGCAGCAGCGGCCGCATCATAAAGATCATTGATTAAAGAGGTCACATACTTTTCATGCTCCAGAGCAGCCGTCAGCGGATCCATCAAAGTTTCAAACACCTTATCTGGTTTTGCGATAGCCTCCAGGGTCACAGCCTCTCCGTTGTTCTGCATATACTGGTAAAACAGCATGGCATGATCCTGCTCTTCCTTTGCCTGAATCTCATACCAGTTGGCAAAACCATCCAGCCCCCTAGAAGAGTAGAAGTTTGCCATATCCAGGTACAGATATGCCGAGTAGAATTCTTTGTTGACTTGAGTGTTTAAAAGTTCAGAGACTTTTTTATCCATGGTATATATCCTCCATCTCTTTTTAATTTTATTTCATCATAGCACGGTCCGGAGCAGAATACAAGAAACTTTTATGTAGCAGTTTCTCTCCCCTGGCACCTCTTAAAGATCTTTCGCAGCATAATGACCGCCGCTATGGCCAAAATGGACTCTGCAAAGGGCTGAGCGTAGGGAAGCCCGTACAGCGGGAATAAGTAATTCAAAATAAGCAATGCCGGAATTTCCAGAATAATCTTTCTCATAACGGCAAATATAAGGGCGTTCCTTCCCAGTCCCAGGGCCTGGAATACGCCCACAGCCAGGAAATCCGTATAAATCAGAGGAAGGCCC
>CAJUDN010000065.1 GCA_910585355.1 uncultured Lachnospiraceae bacterium
ACTGTCACGCATCAGACAGTCTACAACTTCACTTTCTGTCTGGATGGAGCACTAGAGTGTGTCTGAAAATTGCTTTCTGGTAGCTGCGCGTTCCACTTCGTGGGAGGTTTGGCCCAAATGAACGCGGCGTAGTGGGCTACGTTAAGTGAATTTGGGCCAAATATACCGCAAAGTGGGGCGTGCAGATGACGGGAATGAATTTTCAGACACACTCTAGGTTCTTGAAAGAAGCACAAGAACAAGTAACAATGTCATCAACGGATGAAAAAGGAGGAAACATAAGTGATTTACAGGAATTTTGGAAAAACAGGCTTAAGAGTAAGCGCTATTGGTATGGGGTGCGAGTATGTTTGGACAGCAGACGAGAAACAGATTTTTGATCTGGTGCATGCCGCTGTAGATGCGGGCGTCAATTATTTTGATCTGTTTGTAGGGACTCCCACAACGAGGGAATATTACGGAAAGGCGTTAAAGGGAATCCGGGACAAGATATACCTGGCGGGGCACCTGGGATGTGCCGATAAAGATGGACAGTATGTAAAAACGAGGGATGAGGCGCTCTGCAAAGATTTTCTGAAGCAGTTTTATGAAAAGCTGAATACGGACTATATAGACGTTTTGTTTTTGCATAACTGTGATGACGAGGATGATTTGAATGAAATACTAAACGGCTGGATGTATGCTTTTGCTAAAGAATTAAAAGATACCGGGCGTGTGGGATTTATCGGTATCAGCAGCCATAATACTAAGATCTCTCTGAATGCGGTAAAGAGCGGAAAGATTGATGTGCTGATGTTTCCTGTCAATCCATTGTTTAATCTGCTTCCACAGGATACGGCGGATGCAAGAATGAAGGGCAGGGAGGTAAAAATCATGACGGAGGAGGAGAAGGCTGCATATCCGACAAAGCAGGAGCTTTATGAGCTCTGTGAAAAGCAGGGCGTGCCGATTGTGGCCATGAAACCATTTGCAGCAGGCAATATTCTCAAAAACCATGAAGAAGGGAGATTGAAAGGTTTGCTGAGTCTTACGCCTGTTCAGTGTATCAGCTATGTTCTTTCGTTCCCGCAGGTGGCTTGTCCTGTCCCGGGATTTGCAAATGTGGACGAGTTGAAACAGTCATTGGCATATTTGGCAGCAAGCGAAGAGGAAAAGGATTTCAGCGAAATTCAGGAAAGTTTGGTAGGGCAGTTCGCAAACCAGTGCATGTACTGTAATCATTGCCAGCCATGCCAGAAAAAGATTGATATCGCTGAAGTGACGAAGCTGGCTGATATGGCGGAAAAGGAAATAACAGACGGGCTTAAGGAACGGTATGCGGCTCTGTCGGCGACAGGAGAGGACTGTATTCATTGCGGTTCCTGCACGAAAAGATGTCCCTTTGGTATTGATGCCTCGGAGAATATGAGGAGGGCGCAGAGGATTTTCGGCTTTTGACCTGGTGATGACAAATCACTGGCTGTACAAAGAAAGAAATATGAAAACGGCAAGGCAGCAGAAGCGGTCTTGCCGAAATTTTTGCTTTTTATCCATTGGGCGTCCTCTGGCGTTGAGGGGAATCGTTTCAAGATTTTCGCATAAGGGAATATGTCCCGCCCATATTTTATAAGGAAGAATATCATAAAGCACAGAGAGGATACGGTGGAAACGTGAGAAAATTGAGAAAACAGATGCTTTCGGTCCTGCTTTCCGGCGCCATGACCTTGGGGACGTTTGTGTCCCCGGTCATGGCGGAGCCGGGGGACGCCCAGACAGGTTCCCAGGCAGCTCCCCCGACAGGTCCCCAGATCGGGGCCCCTTCGGCGCTTTTAATGGAAGCCAGTACAGGGACCGTGATTTTTGAAAAAAATGCGGATGAGCCCAGGAACCCGGCCAGCGTTACGAAAATCATGACCCTGATTCTGATTTTCGATGCCATTCAGTCGGGGAAAATCAAGCTGAGCGATGAGGTGGTCACAAGCGCCCATGCAAAGTCCATGGGAGGCTCCCAGGTATTTCTGGAGGAGGGGGAGGTGCAGACGGTGGAAACCCTGATAAAATGTATCGTGATTGCCTCCGGAAACGACGCTTCAGTGGCTATGGCTGAGTACATAGGCGGTGATGAGGGAACCTTCGTGCAGATGATGAACGAGAGGGCGGCGGGACTGGGAATGGAACACACCCGGTTCATTGACTGCTGCGGACTTACGGATTCTCCGGAGCATGTGACCACCGCCAGGGACATTGCCGTTATGTCCAGGGAATTAATTACCAAATACCCTCAGATCACCGGGTATTCCACCATCTGGATGGAAAATATTACGCATGTCACTAAGCAGGGGACCAAGGAGTTTGGGCTGTCCAATACCAATAAACTCCTTAAAATGGCCACCAACTTTGAGGTAACAGGGTTAAAGACCGGTTCCACAAGCATTGCCAAATACTGTCTGTCGGCCACGGCGAAGAAAGATGGAGTGGAACTGATTGCGGCCATCATGGCGGCTCCGGATTATAAAACAAGATTTAACGACGCGGTGGCGCTGCTGAATTATGGGTATGGAAACTGCAGGCTTTATAAGGACGAAGCCATGCCGGAGATCCCCCCGGTTCCCATTGTAAGCGGCATTAAAGATACGGTGACAGCCGGATATCGCGACAGCTTTTCCTATCTGGGGCTTCATGGGGAAGATTTTTCAGCCATTGAAAAAGAGCTGATGCTGGAAGAAAACGTAGAAGCCCCGGTGCGGGCGGGAGACGTGCTGGGGTATCTGGTTTACAGGCTGGACGGTCAGGAGCTGGGCAGAGCGACGGTGATCTCCAAAGAGGATGTGGAGAAAGCCGGATATCTGGACTATTTCAAAAAGGCATGGGGGCATTTTCTGACCTTATCTCAGCCTGCCGATGTTCCGGTCCTTTAAAAAGCCCGGAATCTGGTACAAAATCAAGACGTCGGTGACATTCTGGTCACGGATCAGTTCCCCGGCCTTTCCATTGAAATACCGGAGATCAATCATAATGGTCTCCGGAAAATGGAGGGCCGCAAAGGGGACGAAGCTGTGGGCATAGGAGTCCTTAATAACAAGAAGCTTCCTGGTTCCCTCCGCCTGTGGGTTTACAATCCTTGTGAGCCCATGGTTTCCATCCAGAAATACCCGGTATTTGTCCCGGGTATTTAAAGCGTCCATGGCATACAGGCTGTGGACCGGTTCAGCGCCACCGTCGTAAAAAACGCTCCATTCCGGTTCGTTTTTCGGCTTATAGAGCTCGATGGAATCAGGCTTTGCGGGGATGTTGAGCCGGGAAAGAATCGTGCCGGAAAAATCCTCGGTAACGGTCTTTATGGCAAAGTCTGAACGGGAAAAGGGCGTAAACCCGGCGGATTCTGCCCATGCCCGGTAGGCGGTGAAGGCCCCGTGGGACGTCCAGTGATGATCTGTCATATAATAGAGGGGAAGCGGCTCCTTTTCTTCTGAAAGGGCCTTTTTTGCAGGTACCAGTATGGGAGAAAGCCCTGCCTGTTCCAGCGCGTCCGTTACAGAGGACTGAGAAAAGGGGGTGGCATGGGCCGGAAGCTTTTCCGTGAGAATCTCGGACGAGGACGGCGCCAGAAGAACCCTCACATGGGACTCTCCCAGAAACCCGGCCTGCTGGAGGGAAAAGTCTGCCAGAGTATCCAGATTTTTCTTACAGTTTTCCGGGTCCAGATCCTCCGGGTACAAAGCCTCGATGAGATAGCCGTCCTTTCCAAGGAACACGCCGTTTATTTCTTTTTTTAACAGAAGTTTTTCGGCCGCCGCCTGAAAGCCGATCCAGCTATCGCGAAAGGGAAAGTGATCGCTCAGGTATGTCTCATAGTCCGTTCCAAAAGCGCCGCTTTTAACGGTTTCCCAGGTAAGCTTTGGGAACCGGGCTAGGTAGCGGTTTTCCGTTTCTGAAAATGCCTTGCGGGGCATCAGGACGGAGATGGCGGTGAGAAGGCCGAGAAAAGCCAAAAAGGAGCCGGTCATGACGGCTTCGAAGGAAATCTTTTTTTTCATAATCAGTTCCTTTCCGAAACGTGTTTGAAAATTGCTTTCTTCAATCACGATTTAAAACCGGAAATATAAAAACGGGTTGTATGTGGCATCCACCAGACTGGCTGTGGACAAAAACAGGACCAGACTTAAAAACAGAAGCTCAAAAGCGGTATGCTTTCCTTTTTCTGCAAGTTTCGCCGGAAGGGGAGTGGCCCCCAGGGCGCAGAAGAGGAGAAGAATGGCGTTCCCGGAAAGAAGGAACAGGGTCCGCGGACTGCAAAAAGAGAGTCCGTCGGCTCCCGCCATCTGGAGAAGATACCGGAGCCCTTCGCCCATGTCCTCAAACGCAAACAATACCCACCCAAGGAGGACCAGAAGGGACGTATAGAAATGCCGGAGCCAGGATGGGAATTTTTCTAAGTATTTCATGAATACAAATTTTTCCAGCAAAAGCAGCAGGCCGAAGTATACCCCCCACAGCAGGAAGTTTAAGCTGGCTCCATGCCAGATTCCTGTCAGAAGCCAGACGATAAGGATATTGCGTATCTTTCGAAGGCCTCCTTTTCGATTTCCGCCCAGAGGAATGTATACATACTCTTTAAACCAGGTCCCCAGGGAGATATGCCACCGCCTCCAGAACTCCGTAACGCTTTTGGAAATATACGGATAGTTGAAGTTTTCAGGAAAACAAAATCCCAGCATATGGCCCATGCCCACAGCCATATCGGAATAGCCGGAAAAATCAAAGTAGATCTGGAAAGCAAATGCCAGAATTCCCAGCCATACCATGAGGATACTGCGCTCCCCGGGAAGTACGGAATGAATCTCCGTCCACAGGGCCCCTGCCTGATTGGCCAGAAGAACTTTTTTTCCCAGACCCAGTACAAAACGGCGGATGCCCATGGAAAATTGGGGCAGGCTTTCTGTCCGGAAGAGAAGCTGTTCGGAAATATCCCGGTAGCGGACAATGGGGCCGGCGATCAGCTGGGGGAACATGGACACATAGGCGCCGAAGTTTATGATGTTATTCTGTACCGGGGCCTGTCCGCGGTATATATCAATGGTGTAGGACATGGTCTGAAAGGTGTAAAACGAGATCCCGATGGGAAGAGCCAGACCGGGGAGAGGGATTGTGCTGCCGGTGAGGCAATTTAGAGAACGAATAAAAAAGTCCATGTATTTAAAGACGGCCAGAAGAGCCAGATTTATGCAGACAGAGGAGGCCACCGCACATCCGGCCGCTTTCCGGTTTCCGCACTCTAAAAAGCTTCCCACAAGTTTTCCATGGAAAAAGTCCACCAATGTAGAAAAAAGGAGGAGCGAGATATACAAAGGCTCCCCCCATCCATAGAAAATCAGGCTTCCAAAGAAGAGAACTGCGTTTCGAAACCGTCTGGGCGTAAAAAAATACAGCGCCAGGAACAGGGGCAGAAAGCGGAAGAGGAATAAAAGGCTGGAAAAAACCATGGCCTATGAGAAGAAGCCATTGATCACGTCAACGGCAATCTGGTTATTTTCCTCGGCGGATTTTAAGGCGGCCTCATCGCCCTTCTCCATGGCGTCATCGTCGGGGCCGCCCAACATTACAAAGAACACATAGTCGCCGTGGCGGATTACCTGGGAGGCCTGAATTTTTGAAACGTTCATGGGATACTGCATGGTATCGTTCAACAGATATTCTCTGTAATCCGTCAGAGCCTTTTCCACATCGGCGCCCTTTCCCTCTTTTGCCTTTACACCGATGAAGGTCTCCACAAAGGTACTGACCATGGGCATTTCCGCCACATAGGACTCGCAGAGCTCCGGGGAAACTCCCATCACATCGTTTAAAATCTGACTGTCAATTTGACTGTCAGGCATATACCCGTCGTTGTAGGCTTCTTTAACCGCACTTAAAATATCGTCCAGGGATACGTCCGCCGCGGCCACGGTCTCCTGGGCTGTGGTCTCCTTTGCGGCAGGGGAACCGGAGCAGCCTGTCAGAAACGATGCAGTCAGGGCAGCAGAGAGCATGAGAGATGTGAAATATTTATTTTTTTTCATGATTGTAAATCCTCCTTAAAATCCTTATGGGATATGATGATATATGGAGCATAAGAGATCCTTATGCGTTTTATGATACCAGGGTCAAAGGGCCTTTTGACCCCAACATCATTATAAGCGAAGGGGAGGGAAAAAACAATTTACAAATATTTGAAGTTCTCCGAACCATTACCGTTACCTTTTTGTAATTTTAAAAGCCGATTCTTTCTTTTTTCTGAAGCTTTTCTGTTAAAATGAGATAGGCGCCTTTCCATGGTTTAGGGATGTTCCTGCAGACTGGAGAACCATGGGTCATGTGTTTTTTTCTAGAGTGTGTCTGAAAATTGCTTTCCGTCAGATATGCGTTACAGTTTGTGGGGAATTGGTCCCCTATTCGGCGGTGCCTGCGTTTATCTTTGCAGGCATGCAGAGGGCATAGACAGCGGGTATTTCATTCACCGGAATTGTTTATCTCCATATTACGATTTATAAAATAAATTATAATATATTTCAATCACGCTCGCAATGCGTATGTACAGGCCTGCTTTTAATAGGTGCACAATTACGAAAAGAGAGTATAAATTTTACTTGAGTATACTGTTTTTAAACACTCCTTTGCGTTGAGCAGCTCTCATATTTATATATAAATAATGTACACGATTTAGTGATTCAAATGGCAGCCGTCACCCTAAAAAAGGGACAAAATTATCACAAATACAATATATGAACTCTTTATCCCAACACTTCCCACTGACACGTAGAACTCCCTTATTCCACGGCACACAAAAAACTCCCCTGCCGCCTTTTGCGTGAAATAGCAGGGGAGTTCTATTTTTAAATCCTGTGAAAGAATCAATATTTTATTTATCCAGCATCTGGTGTACTGCTACTGGAAGACAGCCGCCTGGGCGGCGGCAACGCCCGTTTCTTATTCCTTTGCCGCCTGGGCAAATTCTGTGGTTACCAGATCTTCATAAGGTACCCGGGCGGGGAGCTCTCCAGCCTCTTCCAGGATATTCTGTAAAAGATCGAAGCTTTCCTCTTCAAAGACAGTGTCGGCTTTCCAGGTGTCCTGAGCCTTGTAGCGTTCCACAATGGTGGCGATGGTCTTTACATCGGTTTCTTTAAACTGCGGTTTGATGGTTTCGGCAATTTCTTCGGCAGTGTGGGAGTTTACATAATCCAGTCCCCTTTGGATGGCGTTGGTGAATTTCTGGATAATTTCCGGATGTTGTTCCATGTAACTCTTTTTTGCACAATATGCGGTATATGGTACATATCCGGAATCCTTGCCGAGGGAGGCTACCACATAGCCGTTCCCTTCCAGCTCAAGGCCCGTGGCAAAGGGTTCAAATTCCACGGTATAATCAGAATCATCATTGGTAAAGGCGGCGGCTGTGAGGCCGAAACTGATACTCTGGTCGATGGTCAGGTCTGTTTTTGGGTCGATACCATTTTTCTTTAAAATATACTCAAACACCATTTCGGGCATACCGCCGGCTCTGCCGCCCAGAACCTTTTTTCCGATCAGATTTTCCCATTTGAAGTCTGCTTCCGGCTTTCGTCCCACCAGAAAGTTTCCGGCACGCTGGGTCAGCTGGGCGAAGTTCATGGCATAATCTTTTTCGCCTCCGGCATAGGTGTAGATGGAGGCCTCGGATCCCATAAAACCAATATCTGCTTCCCCGGATACTAGGGCGGTCATTACCTTGTCGGCACCTGCGCCGTTTACTAAGGTGAGTTCAAGTCCTTCGCTGTCAAAATAGCCCAGCTCAATAGCCGCGTACTGGGGAGCATAAAAAATGGAGTGGGCCACTTCGTTTAAAGTTACGGGCGTTTTTCCCGCAGACTCCTTCTGACAGCCGGCAAGGGAAAAAAGCGCCAGGCTGCCGGCAATGATGCCGCAGATTATTTTTTTCATAATTTTCCTCCGGAAAAAATTTTGATGTTTTATAGTATGAAAAGATTCCGGGAGGGTTCATTGTCCGCGGTAAACACGCTCTAGACTGCTGCGGTTACTGCTGTTTTTTATACAGAATACGGATTGCGTTCAGTACGCAGAGCATGGCAACGCCGGAGTCCGCGAAAACGGCCATCCACATGGAGGCAAAGCCTAAAAGTCCCAAGATCATCACAAGAACTTTAATAGTCAGGGCAAAGACCATGTTCTGGCAGGCAATGGCCCCGGTTTCTCTGGCAATGCGTATGGAGGCGGGAATCGCTTCCATACTGGAGGTCATGAATACCACATCGGCGGCCTCAATGGCAGCGTCGGCTCCGCTTCCCATGGCAGCGCCCACATCGGCGCCGGCCAGTACAGGAGCGTCGTTAATGCCGTCTCCGACGAACATGGCGCTTCCGGATTCGGAACGGAGCTTTTTAAGAATATCCAGCTTTTCTCCGGGAAGAAGTTTGGAGTATACGGTATCAATTCCCGTTTCCCTGGCAACGGCATTTGCGGTTGCCTCGCTGTCTCCGGTGAGCATTGCGGTATGGATGCCAAGCTTCTTTAAAGAGGCGATGGCAGATGCCGCTTCCGGTTTCATGGTATCGGCAATGGAAATGGAGCCGATGTACATGTTATCTCTGGCAAGAAGAACCATTGTAGATGCCGCTTCTTCTTTATAGGAAGAGAGATTCACATGATTCTCTTCCATGAGCTTTTTATTTCCGCAGAGAAGAGTGCCGGATTCTGTAAAGGCGCGGATGCCCTTTCCGGAAAGTTCTTCGATTTTATTTGGTGTTTCGATGGCAAGTCCGTTTTCCCTGGCGGCGGTCAGAATGCTGTTGCCGATGGGGTGGGTGGAGGCTGTTTCACAGCAGGCGGCAAGATGAAGGAGCTCTTCTTTGGTGATGCCGGGTTCCGGGCAGATATTCTGCACCACGAAATTGCCTTTGGTGATAGTTCCGGTTTTATCCATGACAACCGTCTTTACACCCTTTAAGGCCTCGAGGGCAACGCCGCCCTTAAAGAGGATTCCTTTCCGGGAACCGGCTCCGATTCCGGAGAAAAAGGCCAGAGGAACACTGAGGACCAGGGCGCAGGGACAACTGATTACCAGGAAGGTAAGGGCTGTGTAAACCCAGTGGCCCCAGTCACCAGTGATAAGTGACGGCAGGATGGCGGTAGCGGCAGCCAGAGCCACCACGATGGGGGTGTAAATTCTCGCAAACTTTGTAATGAAACGCTCTACCTGCGGCTTGCTGGCTGCGGCATTTTCCACGGAATCCAGAATCCTTGTGACCATGGATTCGGAAAGCTCTTTTTCGACACGAAGCTTTAATAGCCCTGAGGTATTGACGCATCCGGAGAGAACAGAGCTCCCTGCTGACACGGAAACGGGAACCGGTTCTCCTGTGATCGGGGAAGTATCAATACGGCTTTCACCTTCCAGTATAACGCCGTCCAGTGGAATCCGGTCTCCGGGACGCACCTGGATGATCTGCCCGGCCATGGCTTCTTCCGCCGGAATTTCACGGACCGTACCGTCTTCATCCAAAAGGACGGTTTCCGGGCGAAGATCCACGGCTTCCATGATCTGGCTGCGGCTTTTTTCCACAGCCCGGTGCTCGAAGGCCTCGCCGATCCGGTAGAAGAGCATGACTCCCACAGCTTCATCATACTGGCGGATAAAAAAGGCGCCGAGGGTGGCGATACTCATAAGGAAATTTTCATCCATTACATGGCCGGTTTTCATGTTTTTTAAAGCAGTCAGGAGGATTTCACGTCCCAGCATGATATAGGCGGCCACGAAGCAGGCAATGGAGACAGAGGGCATACGGGAGGAGAGAAATTCTCCGGCCAGGAAAAGGACCATGCCTGAAATAATATCCAGAGTGTCATGGGAATGGCCGTCCTGTTTTTTTTCGTCTGTTTCTGCTTTTTTCCTGGATTCCCGGACCTCAATGAGCGTGCCGGGTTCAATCCTGTCGGCAATTTCCTGCATTTTGGGAAGCAGGGCTGTTCCGGAAGAGGAGTAAACACGGAGCTGCCTGGTGGCAAAGGTGAGGACGGCATCCTCCACTTCCGGGAGCTCACGGATTTTAGCTTCTATTTTGGCGGAACAGTTGGCACAGTCGATATTCTTTAATACATAGACGGTACAGGGAGCCTTAGAGGAGACAGGACCATGCTCATGACTGTTGTGTTCATGCCCGTGATCATGTCCGCAGCCGCAGTGTTTGCTGTGCTCGTGTCCGTCATGTTCATGATGGTGATCATGTCCGCAGCCGCAGTATTCGCCGTGTTCGTGTCCGTCATGTTCGTGGTGGTGATCATGTCCGCAGCCGCAGTGCTCACCGTGCTCGTGCCCGTCATGCTCATGATGGTGATCATGTCCGCAGCCACAGTGTTCGCCGTGCTCGTGTCCGTCATGTTCATGATGGTGATCATGTCCGCAGCCGCAGTGCTCACCGTGCTCGTGCCCGTCATGTTCATGATTGTGATCATGTCCGCAGCCGCAGTGTTCATCATGCTCGTGTCCGTCATGCTCATGGCTGTCGTGTTCCTTATGTTCATGAAAATGTTCCTGGTTGTGTTCGTCCATTTTTGTTCCTCCTCCCGGTCATATAGGCTTGATATAAGCAAGTTTTGAATTAACGTATGAATAAGTGTTCATATGTTATATTTATAATAGTCTATATTTCCGTAAATTGCAAGTACTATTTCGAAAAAGAATAAAAAAACAGCGTCGAAAAGCTAACACCAAATCGCACATTCGCCATTCTGATAATTTTTTGCTACAATGTAGGCACAAAGGAGCAAAGAAATGAGTGACATCCAGTGTATTATGGGAATTTCAAGGGTGAGTACCTATGGGCTGGTTCATACGCCGGGGCTCCCGGCATTCTAGGCAGGCTCATCAAGGTCAGCAAGAAAGTATTTTTTGACTGGATGAAAAAAGGCAGCAGAAATGGACAGGAAGAATAAATGAATAAAAAGTTAGCGAATGCTAAAGGGGAGGCTGGGGGAAGGGCTTATGTAAAAGAGCATGGGTTCCAGCTGGTTCAGGCCATACAGGATATTGCATGAGAACGAATGGAGAAAGGCCTGTTTCATTTTATAGGCTGACAATTTCTGGTACAGCAGAAAAGAGGGAATTATGGCAAACATATATGGATATATCCGGGTCAGCAGCCGTGACCAGAATGAGGACAGGCAGAGGCTGGCATTCCGGGAACTGGCTATCCCGGCAAAGAATATTTTTATAGATAAGCAGTCCGGCAAGGATTTTGACCGTCCGGCTTATAAGAGGATGGTTCGGCGTATGAAAAAGAATGACCTGCTTTACATAAAGAGCATAGACCGGCTGGGACGTAATTATGAGGAAATACTGGAACAGTGGCGGATTCTTACTAAGGAGAATGGGATTGACATTATGGTGTTGGATATGCCGCTTCTGGATACCCGGCGGGGCAAAGACCTGATGGGGACATTCTTAAGCGACATTGTATTACAGGTGTTGTCTTTTGTGGCGGAGAATGAGCGGACGAATATCCGGCAGCGGCAGGCGGAAGGGATTGCGGCGGCGAAAGCTAGGGGAGTAAAGTTTGGAAGACCACCATTGCCGTTGCCTGATAATTTTTGCGAAATTCACAGGAAGTGGAGAAAAAAAGAAATTTCTGTCAGTGAGGCTGCACGGTTATGCGGAATGTCAAGAGCGACTTTCCATGATAAGGCGAGAATATTTGAAAAAGGAAGATAGCTGGACGGGAAGGGAATCCAGTTATGTCTACTTTTCTAACAGGTTGAGGAATACGTTATTCAGATGCCGTTTATATTGAATTTACAAGCATTATCCGTTATAATTCGTTTGAATAAAAGAGAAAACATATAATCTGGAAAAGTACGGATTATGACAGGAGGGACACTTTATCATTTTGGAGTACTTGAATCAAATGTACATATGTCCTGGATGAGGGCGATCTGTGTCGCTTAAAAAGTGATTATAGCTACACAGTTAATGATGTTTATAATAATTTTCCATGGGCGGACCCAACTGAACAGCAAAAGCGGAAAATTGAACAGACAGCACAGGCAATATTGGATGCAAGAGCGTTATATCCTGATAGCAGTCTTGCAGATTTGTATGATGAGCTGACTATGCCACCAGAACTTCGCAAGGCACATCAGCAAAATGACCGAGCCGTCATGCAGGCATATGGCTTTTCTATTAAAAATACGACAGAAAGCAGTTGCGTTGCTGAATTAATGAAGCTATACCAAAAAAAAATATCAGAAAAGTAAAAATTGAATATGGAATTGGTTTGGAAAAGATAATTGCATATAGATATGAATAAGATATAAAACATAAATAAAAATGATATACATCTTAAATGCCTTTTATCCACGTAAAAGGCATTTAAGAAAAAGGGATGAATTACGTTTTAGCAATTTACGCCGCTGAATTATTTTGTGAATATCCATTCCACGACGATTATAATAGTCTATACGCTCCTGCAGACTCATATCTTTTGTTTGATAGTAATTATATTTTTTTGATTTATGAATATCTTCGATAGTAAAATCCGGGATTAGAACAGGTTTACTCGTAATTACTCCCCGCTTTCTAAATAACAAGGACGGATTTAGAATTTCAATAAGTAAGAGGCTAACAACCGAGGTATCTAAGTATACTCTTAATTTTTCTATATCTGTCACATCCAATCAACATTTTTCAATTCAGATTATAAAAAAATGAATAAAAAGACAATAGAAAATTGAAATTTACCACTTGCAATGCGGCAAAAGCTTGCGAGCGTATAGAAAATCTGTATTCACAAAAGAACAGAATTAAGCCGGAGCGGTGAAAAAAGCTCTTGCCATGGAGAGCACCGCCTCATTTCCGATTTTGGCAATTTCCTCTTCGGTCTGGATCATTCCGTCATCCAGCCATTTTTTTATGACCCCAATAAGTCCGCTGGTGACAAACGCCAGAAAATAGTTGGAATTCACCGTGGTGCTCATGGGAAACAGGCGTCCCAGCAGGGCGCCCCCGTTCTTGTGGACCAAGGTTTTAAACTTATTATTAAAATCGTGGGACGCATCATTTTCAAACAGGTTCCTGCAAATTTCCTCATTTTCCACAATATAATGAACGACCGGAACCAGAATCGGCATGGCGCTGTTTCCGGGCTGCGTCATCAGATAAGTATCAATCATTTCCTGGAAGTCATCCAGTACGTCATTTTCCATACTCATGAGCAGTTCATACGTATCTGAGTAGTGCAGATAAAAGGTTCCGCGGTTTAAATCGGCCCGCTCTGTGATATCCTTGATGGTGATGTCTTTAAACGCTTTCTGTGACATCAGTTCCACCAGGCTTTCTTTTAACATCTTCTGTGTCCGGCGGATCCGCCGGTCTCCTTTGGGATTCTTCAAATTTGTCACCTTCCATAAAAAAAAATTATACGATAATCAACACTTAGTCAAAAAATGTATATTATTAAACAAAATATCAATAAATTAATGATTGCATCCTGCATCCAGGTATATTATAATACATTCCAGCAAGAAAATCAACACTATGTCCATTAAACAAATATTTTTTAATAATCAAAAAGTTACAGTTCACGGGGCGGGGAAAATTGGATAAAAACAGGCGTCAAGCTTGCTTGTAAGACTGATTTTATCGGATTTTCCACATCGGGTGAACGCCCGATGCTTCTTGTCCGCGGTATGCGGGCAAGAA
>CAJUDN010000066.1 GCA_910585355.1 uncultured Lachnospiraceae bacterium
AGCGTATCTGTCACATAGGAAGACTACGCTTGCAAAAAGTTCGCTGTAGTACTAGTCTAGCGTCTGCCAAAACCGTACCGGATAGACGGGCGGCCTCCGGTTTTATAGTCGATGGTACTTATGATTTCTCCGGTGTCCACCATATAATTCATGTAACGACGAATGGTAATGCGCGACAGATGGAGCTGTTCGGCAATCTGTTCACTGGTGAAAAAGCTGTCAGGGTGTTCCGTGAGAAAGCTCCGGATCATATGAAGCGTGGTTTCACTTAAACCTTTGGAAAGCTGGGAAGAGGAGTCTGCTGTCCCTTCCTGACGGGAAAAGAGCTGATCAATGGCCGTCTGGTTTAAATTGTCCCGGGCCTTTTCCAGACAGAGCCTCTTTTCATGAAAACGGTCCAGGGCCGCTTTAAAACGGATATATTCAAAGGGCTTCACCAGATAATCGAGAACGCCACGCCCAAAGAGAGAACGGACGACGTCCGTGTCGCTGGCGGAGGTGACCATGATGATGGACGGCGTTTTTCCCATGGAATGGAGCTTGTCGATGAATGTATCTCCGTTCATTAACGGAGTATAATAGTCCAGAATGATGAGGTCACAGGAATTTTTCTTTAAATATTCCAGGGCTTCGCCGCCGGATTTAAAGGTGCGGTCCACCTGGAAAGAGGCAGTTACCTCCACATATTGTTTGTTGATGGCCGCCACCATGGGGTCGTCTTCGATGATAATAACGTGGTACATCAGCCGGACTCCTTTCTCATGTAAGTAAATGTTATGCAGGTTCCTTCGCCCTCTTCCGTGTCAATGGTAATTTCCCCGCCCTGAAGCGCTGCGATCTGGTGAATCAGATACAATCCCGTTCCGCGGTTTTCTCCTTTGGAGGAAACCCCCAGATCAAAGATATGAGGGAGAAGGTCCGGACGGATTCCGCGTCCGGTATCCTCACAGGTTATGATGGTACAGGCATCGTTCATGTGGATGCCCAGGGTGATTTCTTTTATATCCTTTGGACAGGCGGCAAGCTCTTCGACGGCATTTTCCAGGAGATTTCCAACGATGGTGATGTAGGCTTCCACGGGCAAAAGCAAGTCCTTGTTCATGCATCGGCTGTCCGGAGTCACGGCAAGGCGGATTCCAAGCTCTGCCGCATGCATCGTTTTTCCGATGACAAGAGCGCAGATCCGGGAGACACGCAGACAGTCGGCTGTCTGGCGGATGGCCTGGCTGGACACAAGGCTGCTGTTGGTAATAAAGGCGATCGCCTGTTCGGTATGACCGGTCTGAAGGTAACCTAAGATCACATGGAGCTTATTTAAAAATTCATGGTTAAAGGCCCGCAGCGTATCCAGCATGGAGCGGGCCCCGGAAAGCTCATCGGATAAGGCCTCCACTTCAGAGCGGTCGTTGAAAAGAGTAAGGACCCCCTGAATGTCTGGTGAAGTTCCGATAGGAAGTTCACTGCAGATTAAGGAATGGTTCATGAGCTGGACGCTTCTTGCAGGAGCGGGCATCCCGGCAGTTAAAATACTTTCAAAGGCTGTGTCGGGAAACAGTTCTTTAATGGAACTTCCTACCACAGGCGAATCAGATTCCAGGAAGGAGCGGACAGTTTGATTGGCAAAGATCACAGTCCCGTCTCTGTCTGAAGCAATAATGCCTTCCGTCATGGCATTCAGAACCGTGTCCTGTCTTAAATAAAGTTCCAAAAGCTCCCGGGGATGGTGTCCCATGAGGGAGGAGCAGAGAATCCGCACAATGCCGTGTGACAGGAGAATGCTGGCTAAAAATGTTATAAAAGCGATAATAAGATAGGTCGGCAGCAGAGCCCTTGCCTGTTCAGATATATAGGAGGTGAATACGGAAGCCATCACAAAGCCGATGATGGCGCCGTCTTCTGCGGTGATGGCGTGGAAGGCGCGGCGCTGGGGGCCATGGGTTCCGAATCCGGTGGTGATATATGGTTTACTGCCGGAGAGAATGGCCGTTTCCTCCCCGCCCACCAGGGTTTCTCCGGTCTCCTGCCGGTTGGTGTGATAAAAACGCAGGCCGTGGGTATCATAAATAACAATCAGGTTTAAGTCAGAAAAATGTTCATGAATAGAATCCAGCTCCAGCCTGGCCTCTTCGGTGGGATAGCCGATGGTGAGCATGTCCACCACATGGTCCATGGAAGCAATATAGGAAGAAATTCCCATAAGATTTTTGTCAATTTCTTTTTTCTGGCGGGTAAGATTAAAAGTCAGGGTTATACTTAAAGAGAGAAGCAGCATACAGACAGAAATGGAAAGAAAGCTGATAAAAAGCTGGTTCTCCAAAGAAAGTTTTCTGAATTTCTCAATCATTTCGCGCGCCTCCCGGGAATAAAAATGCTGGTTTTTGAATTTATCACCAGTATAAAGAAAAAAAGCGGGTATGGCAAGAAAATTAAAGCGTCATTTTGTAAAAAGGGCTTGCTATTTCTGGAAAAATTAGGTACAATGAATGCAAGTTGTATAATATTTAACAATCATATTTCCAACAATCTCATTTTTAGGAGGAATGAAAAATGGCAGTTAAAGTTGCAATTAATGGTTTTGGCCGTATTGGCCGTCTGGCTTTCCGGCAGATGTTTGGCGCAGAAGGATTTGAGATCGTAGCGATCAACGATCTTACTTCTCCGGAAATGCTTGCACACTTATTAAAGTATGACTCCACTCAGGGCAGATACGCACTGGCAGATAAGGTATCTTTCGGTGAGGATTCCATCACCGTTGACGGAAAAGAAATTAAGATTTATGCAAAGGCCAACGCAGCGGAGCTTCCGTGGGGAGAGATTGGCGTTGATGTTGTACTGGAGTGCACAGGTTTCTATACCTCCAAAACAAAGGCACAGGCTCATATTGACGCAGGCGCCAAGCACGTTATCATCTCCGCCCCGGCAGGAAATGACCTTCCTACCATCGTTTACAATGTAAATCATGAGACTCTCAGCAAGGAGGATCATATCATTTCCGCAGCTTCCTGTACAACCAACTGCCTGGCTCCGATGGCAAAGGCATTAAACGATGCGTTCCCGATCCAGTCCGGTATTATGTGTACTATCCACGCTTATACAGGCGACCAGATGACTCTGGACGGACCCCAGAGAAAGGGCGATAAGAGAAGAAGCCGCGCTGCTGCCGTGAATATTGTTCCCAACAGCACAGGCGCCGCTAAGGCGATTGGTCTTGTTATTCCGGAATTAAACGGCAAGTTAATCGGTTCCGCTCAGCGTGTTCCCACACCGACAGGCTCTACAACAATCTTAACGGCAGTTGTTAAGGGACAGCCCACCAAGGAGGCCGTCAACGAAGCCATGAAGGCCGCTTCCAATGAGTCCTTCGGTTATAACACCGACGAGATCGTTTCCAGCGATATTATCGGCATGAAGTTCGGCTCCCTGTTTGATGCAACTCAGACAATGGTTCTCCCGATTGACGAGAATACTGCCGAGGTTCAGGTTGTTTCCTGGTACGATAACGAGAATTCCTACACAAGCCAGATGGTGCGTACCATCAAGCACTTTGGCAAATTACTGAACGCTTAATGCATCGCAAAGAATATAATTAGGCTCATTAAGGGTCCGGTCTGATGAGGACCGGACCTTTTTGCATCGTTGGAAACTTTGCTTCTTGTGATACAAAAAGCGCTTCATGCAAAAAGATGCGTTCGCGCAAAGAGGAAGTCTGGCGTTCTGGCGCCCGCGCCGCGCTCGATGCCGGTATAAGCCAAAGCGCCCGTGTTTCATGGGTGCATCATGGGCGCACAGACGGTGTATGTTTCTATCAAGGAGGAAAACGAAATGTCTTTAAATAAGAAAACAGTTGATGATATCAATGTAAAGGGAAAAAGAGTTCTGGTTCGCTGCGATTTCAACGTACCGCTTAAAAACGGCGAAATCACAGACGAGACACGTATCGTGGCCGCCCTTCCTACTATTAAAAAATTAATTGGTGACGGTGGAAAGGTGATTCTCTGTTCTCACCTCGGAAAAGTAAAGAACGGTCCGAACGAGGGGGAATCCCTGGCTCCGGTTGCAAAGAGACTTTCTGAGAAGTTAGGAAAAGAAGTTACCTTCGTATCCGATTATAATGTAACGGGCGAGGCGGCTGCAAAGGCTGTGGAGGCCATGAACGAGGGAGATGTGGTGCTTCTTCAGAATACCCGTTTCCGTGGAAAAGAAGAGACAAAGAACGGCGAGGAGTTCAGTAAGGAGCTGGCCGATCTGGCTGACGATTATGTATGCGATGCCTTTGGTTCCTCCCACAGAGCGCATGCCTCCGTTGAGGGTGTGACAAAGTTTATCACTGCAAAGGGCGGTTCCAATGTGGTTGGTTACTTAATGCAGAAAGAAATCGAGTTCCTTGGCAATGCCGTTGAGAATCCCGTAAGACCGTTCGTAGCCATTCTTGGCGGCGCAAAGGTTGCAGATAAGTTAAACGTTATCTCCAATCTCCTTGAGAAGTGCGATACCCTGATTATCGGCGGCGGTATGGCCTATACCTTCTTAAAGGCGCAGGGGAAGGAAATCGGAAACTCCCTGGTCGATGATTCCAAGATCGACTACTGTAAGGAAATGATGGAGAAGGCGGAAAAACTGGGAAAGAAGCTGCTGCTTCCGGTGGATACCACTGTGGTTGACGCATTCCCGAACCCCATTGACGCCCCGGTTGAAGTAGAGCACGTATCCGTAGATGCCATTCCGGCTGACAAAGAGGGTGTGGATATCGGACCGGAAACCTGCAAATTATATGCAGATGCTGTGAAGAATGCAAAAACCGTAGTATGGAACGGCCCCATGGGCGTATTTGAGAACCCGACTCTGGCAGCAGGCACCATTGCAGTTGCGAAGGCGCTGGCGGAGACGGAAGCTACAACGATCATCGGCGGCGGCGATTCCGCGGCAGCTGTAAACCAGCTTAGCTTCGGCGACAAGATGAGCCATATTTCCACAGGCGGCGGCGCATCCCTCGAATTCCTTGAGGGCAAAGAACTCCCCGGCGTAATCGCGGCCGACGATAAATAGGCCGAAAGCAACTTAGCGAAGCCGAGCCGGAGGCGATGGCAGAGGTTAGTGCGAGGCCGTTCCCGACCCTTAATAAGCAGCCCCCGGGAGGGGGATGCGAATTTAGTGGAGGGAACAAACCCGAGTGCAACTTAGCGAAGCCGAGCTGGAGGCGACGGCAGAGGTTAGTATTATATTTTGGAGGATAAGCAAAATGGCAAGAAGAAAGATCATTGCAGGCAACTGGAAAATGAACATGACTCCCACAGAGGCGGTTGCTCTGGTTGAGACATTAAAACCGTTAGTGGCAACCGATGAGGCGGATGTTGTCTTCTGTGTTCCGGCCATCGACATTATTCCGGTTGTGGAGGCATGTAAGGGAACCAACATCGAGGTCGGCGCTGAAAATATGTATTTTGAAGAAAAAGGCGCGTATACCGGTGAGATCGCCCCGAATATGCTGACAGACGCAGGCGTAAAATATGTAATTCTTGGCCATTCTGAGAGAAGAGAGTATTTTGCTGAGACAGATGAGACGGTAAATAAGAAGGTATTAAAGGCCTTTGAGCACGGCCTTACCCCCATTATCTGCTGCGGCGAAACTCTGACTCAGAGAGAGCAGGGAATCACTATCGACTGGATCAGAAAGCAGGTTAAGATTGCTTTCCAGAACGTGACTGCAGACCAGGCAAAGAAAGCCGTAATCGCTTACGAGCCGATCTGGGCCATCGGAACCGGAAAGACAGCAACTACGGAGCAGGCAGAGGAAGTATGTGCAGCCATTCGCGCATGCATCGGAGAAATTTATGATGAGGCAACAAAAGAGGCCATCCGTATCCAGTACGGCGGCTCTGTGAATGCAAAAAATGCGGCGGAGCTGTTCGCGCAGGGCGATATCGACGGCGGTCTTGTGGGAGGCGCTTCCTTAAAGGCTGACTTTGGAAAGATCGTAAATTATAAGTAATAAAAATTCACGAAAAGTTGGATAATTAGAAAATGCACGAAAACAGGGATATCAAGGGAAAAACAATCCTTTGATATCCTTTTTGATATTTTTGTGACCGGCGAAACGATCCTATGCAGATGTTTTGGAGAATTATTATTGGTGGGATGGTATGATTGAAAACAGGAAAAGACAATCCGGAAAGTTTTTACAGATATTTTTTGGATGCTTCAGGACTGAGATTGTATTGCTCCTGAATCTTTACCAGAATTGTTTGTGTCGGGATACCTAAATTTTTTAATATAGCAACAGTACCCTTGATGCCTTCTTCAATACCTTCTTCGATACCTTCCTTAATACCTTCTTCGATACCTTCCTTAATGCCTTCTCTTTTTATTGTCTTGGCTTCATATTCCAGAATTTTTCCTCCCATGACCGCTTTCACTCCTTCCTTAACAGAATTGTATTTTACAGCGATATGCTCCAATACTTTATTCGACATGTCAATAATGGTGCATCTTGTGTATTCGCTGATTGCTCCCTGATTTGACAATTTTTCCAGTTTATCTTTGATCTGTCCGTATTCTTCCTGCAATGCCCTTAGTTTCATTCTGTTCTTTTCATATTCACCGAACCGTGTTTCGTGAGAAAAGATATAGAAAGGAATCAACAGCAGAAGGTTTTTCTCAAAAATTTCTTCCGGCGTGTATTCTTGGGATTTCATCACCTGGATATCATATTCTACGGTTCCTCCTGGTGTTATCATCCTGATTTTCAGTGTATCAGGCGTTGACGCATGGCTCCTTAAGAACAGTACAGCAGAATGAGGCAGCGTCACAATAAGGATGTTTCCATTGAGTTGTCCTCCATCCAGGGCGATTTGGGTGTCATACTCAAAAAAGCGAACCAGCATACTGTTATCAGTATTGCTCTGACATTCTAAATGGTATTTTTTTGGTTCTTTTCCTTCGATCCTGAAACAGGTATCCGTAATCCGTTCCTCTTCGTTCCCGCCTTGTTGATTCAGAAAGTGCTCATTTGGGGAGAAGACGATTTTTTCCTGCCCTGAATAATGCTCCCCGAACATCTCGTTTATTACAGGGATAATGAGGGAGCTGCAATCATTCAGCAACGTGCGGAACACATCATCATATGGTGTGTTTGTTATCCTTATATTGTCCACTTTTTTATCCGCTCCTTTTATTATATTTTATCACATCGCACAAATTTACTCAATCAGAAAATATATTGTTCTGAAACATGAAAAATACCTGGTTACAGTTCACGGGGCGGGGAAAAACGGATAAAAGCAGGCATCAAGCTTGCTTGTAAGACTGATTTTATCCGTTTTTCCACATCGGGTGAACGCCCGATGCTTCTTGTCCGCGATACGCGGGCAACAAGACGCCCTCTTCCTTGAATAGTAACAATACCTGAAACAGAATCAGAAGAGGATCCTGCCTCAATCCAATAGAAGCGGCTTAAAACGTGAAAAAGGACGGATTATTCAGGTATGCCAGACTGCCGGTAATTCAGGGCTTTGGCACAGAACTCAGCCATGAATTCAATGGATTCTGCCATTCCATCCTGAGACCAGTGAACCACGATGGTGGACAGAGCGCCCTCCCAGGCCAGAAAACGGTAATGTTCTTCACTTTCTCTGGAGTGGTCCAGCTTCCTGGAGATGGAATAGGTGCTGAACACAGGGGTATTCAGCATATGGGCCTGGAGCAGCAGGGAGAACTGGCTGGAGTGCTCTTTAATGGAGCGGAAAAATTCATAATACCAGGCATAGGGATCCTCCTGAAATATGGGAGAGGTAAAGGAGGCCGCCAGCTCATCTAGGAATACGTTGCATGTTTCATTTAAAACTTCCTCTTTAGAATTGTAATTCCGGTAGAAGGCAGTGCGTGAAACGCCGGAGCGCCGCACAATTTCAGAGACGGAGATTTTATCAAAAGGCTTTTGGCCCATCAGGTAGATTAAGGCGGTCTGGAGGCATTCTCTGGTGAGGCGGTTGGATTCTTTGTTGGACATCCGGAGGATGTCCCGCTTTTCAAGCTCCGTTTCTTTTTGTGCTTTCTGCATGTATGGTTCTCCTCTCGCAGGCGTTACAAAAACCAGAAATTTTGTTCAGTCCGAAAGTCTGTCTATTGACGGCATCATGGTCTGATGTTACAGTTGTACATACAGTATAAATGTAACACAATGAACCAATAGTTGTCAAATACAGGGGAATCAGAAGAAAATGAAGTCAATTGGAATTATTACGGACAGTCACAGCAGCATCAGCCAGGAGGAGGCGGCAAACAGGGGAATTTTTGTGCTTCCGATGCCGTTTTATATTGATGGGGAATGTTTTTATGAAGGGCTCACCTTATCAAGAAAGACTTTTTTTGAGAAAATGGGTGCCGGAGCACAGATTACCACGTCTCAGCCATCCCCGGCCGCTGTTATGGAAATCTGGGATAAGGCCCTGAAGGAGTATGAAAAAATCCTTTATATGCCAATCAGCAGTGGTTTGAGCGGTTCTTTCGAAACGGCAGCAGCTCTGGCCGGAGAGGAAACGTATGCAGGCCGGGTTCTGGTGGTGGATCATGGACAGGTGGCGACTCCCCTTCATCAGATGATTTTGGATACGCAGGAGTTAATAGAAAAGGGATATTCTGCGGAGGAAATCAAGGAAATACTGGAAAAAGCCAGGGAACGGATGATGATTTACATAGGCGTTCAGACTCTGGAAAATTTAAAGCGGGGAGGACGGATTACGCCTGCCGCCGCCGCTCTGGGAGCAGTCTTTAACATTAAGCCGGTTCTAAAACTAGAAACGGGAAAGCTGGATTCCTATAAAAAATGTCATGGTTTTTTAAAAGCAAGAAAGACTATGATCGAAGCTATGGAAAGAGAACTGGAGACGAGATTTAAAGAAGCAAAAGAGGCTGGCGCCGTCCATCTTCTGGCGGCCTCCAGCGCGTCCGACCAGGAGACAGAAAACTGGATTGAGGAAATTGAGTCGGCTTTTTCGGGGATGACTGTTATGTGCGATCCGTTAACGTTGGGGGTGTCCTGCCATACAGGGCAGGGAGCCCTTGGGATCGGCTGTGCCGTAAAACCGGATTTCAGCATGAAATGGAAATGATATGAAAATGGGTTATGTCCTGAAACGGTATAGGCCCATGCTGTTACGTTCACAGGGTGCCTGTGAACAGTAATATAGTAACGAAAGCAGCCCGGCTGTCCTTTTTATAAAGAGGCGGCCGGGTTGTGTTTTAAAAGAAACCATGCTAGAATGGGAAGAGAAGAGAAAAGAAAAAGAGAAAAGAAAAAGAGAAAAGAAAAAGAGAAAAGAAGAAAGAAGGGAGAAAGATACCGTATGAATTCACTGAAAAAATTCTTCGGGCCCGTGGACATGACTGCCGGGACGCCCTGGAAGAATATTGCGTTGTTTACCATTCCCATGATCATCGGAAACATTGCACAGCAGCTCTACAATACGGTGGACAGTATCGTAGTGGGGAAATTTGTGGGGGACAATGCGCTGGCCGCCGTAGGGAGTGCCAGCCCTATTTTTAATCTGCTCCTGGTATTGTTTATTGGAATTTCCGTTGGAACCAGCGTCATGGTATCCCAGTATTTCGGAGCCAGAGACAAAGAACGGCTTTCCAACACCATCGGCTGCTGTATTACGCTGACCGCCATCGCCTCTGTGATTATTATGATCACCGGTTCGCTGTTTGTCCGGCCGCTTCTGGAGCTTTTAAATACTCCGGACAGCATCATCGACTGGTGTACTTCCTATCTGACCGTGTTATTTTATGGAATCGCAGGCGTGGCTTACTACAATATTTTAAGCGGCGTGCTTCGCGGGTTGGGGGACTCGGTTTCGGCCCTGATGTATCTTTTAATTGCAACAGTTGTCAACATTGTCCTGGATGTCTGGTTTGTTGCGGGGCTTAAAATGGGAGTGTTCGGGGTGGCTCTGGCTACGGCCATCGCTCAGGGCATATCGGCGCTTTTATGCATGTTTAAATTAATGCGGATGCATGAAATATTTGAGATGAAGCCTTATCATCTGAAACTAAACAGGGAACACGCCCTCACCATCATCCGCCTGGGCCTGCCGTCGGGACTGACCCAGGCTATTTTCTCCATGGCCATGATTGTGGTGCAGTCCTTAACGAACAGCTTTGGGGAGATGGTTATTGCCGCCAACGTGATTATCATGCGTGTGGATGGCTTTGCCATGATGCCGAATTTTTCTTTTGGAACCACCATGACCACGTATGCCGGCCAGAATGTGGGCGCCAGACAATATGAGCGTGTGGAGCAGGGTGCCAGACAGGGGACCTTTATGGCAATGGGAGTGTCGGCATCCATTACCGTTTTAATTCTGATTTTTGGAAAATATCTTATGGGAATTTTTACCTCCACCACAGAGTTAGTAGACTTAAGCGTCCATATGATGCGGATTCTGGCCGTTGGATACATAGCCATGGCTGTGACCCAGAGTCTTTCCGGCGTCATGCGCGGGGCCGGGGATACCATGACTCCCATGTGGATTTCCATATTTACAACGGTGGTGGTCCGTGTTCCGGTGGCTTACGGGATTTCCTGGCTTACCAGGACACCTGAACTTCCCAATGGACGCAGCGAGTGCATTTTTATTTCTCTTCTGCTGTCCTGGACTCTGGGCGCCATTGCGACCGCAATTTCCTATAAGGCAGGGCGCTGGAAGAAGAAGGCTGTCCAATAAAAAGGAATCCTGTTTTGTAGGATTCCCCGCCTGCGGCGGGGCGCAATATCAGGCAGGGAAATCATAGGTTTTCGGCCAGTTCTGTTCTTGACAACAGCGGGGGTTTACGCTATAATACGTTGAATGTAGTTATAAAGGGGTATTATGCCCTGAATTTAAAGGAAGGTAAGATGTCATGGCAGATAAGAAACATATTTTGACTTACGCAGGTCTGAAAAAGTATGAAGATGAGCTTCAGGATTTAAAAGTAAACCGCAGAAGAGAAATCGCTCAGAAAATCAAAGAAGCCAGAGAGCAGGGCGATTTATCCGAGAATGCTGAGTATGACGCGGCGAAAGATGAGCAGAGAGACATCGAAGCCAGAATTGAAGAGCTGGAGAAGCTCTTAAAGAACGCGGAAGTGGTTGTTGAGGATGAAGTAAACCTGGACAAAATCAGCATCGGCTGTGTAGTCAAGGTTTTTGATGTGGAGTTCGATGAGGAGATAGAGTTTAAGCTTGTGGGTTCCACAGAGGCCAACAGCCTTCAGAATAAAATTTCCAACGAGTCCCCGGTTGGTCATGCCCTGATCGGTAAAAAAATCGGAGATATGGTTGATGTGGAAACACAGGCCGGAGTGCTGCAGTACAAGGTTCTGGATATTAAGAGAGTCGATTGATTAACATAACAGAAGGAGAGATAACAGTGGCAGAGCAGGGAAACCAGAAGACAAAGGGAAACGGGCAGGAGCAGGATATTCATCAGCTTCTTAAGGTGCGCCGTGAAAAGCTGGCTGATTTGCAGGAAAACGGTAAGAATCCGTTTTTAATTACAAAGTATGACGTAACCGCTCATAGTGCAGACGTGAAGGAACAATACGCAGAGTTTGAAGGAAAGGAGGTTTCCATCGCCGGACGTATGATGTCCAAACGTGTGATGGGAAAGGCTTCCTTTTGCAATGTTCAGGATTTAAAGGGAAATATCCAGTGCTATGTGGCGAGGGACGATATCGGGGAGGATTCCTATAAAGATTTCAAGAAAATGGACATTGGCGATATCGTTGGAATCAGGGGGTTTGTGTTCACTACAAAAATGGGCGAGATTTCTGTCCATGTAAAGTCTATCACCCTGCTTTCCAAGAGCCTTCAGATCTTACCGGAGAAATATCATGGACTGACCAATACGGATACTCGTTACCGTCAGAGATATGTGGACTTAATCATGAACGAAGAGGTAAAGGATACCTTTATTAAGCGTTCCAGAATCATTGCGGCAATCCGCAGATTTCTGGATAATGAGGGATTCATGGAGGTTGAGACTCCCATGCTGGTTGCCAATGCAGGCGGAGCGGCTGCGAGACCCTTTGAAACTCATTTCAATGCGCTGGATGAGGATTTTAAGCTTCGTATTTCTCTGGAGCTTTATTTGAAGAGGCTGATTGTAGGCGGTTTAGAGCGTGTATATGAAATCGGCCGCGTATTCCGCAACGAGGGCCTTGACACAAGACACAATCCGGAATTTACGTTGATGGAGCTCTACCAGGCTTACACCGATTACCATGGTATGATGGATTTGACCGAAAGACTGTACCGTTATGTTGCTCAGGAGGTTTTGGGAACAACAAAAATCGTATATAACGGAATCGAGATGGATTTGGGAAAGCCTTTTGAACGCATGACTATGGTGGATGCCGTTAAAAAGTATGCCGGTGTGGATTTTAATGAAATTCACAGTTCTCAGGAGGCGAGGGCAGCTGCCAAGGAACACCATATTGAGGTAGAGGCCCATCACCAGAAAGGTGATATTTTAAGCCTGTTCTTCGAGGAGTATGTGGAAGAGCATCTGATTCAGCCGACCTTCATCATGGACCATCCCATCGAGATTTCTCCGCTTACAAAGAAGAAACCGGAGAATCCGGAGTATACGGAGCGCTTCGAGTTTTTCATGAACGGATGGGAGATGGCTAATGCGTATTCTGAGCTTAACGATCCCATCGACCAGAGAGAGCGTTTCCGCGCCCAGGAAGCCCGTCTGGCTCAGGGAGATGAAGAAGCTAACCATACGGATGAGGACTTCTTAAATGCCCTTGAGATTGGTATGCCGCCCACCGGTGGTATCGGATACGGTATCGACAGAATGTGCATGCTGCTGACAAATTCCGTAGCGATCCGTGATGTACTGCTGTTCCCGACAATGAAAACTTTGGGTGGAAAAGACCAGTAAAATCAAGGGTTTCAGTGATTTTGAGTTGTGATTTACTACAAATTTACTACAAATTTGCTACGCATAATACGTGATAATACTGAATAATACGTTTTTGCGGCATTCAATTTTATAGGTATGTACCTTTAGGACACTTTCCAAGTGAGAATTTGGGAGTGTCCTTTTGTTATGGTCAAAAAATAAAATTGGAGGTAGAAAGGATGAACAACACAGCGTTAAGAGCAGGGGCGCAGAGCGCCAACAACACACACATGGTTTTTGCAAACGAGGAACATGAGAAGTTTTATTATGAGAAATTGGAACAGGCGAGGTATCAGGACTGCTATCACAAGGCTTTGATCTACATTCTCGGTATTTCAGAGGATACAAGGTATCATTTCAGCCAGATCTACGATATGAAGTCAGGATTCATCAAGCCGGAGTGCCTGCATCAAGGCTGGCAGACAAGCGGCAGTGTCCGTGTGGTAAGGCTCGCCTTTAACCTTTACACAGACGGAACGCCGAGTGTTGACGATTATAAGCGCAAGGACGAGCAGATCAGAGAGTGCAGTGAGTATTCCGTGAGTGATATTTTTTGCTGCGGCTATGCGATGTACTTCTGGCAGGGCATCAAGCTCCGTTATCCGGAATACTGCAAAAAGCAGAAGTCCATTGAGGAGATCCTTGCAGAAATGGAGAGGAAACGTGCTGAAAATTCGACTGATGGGAACGAAGAATGATATTAAGTGGTTCGAGAAGATTTTGAAAAGACAGCCCAAAGTGGCTG
>CAJUDN010000067.1:0-13202 GCA_910585355.1 uncultured Lachnospiraceae bacterium
TAACACTCTTTCCCTACACGACGCTCTTCCGATCTCATCTTAAATTTGTCTTTCATTTCGCATCCCGCGCCCTGGGTAGCGGCGATCGTAGTATCGGAAATAAAGGAAAGATTATCGCCGAACATGGCCCCTCCGAGAACTGCACAGAGCACCAGCGTCATATCGAAACCTCCAAGCTCGGCAAAGCCGACCGCAATGGGGGCCACCGCGCTGACTGTGCCAAAGCTGGTACCCATGGATGTGGAAATCAGGCTGGAAATAATGAAGAGCCCAGGTACAATAAATCTTGCCGGAAGGATTGCCATGCCTGCATTTACCACAGCGTCTACGCCGCCCATGGCCTTACTGACCGCCGAAAAGATACCGGCCAAAATAAAAATGAAGCATTGCAGCATCACTCCAGGCGTCGCCGCGTTTTTCATGAAATCCTCTGTCTTTTTTGAAAACTCTTCTTTTCCCATCAGAAGCGCAAACGCAATTCCGAAGATCAGAGCCGCTTCACGCGGAACAAAGTTAAAGGGACTGCTCTCGCCCTTAAAATAGAAAAACAGGCCAAAGCCCAGATACAATGCCAGAAAAACGATCAGGGGCAGAAATGCAAGAGCTCCATAATTTTTACGCTTCATAACTTCATCCACCTTTCACAAAGTATTTTATTATGTGTGCAACTCCGGATTGCTATTCTTATTATAATTCTTGCTTTTTGAAAAGTGTTAATATATAATTCATATAACTGTTATCAAAATTTATCGTACAGCCCTGCGTGAATTCCTGAGTAACGATCACCCGATTCCCGTGCCCTCTGCACGCCCCACTTCGCAGGAAATTTGGCCCTCATTCGGTCAACATAGCCCACTACGCCTCCCTCATTTGGACCTATTTCCCACAAACTGTGACGCACATCTGACGGGAAGCAATTTTCAATCGCGCTTCAGAGCGATGATCAGGAGGTAGAGAAAAGATATGACACTGAATCAGCTAAGATATGTCGTGGAAATTGCAAAGACTGGTTCCATCAACCGGGCTGCCGCCAATCTTTTTGTCTCCCAGTCGGTGCTGTCCACCGCAGTCAGTACCCTGGAAAAAGAAATTGGTCACGCCATCTTTGCCCGAAGCAACCGCGGTGTGACCCTGACCCCTTTCGGCCATACGTTTGTTTCCTATGTTTCTTCCATTCAGGCACAGCTCTCCCAGCTGGACCACCTTATCAGTCACGGCGTACAAAGACAGACCTTCACTCTATCCATCACCAGCACCGGGTACTATTTTTTAAGTAAGATCTGCGCCGATATTTACCAGAAGTACCGTTCCATGGGAATCCGGATCGAGCAGTTTGAGAATTCCATCACCACCATTGCCGACACGGTTTCCAGCCAGTCCTCAGAAATCGGCGTCGTCAATTTGTGGACCTGCTACAAAGGCGGATTCCTACGCCAGCTCCGCGCCAAAGGGCTTCAGTATTATCCTATCACCGTTCTGGATGTCGCTGTTACTGTCGGCCAGAAGAATCCTCTGTTTGGCAGTGGACAATCCGCCGTAACTCCGGAGGAGCTTAAAGACTATCCTCTGGTCATGTACTCTTATATGGATTCCGGCCCTTACTCGGACATTTACAACCGGCTCCGTCTTAAAGACTGCGGAAGCCGCTTTGTCACCTCCTCACGGTCCACAATATATGAAACTCTTCGGAATACGGACGCCTATTACTTAAATTCCGACTATCCTTTTGACACCCTGGACTTAGGCGGCCCCACTTTCTATTCACAGCTTCGCACGCTGCGGCTGAAAGACTGCCCGATCCGGTCGGAGATCGGCTGGATTAAGCGAGAGAACCATACCTTGTCCCCCCTGGCAGACGAAGTCATCAGCCAGATGATGCACTTCTTTCCTAATATTATCTAAAAACAATATAACTATTATCTGTTTTTATGATATCAAATCTGCCTCCGGCACGATTTACAGCCCGGTTTTTGTAATGGTATCAAAATCCAAACAGCATTCTTTTATAATATCCAATCCTATCCGTATGTACTCTTGGCTGAACACCTGAGAACCATAAATAATCAGATATCCGAGTCCGGCGCGGGCCGCCAGAAATTCTCCAATGATTACCCCCACCAGACAAAGGCCGATGTTCACTTTCATGTTGCTGATAATAAGCGGCACAGAACCGGGCAGCAGTACCTTAAACAGAATATCCTGTTTTTTTCCGCCCAGAGAATATATTAACTTAATCTGGTCCGGGTCCATGGTTTTAAAGCCGTTATGAAGCGTTAAAATGGAACCGAACACCGCCACTGAGACGGCGGCCACCACAATGGTCCGCATGTTGCTCCCCAGCCAGACAATGAGAATGGGAGCCAATGCGGACTTGGGCAGACTGTTTAACATCACCAGATACGGATCCAGGATTTCTGACAGGCTCTTACTGGACCAAAGGGCCACGGCCCCGAAAATCCCGATAGTCGTCACAAGTCCAAAACTTATGACCGTCTCCAGAATCGTAATACCTGTGTGTAAAAAAATACTTCCATCAAGCACCATGGAAGAAAGACACTGCATGATGCGGGATGGAGAGCTGAAAATAAAACCATTCAAAATCCCTGCCCTGACGCTGATTTCCCAAAGCACAAGAAACAGGACGAGGAGCAGAATACGTGCGCCCGTAACCATCCGGCGCCTGCGAAGCTGCTTTGCCACAAACTCCTGTTGGGCCAGAGTTGCATGATTTTTCATGAAACACCTCCAAACTCTCTAATTTTTATAACTGTTCAGCATCTTGCTGTTCCTAATTCTTTAATATTTTCCATAATTCATTGAAATAAGCAGAAAACTCCGGGCAGTTCCTCCGCTTTAAGGGACTTCCGGCTTCCTCCGGAAAACTTATGGACATGGTGCCCTTGATGCGTCCGGGCCGTCTGGTCAGAATGATGATGCGGTCGGCCACACTGACTGCCTCCGAAAGATCGTGAGTGATGAGAATGGCAGTCTTTTTTCTGCCCCTGATGATGGTGCTGATATCGTCGCAGACCGCAAGCCTGGTCTGATAATCCAACGCGGAAAAGGGTTCATCCAGCAAAAGAAGGTCCGGCTCCAGAGCCAGAGTGCGGATCAGGGCGGCTCTCTGCCGCATGCCGCCGGAAAGCTCTGAGGGCCTGGCGTCGGCAAAGTTTTGGAGGCCGTATGCCAAAAGGAGCTCCTCCACCTTCTTCTTATGGGGTTCATCCAGCTTCTTCTGGATTTCCAGCCCCAGACAGGCGTTGGAAAAAATCGTTCTCCACTGGAAAAGATGATCTTTCTGCAGCATATAACCAATCCGCGTGTCTCCGCCTGACACGTTCCTCCCATCTAAAAGAATCTGTCCGGAGTCCGGCTTTAGAAGGCCGCAGATCAGGGAAAGCAGCGTGGATTTCCCGCATCCGGAGGGTCCCACCACGGCGACGAACTCTCCTGCATGAACCTTAAATGATATATGGGACAGGGCCTGTGTTTCCCCTTCCATCGTATGGTAGGAATAGCATAAATCTTTCACTTCCAGTTTGGGGATCATGGACCACCTCAAAACACTGTTGTTTCTATTTAGGATATGATGATCCGGCCTTGGACGTGAACTGTACCGTTTTATTTCTGCCTGGAAAGGCAAAGATGGCCGGAGCTTTCGCCGTCTCCATCGGGGACGTAGGAAGAGGAAGCCTTTTCCCAGTTCGCCGCGCGGCCCGCACGCCGCCTTTAGCGGCATATTCCACTGTGTGGGCCTGTACTGCTAAAAAGCCGAAACCGCGCCTTTTTAGCATGGTTCCGGCTGTCTTTTTTCTGTATCTTTTTCTCTATCTCTATTTCCCGGCATTTATATAGTTTACCAATCCGCCCGCAGAAATGATTTTCTGCATGAAGGGCGGGAACGCCTGTCCTTTGTAGGATTCATTTCTCGTACGGTTATAAATCATGCCGCTGTCAAAATCAATTTCCACCTCATCGCCGGCGGAAATGGCTTTGGAGGCCTCGGGGCATTCGATGATCGGAAGGCCGATATTTATGGCATTGCGGTAAAAAATTCTCGCAAACGTCTCCGCAATAACACAGCTCACTCCCGCGCACTTGATGGCTAACGGCGCATGTTCTCTGGAGGAGCCGCAGCCAAAGTTCTTCTCTGCCACGATGATATCGCCGTCTTTTACCTTATGAATAAATTCCTTATCAATATCTTCCATGCAATGCTTTGCCAGTTCTTCTCCCCGGGTCGCGTTTAAGTAGCGGGCCGGGATGATAACGTCTGTATCCACATTGTCTCCGTATTTAAAAACTCTTCCTTTTGCCTGCATGCTGCTTCCCTCCTATAAACCAAGTTCACATGGACATGAAATTTTCCCGGTTACGGCGCTGGCGGCCGCTACCGCCGGACTTGCCAGGTAGACTTCCGAATCCACATGTCCCATACGTCCCACAAAGTTTCGATTGGTGGTGGAAACACACCGCTCTCCCGCCGCCAGAATTCCCATATACCCGCCAAGGCAGGGACCGCAGGTCGGAGTGCTGACAACGGCTCCGGCTTCTATGAAGGTCTCTAAAAGTCCTTCTTTCATGGACTGCAGATAGATTGCCTGGGTGGCCGGAATCACGATGCAGCGTACATTTTTCGCTACTTTTCTTCCCCTCATGATCTCGGCCGCCTGGCGCATGTCCTGAATCCTTCCGTTCGTGCAGGAACCGATCACAACCTGATCGATGGCAATGTCTTCAAAAGTCCCCACTTCCTTTGTATTCTCCGGAAGGTGGGGGAAGGAGATCGTGGGCTTTAAGGCAGAAAGATCAACAGTGTAAACGGCGTCATACTGTGCGTCCCCGTCGGGCTCATATACTTTAAAGGACCTGTTTCCATGATCCTTTATATACTGTACCGTCTTTTCATCCACCGGGAAAATTCCGTTCTTTCCTCCGGCTTCGATCGCCATGTTGCAGATAGTGAAACGGTCGTCCATGGACAAATATTTAATTCCGTCTCCCGTGAACTCCATGGACTTATATAAAGCGCCGTCCACGCCGATCATACCGATAATATGAAGAATCACATCCTTACCGCTGACCCATCTGGACGGTTTTCCTGTAAGTACAAATTTTAACGCGAACGGAACTTTAAACCATGCCTTTCCGGTCACCATCCCGGCTGCCATATCCGTACTTCCCACGCCTGTGGAAAATGCGCCCAGAGCTCCGTAGGTGCACGTATGGGAGTCCGCGCCGATCACAGCGTCACCGGCTGTTACAAGGCCCTTTTCCGGCAGAAGCGCATGCTCGATTCCCATATTTCCCACATCAAAATAATTCACAATCTCATTGGCATTCGCAAAGTCACGGCAGCATTTACAGTTCTCCGCGGATTTAATATCCTTATTGGGGATAAAATGATCCATAACCAGAGCGATCTTTTCCTTATCAAAAACTGCCTGGTCCTTCATTTTCTTCATTTCGTTGATAGCTACCGGGGAAGTGATATCATTCCCCAGCACCATATCCAGATTCGCCTCAATCAGCTGCCCTGCTTCCACGAAAGGAAGCCCCGCATGGTCAGCTAAAATTTTCTGCGTCATTGTCATTCCCATTTAAAACATTCTCCTCTCCTGAGTCGCATTGATATCAAGATAATGAAAGCCGGACGAGAACGGCCTTTCAAACGTGCTTGACGTCCGTTCTCCAGACTTTCTCTTCACGGGCTTGTCTTCTTGCCCGCCTTCGACGGACAAGAAGCATCGGGCGGCCGCCCGATTCGGAAAAATTGATAAGAACGGTCTTACAAGCAAGCTTGACGCCCGTTCTCCAGACTTTCTCTTTACGGGCTTGTCTTCTTGCCCGTCTTCGACGGACAAGAAGCTTCGGGCGGCCGCCCGATTCGGAAAAATTGATAAGAACGGTCTTACAAGCAAGCTTGACGCCCGTTCTCCAGACTTTCTCTTTACGGGCTTGTCTTCTTGCCCGTCTTCGACGGACAAGAAGCTTCGGGCGGCCGCCCGATAGGGAAAAATTGATAAGAACGGTCTTACAAGCAAGCTTGACGCCCGTTCTTATCAATTTTTCCCCGCCCTGCGGACTGTAACGTGGTATTGACATCTTACCACAAGATTTACTATAATAGAAATACATATTAAGAATAACAAATATGAAGAGGAGTTATAACGATGGAACAACACCTTTCCCAGTACCGTATTTTCTATGAGGTGGCGCGCTGTGGGAATATCTCCAGGGCGGCAAAGGAATTATACATCAGCCAGCCGGCCATCAGCAAAGCCATCGGCAAGCTGGAGGAAAACTTAAATACCAGATTATTTAACCGGAATTCCCGGGGCGTCCAGCTCACCCGTGAAGGGGGCATCTTGTTTCAGCATATAAGCACTGCTTTTGAGGCTATTAACCGGGGAGAAAAGGAGTTAAAACGCATCCATGATTTTCACATCGGAAACTTAAAAATCGGAGTCAGCAACACGCTCTGCAAATATGTACTTCTTCCATATTTAAAAGGCTTTGTGGAGAAGTACCCCCATGTAAATATTTCCATTGAAAGCCAGTCTACGATTCATACCCTGGAAATGCTGGAGGCCGGAAAAATCGACATCGGCCTTGTGGCGGAACCAAAAACAAAAAGGAGCCTCACCTTTTCCCCTGTCATGGGAATCCGGGACGGCTTTGTCTGTACTCCGTCCTATATGGAAAATCTGCTGCTTCGGGAAGGCGCCAGCCCGAATATTTTTCAAACCGGAAATATCATTCTTCTGGACCGCAGCAACATGAGCCGGAAACATGTGGACTCCTATCTGGCGGATAATCAAATCGAAGTAAACCAGCTTTTGGAGGTTACTGACATGACTCTCCTGATTGAATTTGCGAGAATCGGCCTCGGAATCGCCTGTGTCATCGAAGATTTCATCACAAGCGATTTATCGGACGGCACTTTAATCGAAGTTCCTCTGGAAGTTCCCATCCCCAGGCGGATCATCGGTTTTGCCTATCATTCCCAGGATATGTCTGACACTCTGAAAGAATTTCTGGATTTCTGCCGGAATGATTCGAATTGCCATCCCATTTAAGAACCCCATCCGGCCACGTCCCCGTAGCCTCATAAAATTTTTCCATACTTCCGTATTTAAATACCATTTTAAGCTCACTTCCAATGCTGTTTAAAAGCGTCTCGTCAGGAATCTCATCTCGGTGATACCATCCGGCCTCGGAAAGCTCGTCTTCCTGAAGGCGGATCGTATCATCGCCATCCAGCTCCGCAAAAAAACCAATCATTTCCGTATCAGAAAACGCCCAGGGCTGGCTCTTATAGTAGCGGATGTTCTTCACCTTAAGTCCCACTTCCTCCATAACCTCCCGGCGCACGGTATCCTCAAACGTTTCGCCGATCTCCACAAATCCGGCAATCAGCGCATATCCCCGGTAAGGGTTACTGCTTACACGGTATCTCGATAAAATCAGCCGGTCTCCGTCGGTAATTGCCACAATCACCGCCGGGGAGATTTTCGGATATTCGATCTGTCCGCAGCAGGGGCAGACCAGAGCCCGCTCTACCTTACTGTCCTCTGTTTCATGGCCGCAATGTCCGCAATACCTCCGGCTCTCTTTCCAGCGGTGAAGCTGCGTGGCTGTGATTCCAGCAAATGCCTGATAGCCCGGCGCCATTTTCCGGAAGGCGGATGTCGGGCAAAGCTCATATCCGTTCTCCTCTCCCTGAAGCATTTCCCGCACATAAAAATAACCGGTTCCATCAATGGAAAACAGATAATACGCCACTGTCATAAGATGCTGCTTTTCCATAGGAAAATCCCGAAAACGGGGAATCTCATAATTTCCCCCCTCCCCTTTCCTGAGAAGTGTCTTATTGTTCTTCATATATAAAACGTAATCTTCCTCTCTGGCCTCCGGCTGTTTGTAGGACAGATCGAATTTATGCATCCCAATATCCTGAATCATGATATCCTCTCCCTTCTTATCCTTCCTTGTCTTTCCTTATCCTTCCTTATAACCATCCAGGCAACCCTGGGCGGCCGTCGGCTGTCATCGTTTCCATCATAAAACAGCCCCCGGATTTTGTCAAATCAAACCGCAGGAGCTGTTGACTAATGTCGCGTGATGCTATATAATGCCATTCATGGTTACTGTTCGCAGCCCTGTAAATGTAACAACATATGCCCGTATAAAATCACCCGCGGCAACGGGGCATATGCTTTGGACCGGTACAGGAACTATTTCTGAATCATTTTAAAAAGGAGAGAGTACCTATGACAAGTGAAAATAAAATGGGCGTCATGCCTGTCAACAAACTGATTCTTTCCATGTCCATCCCCATGATGCTGTCCATGCTGATTCAGGCTCTTTATAATGTGGTGGACAGTATGTTCGTGGCTCAAATCAGCGAAAACGCATTAACTGCCGTTTCCCTGGCCTTTCCGGCCCAAAATCTGATGATCGCTGTGGCCACAGGAACCGGGGTCGGCGTCAACGCTACCCTTTCCAGGAGTCTGGGAGAAAAAAATCACGAGCGGGCCAACCGCATCGCAAACAACGCCCTGTTCTTGGCGGCCGCCAGCTACATTGCCTTTGCCCTCTTTGGTCTTTTTTTCGCCCGGCAGTATTTCCTGCTTCAGACGGACATTCCCGAAATTGTGGAATGCGGAACAGTCTATCTGCAGATCTGCACCATCTGTTCTTTCGGCCTGTTCGGGGAAATTGCCTTTGAAAAGCTGATGCAGTCCACGGGAAAAACCTTTTATTCCATGATTATCCAGGGAACCGGAGCCATTTTAAACATTATTTTTGACCCGATCCTTATTTTCGGGTTGTTTGGTTTTCCAAAGCTGGAAGTGGCAGGAGCCGCTGCCGCCACAGTATTCGGCCAGATCCTTGCCATGTTCCTGGGCTTTGTCTTAAACCAGACAAAAAACCATGAAATTTCAGTAAAGCTTAAGGGATTCCTGCCGGAAATAGAAATCATAGGCCATATATACTCCGTTGGCATTCCTTCTATCATTATGGCCTCCATCGGAAGCGTCATGACCTTCGGACTCAATAAGATCCTCATTGCCTTCTCGTCAACGGCAACCGCCGTATTCGGCGTCTATTTTAAGCTTCAAAGCTTTGTATTCATGCCGGTGTTCGGCCTTAACAATGGTACGGTCCCCATTATCGCGTACAACTTCGGCGCTTCCAGACCGGACCGTATCGTGGAAACTTTAAAGCTTGCCATCGTTTATGCCGTTTCCATCATGCTGGCAGGTCTGGCTGTTTTTCAGCTCATCCCGGACAGGCTTTTACTGATTTTTAATGCCTCTGACCATATGCTTACAATCGGGGTTCCCGCCTTAAGGTGCATTTCCATAAGCTTCTTATTCGCAGGCTACTGTATTGTCTGTTCCTCCCTGTTTCAGGCCCTTGGCCATGGAATGTTAAGTCTTTGGGTTTCCGTATTCCGCCAGCTTGTTGTACTGCTCCCGGCGGCTTTCGTATTTTCAAAGCTCGGCGGCCTCCAGAGCGTATGGCTGGCCTTCCCTCTGGCCGAAATCTTTTCCCTTGCCTTTAGTACCTTTTTCCTTCGGTATATATACAAAAAAGAAATCCTGCCTTTAAAGAAGCAGTCAGTATAACACATATAAAAATGGGGATGCCAACCACACGTTTCGCCGATCTGTTCCCGAAACCAGGCTGACATCCCCATTTATGTAACATGCTTCTATTTTTCCTCACACGGATAGCCCAGGCGTTTAAACACCATGTCATACCCATCATTTCCATAATTCAGGGACCGGTTCACACGGCTGATGGTTGCCGTGGATGCTCCTGTGCGCTCTGCAATATCCAGGTAAGTCTTTTTCTCCCGCAGCATCTTCGCCACCTCATAGCGCTGCGACAGTGACAGCAGCTCATTGACCGTGCAGACGTCCTCAAAAAATGCATAGCATTCCTCTGAATTTTTTAAAGTCAGAACCGCCTCAAAAAGATGGTCGACGGCTTCTGTCCTGATTTTTTTGTTCATGTGCAGCTTCCCCTTTACGAGTCATATTTTCCCTTTGTTACGATTGAGCCGTGCCCCCATGGGCGGGTTCACATACCATGATCATTTTAGCACATTAAAGTTTTTGCGTCCAGCCCTTTCCTCAAAAAGCAGAAATTTCTCCACTACTTTTCCGACTCCGTCCTCATTGTTGGAATCGGTGATATAATCGGCTGCTTTCCGCACCGGAAGCACGGCGTTTTCCATGGCCACTCCGAGACCTGCAAAGCGTATCATGGAGAGGTCATTATATCCGTCTCCGCAGGCAATCATTTCCTCCCTGGACATCCCCAGAGTCTCCAGAAGCCGCTCCAGGCTCTGGGCCTTGTCAATCCCCTTTGGAAGGATCTCCAGAAAATGCGGCTCTGAACGGTATACACTGAAATTTTTCCCCAGAGCCGCCTTCACTCTGGGCTCCACAAGAGCCAGATAATCCCCGTAGTCCAGCATCAGAAATTTAGGCACCGCAAAGTCCACATAGGAGGCCATATCCTCCACCTCCTCCATGGGCATGTGGTTAATTCTGCTTTCGATTTTGGCATAAGGGCATTCCCTGTTATTTACCACAAGATGATCTCCCTCATAAGTAAGAATATCCACCCGGTGCTCCATGGCCAGCCCGATAATCCTGCCGTTTGACTCCACCGGAAGCTGTCTGGAAAACACCGTCTCCCCCGTTTCACAGTTTATAATCAGCCCCCCGTTATAGGATAAAATATATCCGCCAAACCTGGAAAGTTCCAGTTCTTTTGCAAGGGGCATGACTCCCTGCGTAGGACGCCCGGAGGCCAGAACCACCTTTTTTCCGCGCCTCTGCGCTTCCATCAGGGCATCCCTGGTCCTCGGGGTAATGACTTTATCTCTGTTGGTAAGAGTCCCATCCAAATCCAGAACTATGATCCCATATCCGCCCGGGCATCCCCTAACGCAGCCTTTTAGGGCGGGCGCCCGGCCTTCGCCGGACGACAATATTTCTTTTTTCTTTTGCATCTTAAAACTCCTGTCTTTTTCCTTTGGATGCTTGCAGCAGTTCAGGGAGTATTTAAACTGTTATGATTCCCCAAATCCGTCGTACGGATTTTCTGCCGGACCGAAAGCAGGAAAGCCGGAGAAACTGACAGCTCGTCAATTCCCATTCTCAAAAATTCCTCTGTCAGGGTAGTATCCGCCCCAAGCTCTCCGCAGATTCCCACCATGCATCCGGCCTCATGACCGCATTTTGCCACATACTCGATCAGTTTCAACACCGCCGGATGATGGGAATCGTAAAACGCGTCCAGCTTGTCATTCTGCCTGTCAATGGCCAGAACATACTGGGTCAGGTCATTGGTGCCGATGCTGAAAAAGTCCACCTCTCTGGCCAGATCCCTGCTTATGATGGCCGCCGCCGGGGTTTCAATCATGATACCGAGAGCTACCTGTCCGAACGGCACGGACCGGGAGGCCAGTTCTTTTTTCACTATCTCAACAATCTCTTTAATGCGCTTTACCTCCCAGAGCGAGGTAATCATGGGAAACATCACGGATATTTTTCCAAAGGCGCTGGCACGGTAAATGGCCCGAAGCTGGGTTTTAAAAACCTCCGGCCGCTCCAGACAGATACGGATAGCCCGAAAGCCCATGGCCGGATTCTCTTCCTTTCCCAGATCAAAATACCCGGCCGTTTTGTCGGCCCCGATATCCAGGGTACGTATAATAACCTCTTTGCCCGCCATCATCTCCGCCACATGGCGGTAAGCCAGAAACTGCTCCTCCTCGGTGGGATACGTCTCCTTCCCCAGATACAGAAATTCACTACGGAACAGACCGATTCCCGCCGCATTATATTTCAACACATCGGCCACATCCGACACGCTTCCAATATTCCCGTAAAGCCTGATGTGAGTTCCGTCCAGGGTTACGTCTTCCTCATCCTTAAGTTCCATCAGAAGATTCTCCCTGTTTTCCTCTTCTTCCTTCTTCTTTTCCATTTTCCTAAGGAAGTCCTCATCCGGATCTATATAAAGGGTCCCTGTCTCTCCGTCAATCACTGCGGTTTTCCCGTCCCATTCCTCTTTTACCGATACAGAAACCAGAGCGGGAATATTCATGGTTCGGGCTAAGATGGCCGTATGAGAGTTTAAAGAGCCCTGTTCTGTGACAAAACCTAAAAGCATGTCCTTTTCAAGCTGTACGGTCTCGCTGGGCGCCAGGTCGTAAGCGGCCAGAATCACCGGCTCAGAAAGGACATGGCCGGACAAACTGTTTCCGGAAAGCAGCGTCAGCAGCCTGTCCGACACGTCCTTCACATCCACGGCTCTGGCTTTAAAATATTCATCCTCCATCTCAGAAAACAGACGCTGGAAGTTATCCGCCGTGACTGCCACGGCGTACTCTGCATTGACCATCTGACTGGTAATGATATTATATACCGAATCTCTGTAATCCTCATCCGTAAGCATCATTTTGTGGACCTCAAAGACAGCCGCGTTGACCTTTCCCACCTCCTGGCATGCCTTTTCATACAGAACCTCCAGCTCGGCCTTTGCCTTTTTCAATGCCTCCTCATAGCGGCCGATCTCCTCCCGGACATCAGCCACGCTTCTTCTTACCACCTGGCTTTCCGACTTCCTGTGATACAGGATTCTTCCGATGGCAATTTTATTTAAAATTGATTTTCCCTGAATCGTTTCCACGTTTTCCCCCATCCGTACGGTTTCACCGCTCCTTCTGTCATTGTATACGCAAATTCTGCCACAATCAACTATTTTCCCCCCGTTTTTCTTCCTTTGCGGACTTCACGGCCAGAAATTCATCCACAGCCAGGAAATCCTCCCTGGCCTTAACGGTTCCCTGGGATAAAAGCCGGACTCTTTGGGAATCGGAGAGCTCAGGAAACAAAACCGGAGAAGCCAGGGATGGGGCATGAGACTTTATAAAATCCAGGTTCAGGCGCATGATGGCATCTCCCCGCTTCACCTGGTCCCCTTCCTGGACCATGACCTTAAAACCGTTTCCCTTAAGTTTTACTGTGTCAATTCCCACATGAATCAGCAAAGAGAGGCCTTCTTTCGTCGTAAGCCCCAAAGCATGTCTGGTGGGAAAAACAAAGCTTACGGTCCCGTCCGCAGGGGCGCGGACAATGGGATCCGCAGGTGTGATTATGGCTCCCTGTCCCATC
>CAJUDN010000067.1:13212-13586 GCA_910585355.1 uncultured Lachnospiraceae bacterium
ACTGGAGTTCAGACGTGTGCTCTTCCGATCTGCAAAGCCCTCATCCGGCGCTTCAGAAAGCGGCGCCGCCATCCCCGTCATGGGACTCCCAATAACCACTGTGCGGCATACCTTACCGACAGTTTCGGCCCGGCCCGGATTTTGCCCATGTCCGGTATTTTCCTCACGGCCCGGCTCCCGCTCATGGCCGGTATTCTCGGCCTGCTCCGGCTCCCGCTCATGGCCGGTATTTTCCCCGCGGTCCATATATTCCTCCAGATCCGACTTTATCACTGTCACGCCTGGTCCGTAAATGATCTGCACGCCCTGGCCCTTTTTTATTACTCCGGAAGCCCCTGTGGATTTTAACAGGCCTTCGTAGATCGGAAGAGCAC
>CAJUDN010000068.1 GCA_910585355.1 uncultured Lachnospiraceae bacterium
GATTTGGTTAAAATAACCAAATCCAAATAATTTTCAGACACACTCTAGAGCGTGTTTGAAAATTGCTTTCCCACAAACTGTGCCGTACAGATGATGGAAGTGAATTTTCAAATACGCTCTGGTATTAGTGTACTGACACATTTACATTTCGCCAAATGACTTGTCTGAATTTCCATCTGCTGCGTTGTTGTCGGTCAACGATGCCACCGCATCGCCTCCCTCCTCCGCCTTGCAGACTGAAAATTCATTCTGCGTCATTTGACTGAAAGTAAGTGTGTCAGTACACTAGAAGAAAAGCAAGAAAAAGGAGGAACAGCGGATGTTAATGATTGCAGGCGCTCCATGCAGGGTCTTATAGGGACGAACCTACATGGAGAACCAGGATGTTTCGTCCTGAAGGACTTTGCACTTTTATGAAAGAAAGAAAAAAGGAGCAAAGTCAAAATGAAAGTATTTTATAATTTTATCAAAGAAATTCGGAATTTCGGAGTTTTATGGCTGACTCAGGCATTTTCTTCCCTGGGAAGTTCCATGACAAATTTTGCACTGATTCTCTGGACATATGAGGAGCGCGGCTCGGCTTTGACCACGGCCCTTCTTTCCGTATGCACCTATGCGCCCTATGTGGTGATGAGTATTTTTGCCGGCGCCATCAGTGACCGCTGGAGCAAAAAGACGGTTATGCTGGTTTGTGACAGCTTTGCGGCGGCCTGCACCGTGGGCGTATGGTTCCTTTTCATCACCGGGCGGTTAAAAATCTGGCATCTCTATGGCCTGAATGCCTTAAATGGACTTATGAACACCATTCAGCAGCCGGCATCTGATGTGACCATTACCATGGTGACTCCCAAAAAATATTACCAGCTGGCCAGCGGGATGCGTTCTTTTTCCAATTCTCTGGTGAGTATTTTAACTCCGGTCCTTGCGGCCGCCATGTATTCCCTGATGGGGCTTCACGCGGTGATACTCTTTGACTTATTTACATTTTTCACAGCGTTTCTCTCTCTTTTATTTATCATTGAGATTCCGGAAGCCCCCGAAAAAGCAAAGAAAGCAGAGACCATTTTACAGTCCGTTGGAGAAGTGCTAAAGTATCTGAAGGAAAACCGCGGCATTCTGGATATGATACTTTGTATGGCATGCATTAATCTGATTGCGTCTACATATGAAGCGGCCCTTCCTCCCATGCTGCTATCACGGGCCCAGGGGGGAAAGCTCGCCCTGGGGCTCGTCAATGGGACAGTGGGAATTGCCACGCTTTGCGGAAGTGTGATCGCCTCCCTGTGCCCGGCGCCCAAAAGCCGGGTCCGGGTATTTTTTAACGCTCTGTTTTTGTCCATGAGCACAGAAAATTTTCTTCTGGCTTTTGGGCGGACGATTCCGGTCTGGTGCCTGGGCGCAGCCCTGGGATGGATTGCCATTCCCATCATGCAGGCCAACATGGATGTTCTGATGAGGAATCATATTCCTGTGATGATGCAGGGACGTGTATATTCCGCCCGTAATACGCTTCAGTTTTTTACCATTCCCGTGGGATATTTTCTGGGCGGATGGCTGGTGGATTATGTGTTTGAGCCCTTCATGGCGGCTCAGAGGCCTCAAAGTCTGCTCCTCTTCCTTTTCGGGGAGGGGAAGGGCTCGGGCGCTGCTCTTTTGTTTTTTGTCATCGCCATACCAGGGATTCTGGTATGCCTGATTTTCAGCCGGGACCGGAATATCTGGAATCTGGAGCAGAAATAAAAGGGCTATAAATCTTCAATCAGCCGCATGCCGGCGGTTTCCGTAACCGGGAGGGAGAAAACGATGGAACGGGCCTTGCTTTCGATTCCGGCCTTTTCCATGATGGCCTTCATGATGGCGTTTTTATTTTCTTTTCTCGTGACCATGAAAATCATTTCTTTTTCTGTGGCAATCGAGACACCAAGGAATTTTTCTGCCTTCTCGGCTCCGGTTCCCTTGGCGTGGATTACGGTGCCGCCGGAAGCGCTGGCTTCTCTGGCGGCATCCATAATCATTTCTGTATATCCCTGGTTTGCAATCACTACAAGGAGTTCATACTTTGTATCCTTCAATGTGCTTTCCTCTCCTTTTTTAAATTCACGGCCCTCTGTGAGGAACTGAAGCTGCTTCTTTCCCCCAATACTGCTTAAGGGGACGATAAAGGCAATTCCACTGCCGGGAATGTCAATTTTTATCTGCTTTTGCAGTCCTGTCTTAACATTTTCCCATTCGGCATCTGTAACAAATGCGAAGAGAATGGCCTTTTCCGCCGCTTCCAGACCGAAAGCGTCCAGGACCTCGGAGGCGGCAGTTCCCTGACCGAAGGTAAGGAAGGTCACGGTAATCCCGTATTCCTTATAAAAAGCCAGGAACCTGCGGACCTGATTCCGGTCGCTGATGGTGGCCATCATATATAATTCATTCATAGAAACCTCACAATCTATAATTCAATAATGGCATTGTCCTCCAGAAGATCAAAGGACAGGGCAGGGCTTCCCACGCCCATAGCTTTTTTTCTGCGCTGTTCGGCTATTTTGGATGCCAGCCCCATGACCTGGATGGTAATAAGAGGGGTCATAGCTACCATGGCCACCACGCCGAACGCATCCGTTATGATATTTCCGCCCACCGAGAGACAGGCCCCCTGTGCCAGCGGCAAAAGAAAAGCGGCCGTCATGGGACCGGATGCCACGCCGCCGGAGTCGAAGGCAATGGCAGTATAAAGTTTCGGTACAAAGAAAGAAATGGATAACGCCACCGCATAGCCCGGTATCAGGAACCAGAGAATGGAAATTCCTGTCAGGACACGGACAATGGAAAGTCCCAGAGAGATGGCTACGCCGATGGAGAGCCCCGTTCCCATGGCTTTGGCGGAGATGGCGCCGTCGGTGATTTCTTCCACCTGTTTATTGAGCACGTATACAGCAGGTTCGGCTTTTACGATAAAGTAGCCGATCACCATGGCGATGGGAATTAAAATTTCCGGATGGCTCTGTCCGGCAAGCACCTGGCCCAGATAGTTTCCGGCCGGCATGAAACCCACATTGGCTCCGGTTAAAAACAGCACCAGTCCCACGTATGTATAGGCCAGCCCCACCAGTATCTTAATCATTTTCCGTTTTGAGAGCTTCAGCATAACAACCTGAAATACCATAAAGAACAGGAATATGGGCATCAGGGAGATGGAGATTTCTTTCATGTACGTAGGAATCTCCAGGGAAAAAAGCATCCAGAGCTGTCTGGAGTTTTCCACTTCAAAAGCCGCGGGGGCCGTATATACGGCATCCTGAGGGTTATAGATCATTCCCAGGATCATCACGGCCAGAATCGGACCCACAGAGCATAACGCCACCAGACCAAAACTGTCGTCAGCCGCGTGGCGGTCGCTTCGGATCGCGGAAATACCGACGCCGAGAGCCATAATAAAAGGAACCGTCATTGGGCCGGTGGTGACGCCGCCGGAGTCAAAGGCAATGCTTAAGAAGTCTTTGGGAACAAAAATTGCCAGAGCAAATGCCAGCAGATAAAATACAACCAGCAGGGGAGGAAGGGGAATGGAAAACAGCATACGCAAAAGAGCGAGGACCAGAAACACTCCCACGCCAAAGGCCACAGATAAAATCAGGATCATATTGGGGACTGCCGGAACCTGACCTGCCAGAACCTGCAAATCCGGCTCGGAAATGGTGACAATGAACCCCAGCAAAAAGGCAATGAAAATGATCATCGCCAGATTTTTGCTTTTTGTAAGACAGGAGCCGACCCGCTCGCCCATGGGAGTCATGGACATTTCCGCTCCCAGTGTAAAAAACATCATCCCCACCAGAATCATCACGGCTCCCATAAGAAAGCACAGAAGAATACTGGAAGAGATTGGCGCAATGGTAAAGCAAAGCATCAGTACAATGCAGATAATGGGAAGCACTGCCTGGAGCGCCTCCTGCCATTTCTCTTTTAGTTTTTTTCTGATTCCCAAATCGCTATCAACTTCCTTTCATGAAACACGTATTACCATGTTACAGTTCGCGGGGCATAGAAAACCGGACGAAAATAGACGTCAGGCTCGATTGTATGGATTTTCGTCCGGTTATTGGCATCGGGAGGATGCCTGATGCTTTTTGTCCGCCTTAAGCAGACAAGAGGATGCTCCCCCACGAATCGTAATAGTATCATTATAAAGGGAGCGGAGGGGATTTGCAAGGAAAAGAGTGTTAAGAAAGTGAGAAGAAAAGGTTACGGTTTACTCTCTGGTCAATCACCCTGCTGACTGACCGGAAGCCAGTATCATAATGGGGCCAAAACATATGCCCCATTGCCGCAGGCAATCTCAAATGGACATATGCAGTTACGTTCACAGGGACTTGATGACGTGGTTGTTCGGGCTGTCGTTGCCGACATAATCTCCGTTAATAAAAAACTTGCATATTTAGAAGCAAACAAGTATAATAAAATATAAATAAGTTAAAACAATTATAAATAATTAAAAACACGAAGCAGAGGTATTTATCATGTTTATGGAGGAACGGCAGAAAGATATTATTCGCAGAATAAACCAAACAGGACGAATCCTGGTGTCAGAAATTCAGGAATGCTATCAAATTTCGGCGGATTGTGCAAGGCGGGACTTAAGGATATTGGAGGGGAAAGGATTGCTACAGAGAACACATGGCGGCGCCATCGCAGTTAATCCAAAAGAAATTTATCCCGCACCGACATATAACCCAGTCGATATAAAAGAAGTCCGGACGGATTCTCTGGCAGTTGCCAAAAAAGCAATTGAATATATCCAAAACAAGGATGTCATTTATATTACCACATCTCTGGTCGGATATTATATGGCTGAAAATCTGCCGGAAGATATAAGTATTACAGTATTAACAAATTCCGTTACCATTGCAGAAGTATTGCGGAAAAAAATGAATCTGTCTGTTATATTACTGGGCGGTGTAATGTCCCATCGTGGTCACTGCCATGATTTTTATACCATTCAAATGGTAAAAAATATCCGAATGGATAAGGCATTTTTATCGCACACGGCATTATCTTTGGATTTTGGAGCTTCCATTCATGATCCTGCCGGTGTGGAATTTGGACAAGCTGTTATGAAGAACAGCGGAATGAATATTGGGTTATATCCCTCTAAAAAGATAGGAAAAAATTCCATTCATTCTGTATGCCAGCTAAAAGATTATGATTTACTGATTACGGATGATCATGTATCTGAGGATTTCCTGCTGCAGGTAAGGGAACTTGGAGTGGATATAGAAACCGTTAATTGGAAAGGAGTATAAAAATGTATTGTATATTGGTGACCGGTATTCCGGCAGCAGGAAAAAGCACTATGGCAGAGGCCATATCAGAGAGGATGAAGCTTCCTGTTATTTCAAAAGATACCATCAAAGAATTGCTGTTTGACAATGTTGGTTTTCAGTCAAGAGCCGAAAAAGTAAATCTTGGAATTGCCAGTATGGAAATTATGTATTATGCCGCAGGTCAGCTTATGAAAGCGGGACACCCTTTTATCTTAGAGAATAATTTTGAATATTCGTCAGAATACGGGATAAAAAGTCTGATAAAAAAATATGAATATTCTGCATTGACCATTACTTTAACAGGTGATTATAATGTGATTTACCAGCGTTTTTTGGAACGGGAAAGCAGTCCTGACAGGCACAGAGGGCACGTTGTGAATGACTGTTATCCGGAAAAGGTAGGGGATAGCCTGAAAACTTTAAAAGCAAAAGTGATTTCTTATGAAAACTTTGTTCGCGGAATAGAACAAAGAGGATTTGATGCTTTTTGCGTTGATGGCGGACAAATTAAAATAGACACAACAGATTTCTCAAAAATTAATATGGAAGAGTTATTTTCACGGATTAGGGCGTGAAAGGAGGAAATTCTGCATGATTGACGGGCATGTTCATCTGGAAAAAGGGGATTATTCGGTAGAATGGGTAGAACAGTTTGTTGAGTATGCAGTAAAAAGAAATATAGACGAAATTTACTTTTTAGAACATACTCATATATTCAAAGAATGCCGTAATTTGTATAATGAAATGTCTGTATATAATGAATATCAGAAGAATTGGTATCAGAAAAAATGGGAACGGGCACGCCCTTTAAAGGATTATATAGATTACATAGAAAAATTAAAACAGATACATTTCCCAATACGATTAAAATTTGGCCTGGAGGTATGCTATTCTCCTGAGCATGAAATTGACATTGCCCAAATAAAACAGATGTATTCTTTTGATTTCTTAGCAGGCTCCATCCATTTTATTGATGGATGGGCATTCAGTCATCTGAAGCAGCGGTGGAACAAGAATGATTATGATATGGATATATTGTACGAAAAGTATTATGCACTTATGTTGTCATTAATTAACAGCCGCTTATTTTCAGGACTGGCACATCCACAGTCATTACAATGTTACGGGGCATACCCGCAAAAGGATTTTAAATATATTTATTTACAGCTTGCACAAGCGCTTTGTACAAATAATATGTATATTGAGGAAAGCAGCGGGTTGGCGATTCATTATGGAGATAAGCAGTTAGGAATGAATGTAGATATGTTGGAGTGTATGGTAAAGTGTAATGTGCCAATTCTGACGGCATCAGATGCTCATTCGCCACAAAATGTCGGTTTATATATTAAAGAAATGAACGATTTGATTCAATCTGTATAGTTGAAAGTTACAATTCTTTCATGCAGGTATTACCGTATGAGAAGGTTCTATATTTTTTTGGCTTTGGCTTGACCGGCTTTGGCCTTTTGAAGATTTCCTTTATGTTATCATAATATAAAAGGCAATACCATAAATCTCATCCCCCCAAACCCCATACCCCCTTAAAATCGTTCTGGACTGCCCCAAAAGTCACGCACAACGCACAAAAAAGAGCACTCATTTTCCAATGAATAATCAATTATGCTTTCCCCACCCCGTGAAAGGTAACGTTATTAAGATAATTATAACAAAAAATAAGAAATCCCGGTATATTTTTTGTGCATATTATGATATAATGTCGTCAGGCATTATATTTGTGCATCTGGTTTCTGCGTCCGCCGCAGAAATCCAGGCACTAAAATCCGCCGGAGGCATCATGGCTACGGAGCGGACATTATATCTGCGCCGATTCGCGTCCGCCCGAAGGAAGGACAACAACCGAAAGCGAATCGTGTGCAACCAGCGGAGCATAGCATGTCGAAGACATGATATAATGGTAAATAAAAAATAGTTGTGAATGCGAAGGGAAAGGAATGAGGACAAAATGAAAGTACTTATCATCGGCGGCGTGGCTGCCGGAACCAAGACCGCGGCCAAGTTAAAAAGGGAAGACAGAAGTGCAGAAGTGACTGTAATAACAAAAAGCAGAGATATTTCCTATGCAGGATGCGGCCTTCCGTACTATGTGGGCGGGGCCATTGAAGAGGAAAGCCAGTTAATCGTCAATACTCCGGCGAAATTTGCCGCTCTCACGGGCGTGAATGTTATGACGGGAAAAGAAGCTGTGGCGGTGAACGCAGAAGAAAAGTCGGTGAAGGTAAAGGACGTGGCTACAGGCGCGGAGGAGACTCTTACATATGATAAGCTGGTGATTTCCACGGGGGCGTCTCCGGCGGTTCCTCCGGTGAAGGGAATGGAGCTTCCGGGCGTATTTACCATGAGGACCCCGGAGGACGCTGTGTCTGTCCGTGCTTATGTGGATGCCAACGGAATAAAGAAGGCCGTTGTGGTGGGCGCCGGGTTCATCGGCTTGGAGGTTGCCGAGAACTTAAAGCAAAAAGGCGTTACCGTTACCGTAATTGATTTTGCGTCCCAGGTCCTTCCAAATATCCTGGATCCGGAGCTGGCGGCATACGTGAAAAAGCATCTGTTAAAGCAGGGAATTCGCGTGATTACAGGAACAAAGGCTGAGGAAATTACCGGAGCGGACCAGGTGACGGGAGTGAAAACTACTGCCGGAACCTTAAACTGCGGCCTGGTAATCATGGCGGCAGGAATCCGCCCCAATACGGCGTTTTTGGAAGGAAGCGGAATTGAAATGAATAAGGGAACCATTCTGGTGGATTCCTCCATGAAAACAAACCTTCCGGATGTATACGCCGCCGGAGACTGTGTTCAGGTAGTGAACCGGATGACAGGAGCGCCCCAGTGGTCTCCCATGGGTTCCTCCGCCAATATGGAAGGACGGACCCTGGCGCAGGTTCTCGCCGGAAAAGAGAAAACTTATCCGGGTGTTCTGGGAACAGGTGTTGTAAAACTTCCGGGAATGAACTGTGGGCGCACAGGACTTACGGAGGAGCAGGCAAAGGCTGCAGGATATGAAGTGGTGACAGCGCTTTCCATCATGGATGACAAGGCTCATTATTATCCTGACGCTTCTTCCTTTATTACAAAGGTCATTGCGGACAGAAATACGCATAAGCTTCTCGGAATCCAGGTGTTGGGCTCCGGAGCCGTAGACAAGATGGTGGATATTGCGGTTATGGGTATCAATATGGGAGCTGTTCTGGAAGATTTTGAGAATGCGGATTTCGCTTACGCACCGCCGTTCTCCACAGCAATCCATCCGCTTGTGCAGTCCGTCTGTGTTCTGCTCAATAAGATAAACGGCGTGATCGAGACCATGACTCCCGCCGAGTATGCCGCGGGAAAGGCCAAAGACTACCGTATTCTGGATACGGCTCCGCAGCCAACCGTCCGTGGAGCGCAGTACATCGACCTGACCCAGGTAAACGGAGAACTGGAGGGAATCGGCAAAGACGAAAAACTGCTGCTTGTCTGTGCAAAGGGGAAGAGAGGCTACTTCTTACAGAACCGCTTAAGGCATTTCGGATACACCAATACCCTTGTGCTGGAGGGCGGCGCCACTTTCAATGACGTGAAGGTGGAAAATACCGGAGCACAGGTTTCCAAAGAGGAGGAAACAAGAGTAAAGGCCCTTGGCTTCTTAAAAGACAAGAGAACTCCTGATAAATTCAATGGTCGTGTCATCACAAGAAACGGTAAGGTAACCGCAGAAGAGGCGAAGACCATTGCCGAGGCAGCCGAGAGATTCGGCAGCGGCGAGGTGACTATGACTTCCCGTCTTACCATGGAAATTCAGGGGGTTCCCTTCGATAACATTGAGCCGCTCCGTGAGTTCTTAATGGAGGCCGGACTGGAAACAGGCGGAACCGGCTCCAAGGTACGTCCGGTGGTATCCTGTAAAGGAACGACCTGCCAGTATGGCCTTATTGATACCTTCGGCCTTTCCGAGGAGATCCATGAACGTTTCTACCACGGATACGCGGGGGTTAAGCTGCCCCACAAATTTAAAATTGCCGTGGGCGGATGTCCCAACAACTGCGTGAAGCCGGATTTGAACGATCTGGGCGTAATCGGCCAGAGGGTTCCAATGATTAATTTTGAAAAGTGCCATGGCTGTAAGGTCTGCCAGGTGGAGAATGCCTGCCCGATTAAAGTGGCCAATGTGACGGATGGGAAGATCCGCGTGGACGAGAATGCCTGCAACCACTGCGGACGGTGTATCGGAAAATGTCCTTTCGGCGCATTTGAGGAGTATACAAACGGCTACCGCATTTACATAGGCGGACGCTGGGGAAAGAAGGTGGCCCACGGCGTTTACTTAGATAAGGTATTCACCGACAAGGAAGAGGTTCTTTCCATTATCGAAAAGGCAATCCTCTTATTCCGTGAACAGGGAATCACAGGAGAGCGCTTCGCCGATACCGTAGCAAGAATCGGATTTGAGAATGTACAGGCGCAGCTCCTTTCCGATGACCTGCTGGCAAGAAAAGAGGAAAACATTGCCGCGCAGAAACACTTAAAAGGCGGGGCTACCTGCTAAAAGGATTGAGAAAGGGGACTGTTCGGAAACAGATAACCCTGCACAAAAAACAGGTGTGATCCATATGGGTCACACCTGTTTCTGGTTATCTTAAATATTGTTTTGTTTCGATTAGGATTCTTTTTCAAAAGCGCAAAGGAAAAATTATGTGCCGGATGGAGCACTCATGTACGGTCAATCCTCTCTTTTATATTCCACCCAGAAATAAAACCTTAAGGAATATTAAGGGAAAGGACATATAGAGTATCAGAAAATTGTGATAGTATAAACGATACATAACAACCAGATTCACAGACACATTTTCAGCCTGTCCCAACCAGGCATCATGCAGAACAGAAAGGAATTTCCTATATGAAAAATCACAAAAAATATATTTTAACCATAACCGCACTCGCATGCTTTTTGTCTGTCCAAGGCTGTCGCTCCTCCTCTGAACATACCCTAGGGGCAGAGTCTGCCTCGTCCGCAGAGTACATCCCCCCAGCCTCGTCCGTATCTGAATCCGACACAGAAAAAGAGGATTCCGAAGAGGCACTCCTTGTATTTCCAAACCCTGACATGGTAAGTCAGGAGCTGTTAAGGGACAGCGAAGATTATATTGTCTTAGTGGAAAGCTATCTGGAGGACTCCTCCTTCAAACCCATGGAAAGCAGTCAGACAGACACCCTGGCCCGTCAGCTGAGCGGCCATTATGAGGTGGCCGGGCGGACTGACGGCAAGGGAAGAGAATACTATCTGGCTCTGCGGCGCACAGATGCACCAGTATATGATGACTTTTCCAGTTTATCCGTCGGCTCCGTCAGCGGCAGCACTCCGTCTGAACAGGTCTGCCAAATCGAATATTACAATGAAGCCACAGAACCTGTCCCCCTATATCAGATTCCAAATCTCTCCATAAATATTTTCCAGAAGGGGAATACGGCCCAGGCTCTTGATATGTTTTGTTTTTACCCCTCCGATTCAGTTAAGGACACTGCCTTTTTCTATGCTCTTGACCAAAACGGAAGGCTGCTGCTGGATTTTCTAAGTCAGCATCCGGGGCTTTCCTTCTACAGGGAAGATAATGATTCCAGCATCCGCTTTCTCTATCAGGACCAGGACACGGTAAAATTCTGTTCCGAGCCATATCCCTGCTATATTGCACTCAGCCAGAAGGACACAGACACTTTAAAACAGCTGCTCCACACCCCCCAGGCCCCGTCTGACATAAACGCCGGCTTTGAAAGCCACGGCCAGCTCCTTGATTATATGAGAACCGTGGATTCCTCCATCCGCACTACCGGAGCCAGCTTTTCTGTTGAAGGCAGCACCTATGAGCTTTTAGGAAGCAAAGACAGCGCCGGCTACATCATATCCCATAACGAAGCCGGCACGGAAGGGAGCCTGTTCAGGCTGGAATACAATCAGCCTGTCTTCTCCTTTATTATCGATAAAATAAAGGAAGTTACAGGCATGGATTACGGCAGCTTTACCGATACGTGGTTTGATATTCCACTCATCAGCGCCACCCTGGATTTTCCCAATCTTACCGCTTTGGAAGACGGAACCCTCACCTTCTGCGTACAGTCTCAGACCGTTCTGGACCCGGAAAAGCTGGCCCGTTTATCCCTGCTTTTAAAGCAGGCTGTGGACGGACCCGAAAGCCTGTCTGCCTGTCCCTATGTGGGGATTTTAAACCTTACCCGTGAAGACGGAGAAACTCTTCAGATGTTTGTCGCCAATGACTCCTGCGATTCCATTACTTATGAAGGAAGAATCGGCTTCGAGTATGGGAAACAAGAATATCTGGCTGAGATTTTTAACAATGCCATGTCTAATTAATCTCGAAGTAAACAGCGCTTACTATTTTTGTCATCTGTGCATCTGCAAAACCATTTTTATGTATTCCAACAGATTTGGCAGCAAATGTATAATCTTTGGCCGAATAGTTACATGGTACTGTCCGTTCATAAATCGCGCCCTTATTTGTAGACAAGAAATGCTTAAACCGACCTGAAAAAATGGGTTAAAATTTATGTAGTCACTCATAGTAATTATAGAAGAAACAAGGAGGGGGCAATCGGGAATCTGCAGTATGAAACATGACCTGAAGAATACGCTTGCAGTAATCATGCAGCTTCGTTTTTTAATGAAAGGAAGCCTTGTACCCCTCTCCCCAATTCCGCATAGCGTCAAGAACCGGGTGTAGGCTCTGCCCCAATTCCGTCAAGGTATATTCTACTCTTGGCGGAACTTCAGCGTATACCGTTCGGGTTAACAGGCCGCTTTCTTCCATCGCACGAAGTTGTGCAGTTAGTACCTTTTGCGATACGTTGCCGACAGATTTTTTCAGTTCACCAAATCTCTTTGTGCCTGTAAGCAGGTCACGCAAAATCAACACTTTCCATTTATCACCGATTAAAGTCAAAGTTGTTTCCACAGGACAGGCGGGCGGTTCTATAATAGATTTCTGTTCACTCATCATAACATCTCCTGGACATAGTTTCTATTTGAAACTTTGCGTATAATTATACTATACTTCCCCGATATAATCAAGATTTCAAGCTGAGATAAGCAGGAAATGAAAATTATTCTAAAAATATTTGCGGACAAAAGACGTTAAAATGCCTGAAATTACGTATTTGTTTCCTCTTGGTAACGATCCAATAGTATCCTTTAGGTAACTATACCACAATAAAGTGCTTACTTTACACTTAAAACTTACATTCGTATAATATAATCAAAAGCTACGGAAAGCGGCCGCTGCGAAGCTGGAAACAAAACGATGATGATAAAATTTGGAGGCTATTATTATGAACAAGAACACTTTTACAACCGTAAAACTTGCGAAAGGCGAAATGAATGTTTACGATTTCGGCGGTATCAAACTGCACGCATATAAGACTAACGATTTCATCGACGATGAGGTGTTTATCATCGAGAAAAGCGGCAAAGCCGTTATCATTGAATCCCCTTGCTTCTTTGATAACAATAAGGAACTTGCGGAATATCTGAAAAACATACAGATTGAGGGTATGCTGATTGCATATCACGGCGCAGGCGCCACATTTCTTTCTGATGTTCCGAAATATGCAACACAAAATGCCGTAGATTATTCCGAAAATGGAGGTGGGAAAGCGTTGATTACAAACTTCACAAACGTTTTCGGCGAAATCTTTGATAACTCAATTCACAAGATCACTAATATGATTGAGGCGGGCAAGGTTACGATCGGCGGAATTGATTTTGTGATCAAGCAGACCGCAGAAGCATTTGACATTGAGATTCCCGAAATCAACGCTGTTTACACTCATATGCTCGGACACGACTGTCATTCCATTGTTGCAGGCGCAGATCACGCTGATGGAATTATCGCTGAACTCCGCAGTTATATTAAAAAGGGGTACGACCTGATTCTGACCTCGCACTACACGCCGGAGGATTTGAAAGACGCACAGACGAAAATCGACTATCTTGAAAATCTGAAAAAGATTGCGGCAGATTGTGAGGATGTTGACAGTTTCAAGGCAGAGGTACAAAAACAGTATCCTGCTTACAGCGGGCAGAATTATCTTGATATGACGGCAGGATTTTTCTACGCTTAATATGGTGGCGGGGCTGTCCATACGGCAGCCCCGTTCTGTTACGGCTTTAGCCTGTTGAGGACATTGGAGTTTTTCGGGTTCCGAAAAATGGAA
>CAJUDN010000069.1 GCA_910585355.1 uncultured Lachnospiraceae bacterium
CTTCACACAAGCTGATTTCGAAATGTACGCTGTAGTACTAGAGCGTGTCTGAAAACTGCTTTCCTGATAGCACAAAGGAAAAATGCTCAAGGCGGCATCACTGCGCCTCTGTTTTTTCCTTGACACTCTCGAAAAAGCATCCTCATCGAAACAGAACGATATTCAAGGCGCTGGTAAACTGCATATAGTAAAGAAAAGGTAACTGTGAGGATACGAAACAGTTATAAGTAAGGGATAAAAAGCGGCTGGCCACGTGATCATTGGATCCAGGACCGCTTTTTAAGCCGTAATCCGAAGGGAGAAAGTAAAAATGGGAAAATATTTTGGAACGGACGGCTTTCGCGGGGAGGCCAATGTGGATTTGACAGTGGAACATGCATATAAGGTTGGAAGATTTCTCGGCTGGTATTACGGGAAGCAGGCCAAGGGTGACCGCTGCCGAATCGTCATCGGAAAGGATACAAGGCGGTCCAGCTATATGTTTGAGTATTCCCTGGTATCTGGTCTTACAGCCTCCGGTGCGGATGTATATCTTCTGCATGTAACCACAACCCCTAGCGTGTCACATGTAATCCGTACAGAAGATTTTGACTGCGGCATCATGATTTCCGCCAGCCATAACCCCTATTATGACAACGGAATCAAAGTCATGAACGGCAGCGGTGAGAAGCTGGAGGAAAGCGTAATTGTTGAGATCGAAAAGTACCTGGACGGAGAGATGGAAGAGCTGCCGCTGGCAAAGAGAGAGCATATCGGACGGACTCAGGACTTCGCGGCAGGACGGAACCGCTATATCGGATATCTGATTTCCATTGCTACCCGTTCCTTTAAAGGGAAGAAGGTTGGGCTGGACTGTTCCAACGGGAGCGCCTCCTCTGTGGCCAAAAGTGTATTTGATGCCCTCGGCGCAGATACTTATGTGATTAACAACGAGCCGGACGGACTGAATATCAACAAGAACTGCGGTTCCACGCACATTGAACGCTTTCAGGAATTTGTGCTGGAGAATCACCTGGATGTGGGATTTGCTTACGACGGAGATGCAGACCGCTGCATGGCGGTAGATGAAAACGGCCGGGTGGTGGATGGAGATCTGATTCTTTATATCTGCGGCAAGTATATGAAGGAGCAGGGACTTTTAAGAAACAATAAAATTGTTACCACGGTTATGTCAAATATGGGTCTTTATAAGGCGCTGGACCGGGAAGGAATCGGGTATGAGAAAACGGCTGTGGGCGATAAATACGTATATGAAAATATGGTCCAAACCGGAAACTGCCTGGGCGGCGAGCAGTCGGGACACATTATTTTCAGCAAATATGCATCTACCGGCGATGGCATTTTAACATCTTTAAAGGTGATGGAAGTTATGCTGGAGAAGAAGCAGCCGCTTTCCAAGCTGGCGTCTGAAGTGACAATTCTGCCACAGCTTTTAAAGAATGTGCGCGTGGCTGATAAGGCGGCCGCGTTGGGGGATGAGGATGTGAAGGCAGCCGCTTCCGGAGTGGAGAAAGCCCTTGGAAATGATGGGCGGCTTCTCCTGCGTCAGAGCGGAACAGAGCCGTTGATCCGCGTAATGGTGGAGGCCGAAACCCCGGAGCTTTGCGAGAAGTATGTGGATCAGGTGATCGAGGCCATGAAGGAAAAGGGACACGTGATCGGTTAAGGACATAAATGCCGGAGATGCCGTCAGGGAGCGGCAGCCCCGGCATTTTAGATTTTGTGCATTTTTTAATTTTCAGACACACTCCAGTGCTCCGTCCAGACAGAAAGTGAAGTTATGGATTGTCTGATGCGTGACAGTGCCAGGCAAAATTTCGACGGCGATGTGGGGCCATCGACTAGAAATTTTAACGACGCAATGGTGCGTGACAGGCAGTTCACAACTACGATTTCTGTCTGGATGGAGCACTAGCTTCCGGTCAATAAACAAAGGGATTGACCGGGGAGTGAACAGAAATGGAATATCTGCTATAATATTTTGATATGGCTGTTGACTTGCACATGGGAAATGGTTATGTTAGAATAAAATAACGCCTTTGGGCGGACTCTAACAGTAAAGGACTGATGAGAATGGGGTTAGACCTAAGAGTGTAACATTATTTATTGTACAGAAATACAGTGTGGTTTACCGACTCCGTGGCCGGCGACTATGAAAAAACATACCCATTCGGGTATCCCGTAATGCAAGCCCTCGTGATGGGCGTCCGGCTTTCGCCGAACGACAGGGTTTATGAAAAAAATTAAAACGGAGGAGAGAACCATGTTGAATGTAAAGAGATATCAGAGAGTACCGGTGGTACATTACCCGGAACGAGAATGGCCCGGTAAGGAGATTGAGAAAGCGCCGATCTGGTGCAGTGTGGACTTAAGAGATGGAAACCAGGCTCTGGTGGAGCCCATGGTAGTGGAAGAGAAGGTAGAAATGTTTAACCTTCTGGTGAAGATGGGCTTTAAGGAAATAGAAATCGGTTTCCCTGCGGCTTCCCAAATTGAGTTTGACTTTTTAAGACAGCTTGTGGAGAGGAACATGATTCCTGACGATGTGACAGTGCAGGTTCTGACTCAGTGCAGAGATCATCTGGTAAAGAGAACTTTTGAGTCTATCCAGGGAATTAAAAAGGCTGTTGTACATATTTATAATTCCACATCCACTCTTCAGCGAGACGTGGTGTTTCACATGGATCGGGATGAAATCAGGCAGATTGCCGTTGACGGCGTTGGGATGGTAAAAAAATATATGGCGGATTATGACGGTGAAGTAATCCTGGAATATTCTCCGGAGAGCTTTACGGGAACGGAGCTGGACTTTGCGCTGGATGTCTGTAATGCGGTTCAGAAAGCCTGGGGTCCCACGCCGGATAAGAAGATGATTATTAACCTGCCTTCAACAGTTGAGATGACAACGCCCAATGTATACGCGGATCAGATTGAGTGGATGATTAAGCATCTGGACAATCGTGAAAGCATTGTTGTGAGCGTCCATCCTCACAATGACCGGGGAACCGGTGTGGCCGCCACGGAGCTTGCGTTGTTAGCCGGAGCGGACCGGGTGGAAGGAACTTTGTTTGGGAATGGTGAGAGAACTGGAAATGTGGATGTGCTGACGCTGGCTTACAACATGTTCTCTCAGGGGATTGATCCAAAGCTGGAAATTTCCGATATTAAGAAAATTGCGGAGGTCTACGAGCGCTGCACCAAGATGCATATTGATCCCCGTCATCCGTATGCCGGTAAGCTGGTATTTACCGCTTTCTCCGGTTCTCATCAGGATGCTATCAACAAAGGAATGCATGCCCTTCTGGAGCGTCAGAGCAAGGTTTGGCAGGTTCCCTATCTGCCCATCGACCCGTCGGATATCGGCCGGGAATATGAACCGGTTGTTCGCATCAACAGCCAGTCCGGAAAGGGCGGCGTGGCCTTTGTTATGGATTCCTTCTTTGGCTTTAAACTGCCCCGCGGTATGCATAAGGAGTTTGCGGACATTATCCAGAAAATTGCCGAAGAGCAGGGAGAAGTGGCGCCAGAGCAGATCATGGAAGAGTTCCGCAGGCATTATCTGGAGAAAAAGGAACCGTACCACTTCAAAAAGTGTAAAATTACAGATTTTGAGTCTGAGGGTGATTTTACAACCGTGGCAGTTGTGACCTATACGGACCATGGCGTTGCCAAACAGTTTGAAGGCGTCGGAAACGGCCCCATTGACGCGGTGCAGCGGGGGCTGGAGGAAGAGCTGGGAATCAATATAAGGGTACTGGATTACAGTGAGCACGCACTGACCTCCGGTTCCGGTGCACAGGCAGCTTCCTATATCCATGTGATGGATCAGGATACCAAACGGGCTACCTATGGGGTCGGTATCAGTTCCAACATTACGAGGGCTTCCCTGCGCGGAATTTTCAGCGCGGTGAACCGTCTGACAGGGGAAAAGTAAAAGAAGTTTCGGGGGTACCGGACAGTTTCAAGTAAGAGGGCAGCTATGAACAGAATTGTCATAGCTGCCGCTTTTTTGCCCTGAATATGTCAGATAATTGTAAGGTAAAACGAAGAAAAAGTTTGCAATTATATGATATATTATAAATACAAAGTAAAATAAGTGTATGAAATCTTGAGTGTTCAGGAGGGTAAAATATGAAAATGAGAAAAATTTTATTTGTTTTGACAATTACAGCGGCAATGTCAATGGGAATGACGACGACCTCTTTGGCGGATTGGTCAGAGAGCGGCGGGCGATGGTACTATTACAACGACAACAGTGGAAAAATGGTTCAGAACGACTGGGTAAAATACAATGATAAATGGTATTACATGGACTCCAATGGCGTTATGGCTACAGACAGCTTTATTGATGATACCTATTATGTGAATGCCAATGGAACCATGGTGAACGATGGCTGGGTATTTTTTAAAGACAGATGGAGCAGCGAGGGGGGCTGGCGCTATTTTGGAAGCAATGGCCGGGCTGTTGCAGACGGCTGGAAGAATATCGGAGATACGCGGTATCACTTCACGGATACAGTTATGGATACCGGGTGGTATCATAGCGGAGATGCGACCTATTATCTGGGAAACAGCGGTGCCATGACGACCGGATGGAGAAGAATCCAGGGTGAGGACGATGACTGGGGAGAAAGCTGGTACTACTTTGGAAACACCGGAAAAATGGAATACGGTACAGAAAAGAAAATCAGCGGCGAAACCTATATTTTTGACGACGAAGGAAGGCTGCTGACCGGATGGGTGAACCCCTCGGATGGAAGCTCTTCCGGGCGCGATGATCTTACCGCAACTAAGATCGATTCTCTGAAATATTACAGAAGCGGCGGCCAGAGAGCGGATGGATGGTTATGGTTAATGTCTCCGGATGGAGAAGATGAATACTGGTATTTCTTCAAGGATGGCCGGGCCTATTCCTCCGGACACGGTACAACAGCGATTGGTTCCTATGGCATGGCGAAAATTAAGAGCGAAACCTACTGCTTCAATTCCAGAGGACAGATGGTGACAGGAATGGTTGAGATAAGCGACGGGAGAAAATTTTACTTTGATCCGGATAGCGGAAAGATGCGTACAGGGCGTGTTGTGGTAAATGATGATAATCATGACAATGAGGTGTTCTATTTCACTACCACAGGAAGTCTTGGCAATAAAGGCGACGGGTTTACAGGAGTAAAGGATGGAAGCCTTTATGACGAAGGAAATCTGATACAGGCCGAAGAGGGAATGAAGTATGAGATGGTATCTGTTGGCGGAAAGAACTATGTGGTGAATGAACAGGGGAAGGTGAAGACCAGCGGTACCGTTACGGATGCTGACGGCGTGAAATATAAAATTACCAAAGAGAGTGACGGAACCTATAAGATTGAAGTTATAAAATAGGAAGTAACGGTTCGGCCTTGCATCTTCTCGCCTGTGTACCGCAGACAGGAAACACGCGGCGTCTGCCTTATGAAAACTATATCCGGAAAGAGACTGCTCCGAAAAACATTTTAAGTAATGTCCCATAGATAAAGATTTTGAATGAGCCTGCCTTTTGGCGGGCTTGTTTTCTTGTTCCATTTCACAGCTCATTTCACAGGAAAGTACATGTCACGTTAATGCATGAAAGTAAGATGGAAGAAGGTCTTTCCCATAAAACAAAAAGTACTTCGTGCATGGACGCAACATATTTTTTAACTGTGATATAATTAAAGAAGCACTGTTTTGGATGAATAATTATGTTTACCTCTGACATTTTAGTATTATCGGGTATTTTGGGCATGCCACCGAAGAGCCGGAACCTGACTGACAATTTACCATGATATATATTCCCCTCTTTACAGCGGGAAATCAAAGGCCGGGTCTGTTGTCTGAAGGAGAGGGATCTGGCTGCAGGTAGGCGAGCAGCCGGCGCTGCGTGCCGGGGGCGTGAAAAAGAGGGAGCCATTCAGGGGGAGAAAACTTAAATATTAAAAAGAAGCGGAAAGAACAAAAAAGAACAGAAAGAACGAACAAATGTTTGCATATTAAAAAAGATTGTGATATACTATGGATACTCAGTATTTGAAGACGAAACGAGCATATAAAGGAGTGTTATAATGCCAAAGCAGTATATTAAAATACGCGGCGCCAATGAGCATAATTTAAAAAATATATCTGTGGATGTTCCGAGAAATGAGCTGGTGGTTTTGACAGGACTGTCCGGCTCGGGAAAATCCTCCCTTGCATTTGATACCATTTATGCAGAAGGCCAGAGACGGTATATGGAGTCCCTGTCTTCCTATGCCCGGCAGTTTTTAGGGCAGATGGAAAAGCCGGATGTGGAGAGCATTGAAGGCCTGTCTCCTGCAATTTCCATTGATCAGAAGTCCACCAACAGGAACCCACGTTCCACAGTGGGAACCGTTACGGAAATTTATGACTATATGCGTCTTTTGTACGCCAGAATCGGAATTCCACACTGTCCCAAATGTGGGCGTGAAATTAAAAAGCAAACGGTGGACCAGATGGTGGATCAGATCATGGAACTGCCGGAACAATCCCGAATACAGCTTCTGGCTCCAATGGTCCGCGGCCGGAAGGGCCGTCATGAAAAGGTTTTAGAGCAGGCGAAAAAGAGCGGCTATGTCCGCGTCCGCATTGATGGAAATCTTCATGAGTTGACAGAAACGATCCAACTGGAAAAAAATATCAAACACAATATTGAAATTGTGGTGGACAGGCTGGTAATCAAGGAAGGGATTGAGAAGCGTTTAGCCGATTCTATTGAAACAGTCATGAAATTGTCTGATGGACTTATGATTCTGGATGTATTTGGAGGCGAGCCTATCAACTTCAGCCAGAGCTTTTCCTGCCCGGACTGCGGAATCAGCGTCGAGGAGGTGGAGCCGCGGAGTTTTTCTTTCAACAACCCCTTTGGCGCATGCCCGGACTGTTTCGGACTTGGATATAAAATGGAATTTGACGAGGATTTAATGATTCCGGATAAATCCCTGAGTATCGGGCAGGGAGCCATCGCAGTGATGGGATGGCAGTCCTGCGCTAAGGAAGGGAGTTTTACCAGGGCAATTCTGGATGCCCTTGCAAAGGAATATGAGTTCGATCTGGATACTCCATTTAAAGATTATCCTGAAAGGGTACATGATATTTTGATTTATGGCACCAACGGAAAAACCGTAAAGGTTCACTATACGGGACAACGCGGGACCGGAGTATATGATGTGGCATTTGAAGGACTGATTGAAAATGTGAGCCGGCGTTACCGGGAGACTTTTTCTCAGACCAGCAAGGCAGAATATGAATCCTTCATGCGGATAACGCCCTGCGCCACCTGCCACGGCCAGCGCCTGAAGAAGGAATCGCTGGCGGTTACGGTCGGGGATCTGAATATATATGAAGCTACCAACATGTCCATTGTACGGTTCCGGGAATTTATTGACAATCTGGAGCTTTCCACAATGCAAAAGATGGTGGGAGAGCAGATTTTAAAGGAAATCCGTGCACGTATCAGTTTTTTAATTGACGTGGGTCTGGATTACCTTTCTCTGTCACGGGCTACCGGAACACTTTCCGGAGGGGAGGCGCAGAGAATTCGTCTGGCCACCCAGATCGGTTCCGGCCTTGTGGGAGTGGCATATATTCTGGATGAGCCCAGTATCGGTCTGCATCAGAGAGACAATGACAAGTTATTAAAGACGCTCACACACCTGAGGGATCTGGGGAACAGTGTGATTGTGGTGGAACATGATGAGGATACCATGCGGGCAGCTGACTGTATCGTAGATATCGGACCAGGCGCCGGAGAGCACGGCGGACATGTGGTGGCAGTCGGAACGGCAGATGAGATTACGAAATGTAAGGAGTCCATTACAGGGGCCTACTTGAGCGGACGGCTCAGTATTCCAGTGCCCAGTGAAAGAAGAACGCCGACGGGCTGGATTATGATCCGGGGAGCAAGGGAAAATAACTTAAAAAACGTGGATGTGAAAATTCCGCTTGGAGTTATGACCTGCGTAACGGGCGTTTCCGGTTCGGGAAAAAGTTCTTTAATTAATGAAATCCTGTATAAATCCCTGGCCAAAAAGCTGAACCGTGCCAGAACCATAGCAGGGGATCATGATGGCATTGACGGTGTGGAACAGCTGGATAAGATCATTGCCATTGACCAATCTCCCATTGGACGCACTCCCAGGTCGAATCCAGCAACATATACGGGAGTCTTTGATCTGATTCGTGACTTGTTTGCCTCCACTCCAGACGCAAAAGCAAAAGGCTATAACAAAGGACGATTCAGCTTTAACGTAAAAGGCGGACGCTGTGAGGCGTGCAGCGGTGATGGAATTATTAAAATAGAAATGCATTTTCTGCCGGATGTGTATGTGCCCTGTGAGGTTTGCGGGGGAAAGAGGTATAACAGGGAAACCCTGGAGGTGAAATACAAGGGAAAAAGCATTTTTGATGTGCTTAACATGACTGTGGAGGAGGCGGTGAAATTTTTTGAAAATGTGCCGTCCATTGCGAGAAAAATAGAGACTCTCAATGATGTGGGACTCTCCTATATTAAGCTGGGGCAGCCTTCCACGGAGCTTTCCGGAGGGGAGGCTCAGAGAATCAAGCTGGCAACGGAGCTCTCCCGGCGGGGAACTGGAAAAACCATTTATGTTCTGGATGAACCAACAACAGGTCTGCATTTTGCAGATGTTCATAAGCTGGTGGAAATTTTAAGACGGCTGTCTGAGGGAGGCAACACAGTGGTTGTGATTGAGCATAACCTGGATGTGATTAAGACTGCCGATTATATTATTGATATGGGACCGGAAGGCGGAGACCGGGGAGGTACGGTTATCGCACAGGGGACACCGGAAGAAATTTGTCTGAGTTCCGTCTCTTACACAGGCCAATACGTAAAGAAATATTTGGAAAAGAAGTAGAGTTGTGATATACTAAAGTTATCGATGCCGGAAAATTCGTATCGGCAGGACAGGGAAACATAAAACAGGAGGAGCTGTCATGTTATTAATCAAAGGCGCAGATGTGTATGCACCAAAACATCTTGGAAAGAAAGATGTTTTAATTGCCGGAGGAAAGATTGAAAAGATAGGAGACGGGCTTTTAGAGTACGAGGGATGCCAGGTAATTGACGGAGCCGGAAAAATCCTTATTCCTGGAATCATTGATCGTCATGTCCATATAACCGGAGGCGGCGGAGAGGGGAGTTTCCATACCCAGGCGCCGCCTGTACAGCTTTCCAAACTGGTGGAAGGCGGCGTTACCACGGTAGTGGGTGTTCTTGGAACTGATGGAATCAGCAGAAGTGCAGAGAATCTGGTGGCTAAGGCAAAATCCCTGAAGGAAGAGGGAATTTCCGCATATTGCTGTTGTGGCGCATATGGATATCCCAGCCCGACAGTTACCGGAGATATCCGCAGGGATATTATGTTTGTGGATGAAATTCTGGGACTGAAACTGGCAATTTCTGACCACCGCGCTCCCAATGTCTCAGTAGATGGACTGACCCGTCTGGCCAGTGATGTGCGTACTGCCGGGATGTTAAGTGGAAAAGCCGGATTTGTGTGTCTGCATATGGGCGGCGACAAGAAGTGTCTGGGCCCGGTATTTGAGTCCCTGGAAAATACTTCTATCCCCATTAAAACCTTCCATCCGACTCATGTGGGACGGTCCGAAGAGCTTCAGGCGGATGCATTCAAATTTGCAAAAATGGGAGGTACCATTGATTTTACCTGCGGCCAGTTTGAGGAGAAATTTAAATCTGTTGCCGCGTCTTTAAAGGCGGCTATTGAGGAGCAGGTACCGCTTGATAAGATCACGCTGAGCTCTGACGGTCAGGGAAGCTGGTCTAATTATGATGAGGCCGGAAACCTTACAGAGATGGGGGTATCCGATGTAAATACGATTTATCGTCAGATTGTATATGAGGTAAAGGAAGAGAACATGGACCTGGAAAAGGCGCTTACTTTCGGTACGAGCAACGTTGCAAAGGTTCTGGAGCTTTATCCGAAAAAGGGCGCAGTACAGGAAGGCAGCGACGGGGACGTGCTGGTTCTCAATGGAGACCTGTCTATCAATACAGTCGTAGCCAACGGAACTGTGATGATGAGGGATGGTATTATCTGTAAAAAAGGAACTTACGAGGCATAAAAGGAAATGTAACAGCTCATATAGCCTCTGGACTGTTACAAGGAAAATTACTCGTTCAGGGAGGAACACGTTCTTGTCTGTCCTAAGACGGACAGGAAGTATCGGATGTCCGGCCGATGTGGAAAACCGGACGAAAATCGCCTTACAAGCGAGCTTGACGTCTGTTCTTGTCCGGTTTTCCCCGCCCTGTGAACTGTAACCAAGGAAATTACAAATTGTACCGTTTTTTGACAAATCCCTTGCCAACCAAGGTTCTTTCATTTATAATAGTGCCACTTGGTGAGACGTCCCATGGACGTTTTGGCGGAGAATGAATATATACAACAATCAAAATTAACAGGAGGCTCCCAATGAATCAGGAGAAGATTATCGTTATTGATTTCGGCGGACAGTATAACCAGCTGGTTGCCCGCCGCGTCCGCGAATGTAACGTGTACTGCGAGATTTATTCTTACCGGACAGACATGGAACAGATTAAAGCTATGAATCCCAAAGGAATTATCCTTACGGGTGGTCCCAATAGCTGTTATGAGGAAGGCGCGGCATCCTGTAGCAGAGAGCTGTTTGAGCTGGGAATTCCTGTGTTGGGTTTATGCTATGGCGCGCAGCTAATGATGCATGTACTGGGCGGCCATGTGTGCAAGGCTCCTGTGCGTGAGTATGGAAAGATTGAAGTGACTGTGGACAAGAGCAGCAAGTTATTCGGAGATGTGTCGGAGAAGACTATCTGCTGGATGAGCCACAACGATTATATTGAGAAAGAGGCTCCAGGTTTCAGGATTGTGGGAAGGACTGCAGATTGTCCGGCCGCGGTGATGGAGTGTGAAGAAAAAAAACTGTATGCAATTCAGTTCCATCCGGAGGTTCTTCATACGCAGGAAGGAACCAAGATGCTTCATAACTTCATTTATGAGGTATGCGGCTGCGCCGGGACCTGGAAGATGGATGCGTTCGTTGAAAACAGCATTAAGGCAATACGTGAGAAGGTAGGAGGCGGTAAGGTGCTCTGTGCCCTGTCCGGTGGTGTGGATTCTTCTGTTGCCGCAGTTATGCTGGCAAAGGCGGTTGGCGATCAGCTCACTTGTGTGTTTGTGGACCATGGTCTGCTTCGGAAAAATGAGGGCGATGAGGTTGAGGAGGTATTTGGCCCCAATGGTCCGTATAACCTAAATTTTATCCGCGTGAACGCACAGCAGAGATTTTACAATAAACTGAAAGGCATCGAGGAACCGGAAAGAAAAAGAAAGATCATCGGCGAAGAATTTATCCGCGTATTCGAGGAGGAAGCGAAGAAAATTGGCGCTGTTGATTTTCTGGTACAGGGTACAATTTACCCGGATGTGGTAGAAAGCGGTCTTGGCGGAGAATCTGCTGTGATCAAATCCCATCACAATGTGGGCGGCCTTCCGGATTATGTTGATTTTAAGGAGATTATTGAGCCTTTACGGGATTTATTTAAAGATGAAGTGAGAAAAGCTGGTTTGGAGCTTGGAATTCCGGAAAAACTGGTATACAGACAACCGTTCCCGGGTCCAGGTCTTGGAATCAGGATTATCGGTGAAGTGACGCCGGAAAAGGTAATGATGGTTCAGGAGGCGGATGCGATTTACCGTGATGAAATTGCAAAAGCCGGACTGGACCGTGGAATCGGACAGTATTTTGCCGCCCTGACCAACATGCGCTCTGTTGGCGTCATGGGAGATGAGAGGACTTATGACTACGCGATTGCATTGCGGGCGGTGGATACTATTGATTTTATGACCGCAGAGGCGGCAGAGATACCATGGGAGGTGCTTGGGAAGGTTGCAAACCGGATCGTCAATGAGGTGAAGCATGTGAACCGGGTGCTGTATGATTGTACGGGGAAGCCGCCGGCGACGATTGAGTTCGAATAGTAAACAGAAAGCCGGGAAGCCGCATAAACAGCGGACTTCCCGGCTTTTTAGGTGGAGCGTGATACCTTTTTGATACCTATTTAGTAATTTCGATAACACGTTTTGCAAAGTCACTAAACGTATCATTAAAATCATCACGGCTTTTTTTCATATTTGCCCATACCTTTCCGGACTGTTCGATTTGCTCTTGAGTTAATAAAAATACCGGAGTGGTGTGTGTTTGAGATTGGGCAATCAAACTGTTAAAGTCTGCAATATTAATAAGATTATAATCTTCACTACAATATTGACTTAAATTTGGTACAATCATATTATTTTTTTGCAAAACAGGCACAAGTTTTTGAGAAACTAAATTATTTATATCTGTTATCCATTCTGAAAATGCTTTTACAGGTGATCCATTTCTTGGTCTATAACGTTGTTGTATAGTGCCAATGAATTTTGGAGAATCTGGTTTCATCTTGTATGTAGCATTTTTAAATATTTCATTATTTTTTAAATTTTGATATGTGTCATTCCATTTAGGAAATACTTTTGTGAGTGATTCGATAGCCATATAGCAGAAATAATCAGGAGCGCATGGAATAATAAAGTAATCACTTTCCATTAAAATATTAGCATTTGTTGCAGATATGCTTGGGCTCATGTCCAATAATATATAGTCTAAAGAATATTCTTCAGCAGTTAATAAAAGTAGATTTCGTAATGCACCAGGCACATTTCCGAACATAACCATAGAACCGGCTAAGTTTTCAGCGATATTATAAGTGGCATCATATTCAGAAAAATCAATGTGACCAGGTAGTAGTAAAAGATTTTCGTTATCATCAAATTTATAGCAAACAGATGGTCTTAATGGTTCCGGCTTATTATCAAAGACTGGTGACAGAGCTTCTTTTAGATTATGACCATTTTTTCTGTAAAAATTTGATAATTTATTTTCTTTATCAGAATTAAGGCATAAACCAGTTAAATTACATTGAGGGTCAGTGTCAACAATTAAAGTTTTATATCCCAATTCTGCTAATTTCCATCCTAAATGAAAAGTAGTAGTAGTTTTACTAACGCCGCCCTTGTTATTAAATAAAGAAATTATTTTAGTCATTATTTTTCTCCTTTTCTAGTTTTTTAGGCTCTCCATTGGTAACTATTATTTTTCTTGTCATTCCCTTTTTCATCAACACTGCTACTCGTAGCAGGCCAGTTGATTTTCCACTCAAAATACTCGTCCTCTGAAATC
>CAJUDN010000070.1:0-4482 GCA_910585355.1 uncultured Lachnospiraceae bacterium
CCATTACCAGGGTTTTTCCGAAGAAACAACATAACATTGTAACAAATGCTGTCAGAATAAATAAATATTTTTTCATCTCAGTCCCTCCTATGTGTGCGAATGCATGTTCGAGAACATATGTTCTTATGCCATAATAGCATCTGAACATATGTTTGTCAATGCTTTTTTGTAACAATTTCGACGGCGCAGCGGTGCTGCGGCTGGAAAATCCAACGCGGCAGATGGGAAAAGAAACAAAAAGGTCTGACCGAATATAATACAGGTCGAATAGTTAAGATTTTTTACTTTTCCTCGAACAAAAGTTTGCTTTTTCCTCGAACATATGTTAGTATAGAGTTAGAAAGAAAAGGAGGAGTTTTATGAGCCAGGGAAAACTTACGGATAAGCAGAAAGAAATTCTGGAGTATATAAAAGAAACAATTTTAGGAAAAGGGTATCCGCCGGCGGTTCGGGAGATTTGTGAGGCGGTCCATTTAAAATCGACCTCTTCTGTTCACTCTCATTTAGAAACTTTGGAGCGGAATGGCTATATCCGCCGTGATCCCACAAAACCCAGAACCATTGAGATCCTGGACGATGATTTTGCCCTGACCCGCCGCGAAGTAGTGAATGTTCCTGTAATCGGCACAGTTGCCGCCGGTGTTCCAATTCTTGCAGAAGAAAATATAGAAGATTATATTCCGATTCCAGTGGAGATGCTTCCTAATAAGGAAGTATTCATGCTGAAGGTAAAAGGAGAAAGTATGATAGAAGCCGGAATCTTCAATAACGATAAGGTGATCGTGGCAAAGCAGTCCACTGCGGAAAACGGGGATAAGGTCGTGGCGCTTTTAGAAGATGCGGCAACAGTAAAAACCTTTTATAAAGAAGACGGGCACTACAGACTTCAGCCAGAAAATTCGTCCATGAGCCCTATAATCGTAGACGAAGTCCAAATTTTAGGGAAAGTAATCGGTCTGTTCCGGATCATGAATTAAAATAGAATGGGGGAAAAACATAGAGAAAATAGTAACAGTTCAGGGGTTACCTGAACTGTTACAAAAAATATAATGGAACACACAGCTACCAGAAAGCAATTTACAGACACGCTCTGGGTGTGGCTTTTCTTCTATAACCGGGCTTAGTCCAGTTCTTCGACGGATTCCACGATTTTTCCATCTCTCCAGATTCGTTCCAGATCATAGAAAAGTCTGTCCTCTCTGGAAAAAACGTGTATAATTACATCGCCATAATCCAAAAGAACCCATGTGGAACTTAAGTTTCCCTCTTTCTGACGACATTCGCAGCCTGCCTTAAAAAGCTTTTCTTCCACATTATCCACCAAAGCCTGGGTCTGGTTAGCATTGGATGCGCTGGCCAGAACAAAATAGTCCGCAATCACTGTGACACCGTTAATATCGATGATTTTTATATCTTCGCCCTTTTTCTCTTCCAACGCTTCGACTGCGAGTTTTACCATTTCTTTTGCCTGATTCAAATGTCTGTTCCTCCTTCTTTTTTATGATAATCGTTTTCTTCTCTTTCATCACTTGCCTCATGTCCTCACATGCAATCACTGTCATGATGTCAATGGGACAATTTTTGGATTTCAGATAGGAAAGAGTGCTTTCCATGATAGAGAGACATGCCTGGTCCAGGTCTTCAAATGCCAGCTTCCGCATGGCCAAAAGATTCGCCGCCTTATCCCGGCGCGGCTCAATGTAGTCGGCCACATAAAGAATTTTATCAAGCAGGGACATCCCTGGCTTTCCTGTATTATGGCAGGCAATAGCGCTTAAAATTTCTTCATCATCAATGCCGTACTTCTCTCTCGCCATCCACGCGCCAAGCTTTGCATGAAGAAGAGCCGGATCTCTATCCTCCCCCTCTGTGATGGGAATATTCCGAGACAGGCATTTGACACGAAGGGTCTCTCCATCAAACCTCTTGGCACAGTCATGGAGCAGTCCTGCCAGTTCCGCCTTATCCAGATCATATTCGTACCGCATAGCCAGCGCCTGGCAGGTATAGGCCACTCCTAACGTATGCTCAAATCTCATGGGATCAAGCTTCTTTTTTAAATGCTTTCTTATTTCTAAAATTCTGCTATCCATATGATATACTACCGTTAATGTTGGGATCAAAAGGTCTTCTGCCCCTTTTGATATTGGATTGCTCCGCACTCTGTGCTCCTTCAGGCACGCTCGCATCGGATTTCTGACCGTCAGACCGAATGTTTCGCTGCTTTGTCTTAAGCGCCGGTATGATACAGCCCATGGGCTTCAATGTAATCAGCCACTGCTCTGGGAACCGCCTTCCGGATGTCCTTTCCATCTGCCGCCCTCTTCCTGATTTCGGCAGAGGCAATATCCACTTCTTCGTTATGCAGAAGCTGGATATCGGCGCCATATGCCTCCTTCAGATGTGTAATCTGTCCCTCCAGGGTTTTGCCGTCAGACTCGCACTCTCTTCCGGAAACAAGAAGAGAAGTAAGCTCCATAACTTCTCTAGGATGATACCAGGTTTCCAGCTGGAACAAAGAATCGGCTCCAATGATAAAATAAAACTGATATTCCGGATATGTTTCCTTTAAAAGTTTCAGGGTCTGAGCCGTATAGGTATTTCCCTCCCGCTCCATTTCGAATTCCGATACTTTACAATAGGGAATATCCCTGAGAGCCAGATACAGCATGGCAAGGCGGCTTTCGCTGTCTGTTACATGGTGGTCTTTTTTGTGGGGTGGAATATGAGATGGCATATACCAGATTTCATCCAGCCGGTACTCCATATATGCCTGTTTTCCCAAAAGAAGATGTCCGTTGTGGACAGGATCAAAAGTACCGCCCATAATGCCAATCCGTTTCATGGAAAAACTCCTTTCCGGGCTACGAAAGAACGATCTTTCTGTTCTTCTCTTCCTTTGCCGGTTTATATAATACAATCATTTTTCCGATTACCTGCACCACCTGGGAACGGGTTCGTTCTGCCAGGACCGCAGCCAAATCTTTTCCGTCGTCAGCACAATTCTTAAGCACATGGATTTTAATCAGCTCCCGTGCTTCCAGGGCATCATTTACTGCCTGGGTAACTTCCGGTGTGAGACTGGATTTTCCGATCTGAAGAATGGGATCCATGGTCATGGCAAGGCCTTTCAAATAGGCTCTCTGCTTACTTGTCATATGAAAACTCCTTATTTATAATAATCAAATTCCAGGCCATACATACGGACGGTATCGCCCTCCTTGATTCCGGCCTTTTCCAGATCTTCCAGGATTCCGCTCTGCTTTAAGAACTTCTGGAAGAAGTCAAAACCTTTTTCAGAATCCAGGTTTGTATAGCCGAGCATTTTTTCAATTCTCGGTCCCTCTGCCACATAAACGCCCTCACTGTCCTTTTTTACTGTATAGGGCAGATTCTGATCCGTCTGGTATTCCACTTCGAATTCTTTTTCAAAAACCTTCGGTGTACGGCCTACAGTTTTCAATAGGTCGAAAAGGTGATGCAAAAGCTGGTCGATCCCCTCTCCGCTGACAGCTGAGATACCGAACACAGGAATTCCCTGAGGCTCAAACTCGTCTTTTAAAGCTTTTATAGGATTTGTTCCATCTTCTCCATAGAAAACATCCAGCTTATTGGCGGCAATGGCCTGCGGAAGTTTTAGAAGTCCCGGATTATAGGTAGAAAGCTCATTCATGATTGTATGGATATCTTCCACCGGATCACGACCCTCCACAGAAGCAGCATCCACCACATGAAGAAGAATTTTGGTTCGTTCAATATGGCGCAGAAATTCATGGCCAAGGCCTGCTCCCTCAGATGCCCCCTCAATGAGTCCTGGAATATCTGCCATAACAAAGCTGTTCCCGTCTCCTAAATTCACCACACCCAGGTGGGGGTTCAGGGTTGTGAAATGATAATTGGCAATTTTAGGTTTCGCATTGGATACGCGGGATAATAAAGTGGATTTTCCCACATTGGGGAAGCCAACCAATCCCACATCGGCAATGACTTTAAGCTCCAGCTGCACCCACAGTTCCTGTCCCGGCTGTCCTGGCTGAGCATATTTGGGCGCCTGCATGGTGGCCGTAGCAAAGTGCATATTTCCAAGGCCGCCCCTGCCGCCCTTTAAAATAACTTCTCTGCGGTTTTCTCCGGACATGTCCGTGATAATCTTTCCCGATTCCATTTCCTTAACAACGGTGCCCTCCGGTACTTTAATTACCAGGTCATTGCCATTTGCGCCATGGCAGCGGCGTTTTCCCCCCTCCTTTCCGTTTTCTGCCGCATATTTTCTTACATGTCTGAAATCCGCAAGGGTATTGAGGCCGTCATCCACCTGGAAGATGATATCGCCGCCTTTGCCGCCATCACCTCCGTCCGGGCCGCCGCTTGGAACATACAACTCTCTGCGGAAACTCACATGGCCGTTTCCGCCGTTTCCTGATTTAATAAATACTTTCGCACGGTCTGTAAACATGGTACCTTTGGTCCTTTCCCAGAATG
>CAJUDN010000070.1:4492-13109 GCA_910585355.1 uncultured Lachnospiraceae bacterium
GGATTTCTAAAAATGGCAGGATATGCTAGAGCGTTTAGAATTCGCCTGGGGCGAAAGAACTGAATTTTCTCCTGCTGAACTTTTTATAAAAAAGCCCCATACCTTAAGTATGGAGCTCTTTGCTTTATTATTCGTTAATTGCCTTCGGATATACAGAAACCTGCTTTCTGTCTCTGCCTTTTCTTTCAAACCTTACAACGCCGTCAACCTTTGCGAATAATGTGTCGTCGCCGCCGCGGCCTACATTGAGACCCGGATGGATCTTGGTTCCGCGCTGTCTGTAAAGAATATTTCCGGCCAATACGAACTGTCCGTCTGCTCTCTTTGCTCCAAGGCGTTTAGACTCGGAATCTCTGCCGTTTTTGGTAGAACCAACACCTTTTTTATGGGCAAATAACTGAAGGTTCATCTTAAACATATCGGTTACACCTCCCTGAATCGAAAATTGATGTATTCTGCTCCGTATTCATCCCGGATACTTTCCAGTCCGAGAATCAGGGATTTCATGAGGAGCTGCGACTCAGAACTCATGGAATCCGGGAAGAAAAAGGAAAACTTTCCTCCGTCTTCTGTTACGCTTCCCTCAAAATGATCTTTCGTAAAACGTTCAACGGAATTCGCCATGTTGAGAGCCAATACAGAAACAGCAGCACAAACTACATCCTGTCCGTATTCTGCATAGCCAGCATGGCCTGTTATTTCAATCCCTTTCTCTGCATGGTTCTTGTCACATAGGATCATTACCTGAATCATACGAAATTAAGCGTTGATTTTTTCAATCTTAACCTGAGTATAAAGCTGTCTGTGACCGTTTTTCTTATGATAGCCGGTTTTGCGCTTATACTTGTAAACGATAACTTTCTTGCCCTTTCCAACCTTTTCAACTGTTGCGGAAACGGTTGCGCCTTCTACTGTGGGGCATCCGATCGTAAGCTCGCCGTTGTTTACAGCCAAAACCTGATCGAAAGTTACTGCGGAACCGACCTCGCCGTCGATTCTCTCGATTTTGATGCTGTCGCCTTCGGCTACTTTATACTGCTTACCACCTGTTGCAATAATCGCGTACATATTGCACCTCCTATTATCATTACTCGCCAGTTATGGTGTATTTCCACTGGAAATCCTTGTAAACCTCACTGTGCGGCATACTATGTTATAATACCATCAGGTTTTCCCTGTGTCAACAGTTTTTTCAGAAAAACCTGTCAGAAACTGCTCGTGGAGGGGGCTTTTTATCTTTTTCCTGGTGATCTCCACCAGACCCAGGGCCGTCATATCCACAAGAACCGTTTTTACCGGATCCATTGCCAGGTGTTTTCGGAAGCTGGACAACAGTTCCCGATTCTGTTCCTTTGTTTCCATGTCAATAAAATCCACCAGAATGATACCGGATAAATTTCTGAGACGAAGCTGGGCGGCAATTTCAGAAGCCGCCTCCAGATTGGTATTGAAATAGGTCTCAGACGCTGTTTTTTTTCCGGTGTTTTTTCCCGTATTGACATCGATGACTGTCATGGCTTCTGTGGGATCAATCACAAGATATCCGCCGGATTTCAACCATACCTGTCTGGAAAGCGCGCGGTCTAAAGCGGTTTCCAAATGGTAAAGGGCCCACAGAGGGTATGTTTCATCAGAATAAAGGCGGAGTCTGACATCAGACAACGAATCTGAAAAAAGGCCGGACTGGCGAAGTTCTTCATAAATTTCAGGAATATCCGTGACAATTTCCTCTGTTTCAGATTTCCTCACATTGGAGACCGTCTGTATAACAAAGCTTTCCGGACGATACAGGGCGCTGTAACAGGTACGGCACTCTGCGTCAGAATATATTTTATGGAGCTTTTTCCACAGCAGGTCCGTCTCCTCCCAGATCGTTTCAAAAGGAGCCGTATATGCGTTGGTCCGTACAATAAGACCGTAATCTCCAGGGGAGCGGCTCTCCCATTGGGCCTTTAACTCTGTCCTCCACATCCCATCCCTGATCTTGGCAGAAATTCCAAGATTACCAGCCTGGGAAGTAAGCACCACATAATGTCCGGTCAGGCATAAATTGGTACTGAGGACGGCATCCTTTGTTTTTACCGCCGCCCGCGTCACCTGAACGGGAATCTCATCTCCGGCTCTTAAGAGACGGGGGCCGTTCCATTCGGAAAGGCTTAAATAACCATTGACTCCAGGCTGGTATTCCACAAAGGCGGCGCCCAGATTTTTCACAATATTGCGGACTTTTCCAATATAGATGGCGCCCAGACGTTCCGTCTCCTTTTCAGGCTCCGCCTCAATCTGTAAAATCCGCCCCGGGGAGGCCAGTACAGCGACGGTTTTTCCACGAAGTTTTGTAAATATAAGTTTATTCAATGTCATCTCCAAACTCCTCCAGGGAAATGAACATATGGGAGGTATCCGAACCGCTGTCCGCATAGACCTCTTCCCTGTTGATGCGAAAGGCAAAGGCCGGATATTCTTTTCCGAGGGATTTGCAGTATGTCTCCAAAAGCTGCTCCGGTTTCATGTTGGCAGAACTCCCCGAGGAAAGTTTAAGAAAAATCCCCTCGCCATCCTCTGTCAGCCTCTTTTCATAAATCAGAGGCTTAAGATCCATGAGCTTTTCGCCTTTTTTCGCCTTTTTCATCACTTCCAGATTTCCGTTTTCTACAAACAGCATGAGATTTGTAAAAAACTCTTTATCGGAACACGAAAGTCCGTTATCATAGTCTTTTCGGAGCGTTATGGTATAGTCGCAGGCCGCCACCAGGGACATGGCATTGGCAGCGTCATCCGGAAGTCTCTTATAACTTAAGACCTTCATGTCCTCCACCATCGCCTCATTTAACCGCCGGACCATTTCTTTCGACGAGTCCGTGGACAGCACTTCAATGTCCAGATATTCTCCGCTTCCCGTCAGTCCGACTCCCAGGGGAGCCGCAAAAGACATAATCTGGTGAGGGGAAAAACCTTCGGAATAACGGATATCCACATCAGCCCGGCGCATGGCCTTCTGGAAATACCGCATAATATCCAGATGTCCGATGAATTTCATATTGCCCTGTTTGGAAAACTTAATCCTGATCTTCATAGCAGACACCTCCTCCGAACCGTTTGATTCCACAGCCGGAACATCTCTCCCGGCAATTTGGGGTTACTGTCCCCTTAATGGAGTTTAACCATTCTCTTTTTAAGAATTCCTTTGTGACTCCAGAGTCGATGAAGTCCCACGGGAATATCTCGTTAAGGCTCCGCTCTCTGGTGGTGTAAAAATCGATATCCACACCGCAGGTCTCAAAGGCCTTCATCCAGACTTCATTTTTAAAGGTTTCAGACCAGGCGTCATAAAGAGCCCCGTTTTTGTAGGCCTCCTCAATGACTGCCCCCACTCGTCTGTCGCCTCTGGCCAGGACGCCCTCTAAAACGGTTACATCGGCTTCATGCCAGTTATATTTTAAACTCTTGTAATTTAGCATTTCCTTCATTTTATGGTTGACCACGCGGGCTTTTCCAAGAAATTCTTCTTTCGTACACATTCTGGCCCACTGGAAGGGAGTAAAGGGCTTCGGCACAAAGAAGGAGGTGCTGGCCACCACCTGGACCTTCCCCTTCCTCTGGTCTTTGGGAATTTCATAATATTTTTCCGCAATCTTTTCTGACAGAAGGGCAATTCCCTCCATGTCCTCTGTGGTCTCTGTGGGAAGTCCCAGCATAAAGTAAAGCTTTACCCGGTTCCAGCCTCCAAGAAAGGCTTCGCTTGCGCCGCTTAAGATTTCCTCTTCCGTAAGGCCCTTGTTGATAACGTCCCGAAGTCTCTGGGAACCGGCCTCCGGAGCAAAAGTAAGACTGCTCTTTTTCACGTCCTGCACCTTGCTCATGACGTCCAGGGAAAAAGCGTCAATCCTCAGAGACGGCAGGGAAACATTGACGCCCTTTCCGTGGAATTCCTCAATTAAAAACCGGACGAGGCTTTCCAGACTACGATAGTCGCTGGAGCTTAAGGAGCTTAAGGAGATTTCCTCATGTCCGGTGCTTTTTAACATCTTTTTCGCCAGCTCTTTCAGCTTTTCCACACTTTTTTCACGGACGGGCCGGTAAATTATTCCTGCCTGACAGAACCGGCAGCCACGGATGCAGCCGCGCATGATTTCTAGCACCACGCGGTCCTGGGTCACTTTGATAAAAGGAACCAGTGGTTTTTCCGGATAAAAGGTATCTGTCATTTCCATCATGATCTGCCGCTGGACCTTTTTAGGCGCTTCCGGACAGTTGGGAAGAAAGCTTTTGATGGTTCCGTCCTCATTGTATTCCGGGTCATAGAGGGATGGGACATAGAGTCCCGGAATCTGCGCCGCCCTCTTTAAAAAGGCGTCTCTGGAATCGTTCTGCTTTCTGGATTCCTTATAGGCGTCCATCAAATCATAATACACGGTTTCCCCGTCGCCGATATAGAAAATATCAAAGAATTCCGCAATGGGCTCCGGGTTTAAGGCGCAGGGGCCGCCGCCGATGACGATGGGGTCGTCCCAGGTACGGTCTGCCGCATGCAGAGGAATCCGGGATAAATCCAGAATCTGCAAAATATTTGTATAGCACATTTCATACTGGAGCGTGATTCCAAGAAAATCAAAATTTTTAATGGGCTCCTGGGTCTCCATGGAAAACAGAGGGATGTGTTTCTCCCTCATGACGGCGTCCAAATCCATCCAGGGCGAATAGACTCTCTCACAGTATACATCCTCTTTCTTATTGAGCATGTCGTAAAGAATCTGAATGCCCAGATGAGACATGCCGATCTCATAAACGTCCGGGAAACACATGGCAAAGCGGACGGCCACAGATTTCGGGTCTTTCATACACATGTTCACTTCGCCGCCGATGTAGCGGGCGGGCTGCTGGATTGATAACAGTATCTCATCGCTTAACGCTAATCTTCTCATGATCGCCTCTTTTTCTTTATTTTATGGGCACTTTCCGGATGTTTCTTTCGTTCCATTTTCCAAAAATGCCTGATTTAAATGACACATATTCCGCACCTTTCTTTCAACTTCCTCGCCGTCTTCTGCCCTCAATACATATGCTTTTTTACAGCTCCATCTTACCATAAACCCTATTTGCCGTCAATTCATGTTCTTTTTTTGATATGAAATTGGAGCTGCTGCTTCATAAATGATACTCATGTTGAAAACGTGAAAGAAGATGCCTCTTTCCTGAACATGCTCTAATCTATTCAATATGGCATATAGTAAAACCTGAACCGCGCAGGGGGAAGATGTCATGATAATGCCCAATGACCTTTTCCCTACTCGCTACGCCGCCCACACGCCGCTTTAGCGGTGCACGAAAAAGGCATCCCCCCTGTTCCTCCCAGAGCGAATGCCATATTCTTTAATCTCCCAGAACGTTGACGATCTTCGCCGGCGTTCTGTAGTACATATTTGATTTTATGATTCCTACTCTCTCGTTGGAAGCGTGAACGATCTGCCCGTTTCCTATGTAAATCGCTACATGGTCGATGGAGCCACCGCTGCTGTAGAAGACTAAATCTCCCCGTCTGGCGTTCTCCGCCGAAACTACGCGCCCCTGTGAGGACTGTGCAGCAGCCGTGCGGTTTAAGTAAACGCCGGCGGCATGGCTTAGAATGTATCTTGTAAATCCGGAACAGTCCACACCCGTATTCGGGTCATTTCCGCCATAAACGTATGCATTGCCGATATAACTCAGCGCATAATTGACAATCGTATCCCGCCGCCGCGCCCTGCGCTCTTTTTCCGCCGCTTCGGCCGCTTTCTTTTTCTCGATTGTATCCAGGTAGGAATCGTAACGGCTGTTTTTTTCCGTAAGGCTTGCCTGCAGATAGCCAAGCTGCGACTGAATCGACTCGAAGCTTCTCGCATCCTCCGAGAGGACCGCCGCAAAATCCACCGAGGCGATCTGCACCACGCCAAACAGCTCCTCCGTCCCTACCTCGTCTGTCGCAAGGAGCCCTGACATCCCCTCAGCTTTTGCCTCCGGGCTTTCCGGAATCTCCTGCAGGCCCAGCTCCTCCCGAATCTGTGCTTCCCGCTCCACTAATTCCTCAAGTTCTTTGATGGCGTCGCGCGCTTCCTGTTCCAGGCTCTTCAGTTCCTGTTCCTGAAGCTCCTGCTCCTTTCTTAATGCCTCGTTCTCTGCATCTGCCTGCTGCTTTCCGACCGCAAGCTTTTCCCATTCCTGTTCAAGCTCGGCCTTTTCCTCTCGTACCTTCTCTAATTGAAGACGAGAGCCTGCCAAGAACAGACAGGTTCCTGTCAGCACCAGGAGTCCCAGGAAAAAAAGTCCGAACGTCCATACCGGCGTTTTAAAATGAATCGGCTTTTTTTCCGAATGCGGAAGCAACATGACCGTATAATTTAACGAAATACGTTCCTTCTTAAACTTTTTCCATTTCATCCGTCAGGCTGTTCTCCCACTCCAGAATTTTTCTCAGGCAGTTTCCTTCTTTTCTTCTTTCAGCTCTTCTTTCTTCTTCTCCTTATCGGACGCGGGCCCGGGTTCAGGCTCCGGAAGCGCCTCGGGCTTTGAAAGCTCTCCCGTCTCTAAGAGTGTCTCCTTATCCAGATCAAAATTCGGGAGCCCTTCCGCCCCCTCTGCGATTTCCATCGAACATCTTCCGCGGAAGGAAGCGCCCTCGTCGATCACCAGCGTCTTTGTAAACAAATCGCCGATCACACGGCCCGTCTCGGTAAGCTGAATCCTCTGCTGTGCGTGAAGGTTCCCGTATACCGTACCGGCCACCAGAATCTCAAAGCCGTCAATATCTCCGTAAATCACGCCGTGCTCCCCGATGATCACCGTACTCTCCGAGAGGATCTTACCGCGCAGTGTTCCGTCCACCCGGGTGGATTCTGAGGCGATTAACTGACCCTCAATTCTTGAATTATCGCCAATGATCGTATTAATGATTGCAGTGATTTCATTTTTCTTTTTCGTATTAAACATAATCTCTCCCCGCTTCATACTGAGCTGTGCCGGAAGCCGCTTTAACGGTTCGGCATATTTATATAGTAATACTTTTCTAACAAAATTTCAATAAAAATTAGTATTTTTGTAATTTTTATTGCAACAGTTCAGCCCTGCAAAGATTCAGAATGAAAAACGCGTTGAAAGCCTGCAACTTATGCAAACAACAAAATATGATAATAGATGGTCATTATGATACAAAATATCAGGGACAGGGGCAGCGTCTTTCGTATCAAATCCCCTAAGGACACATGAAAATAATCTGAGGCGACTACCAGGCAGATATGGGTAGGCGATAACTGGCTCGCCGCATGAGTAACGCACATCAGATACACCATGAAAGGCGCGCCCCCCGGGATTGCCGCAAAAGCCAGAGGAGTCCCCATAGCAATGGCACCAGTGGAACCGCTGATGATGGTTGCAACAAAGAAAAGAATCGCAAAAATCAGGTAAGCAGGCAGCGGCAGAGACGACATGGCCTCAGGGAGCAGCGCCAGTACGCCGGTATAGGCGATAAACTCTTTCAGCACTAACACCAGGAACATATTTCCCAACATCTTCTTTTCAAAAGCCGAAACTGCAAATTTTCTCAGCTCTTTCGTTTTCACCTGATAGACCACAATACAAAGCAGTATGGAGATCAGTACGGCTGCCACCACTTCCACATGAAATACCAGGATTAATATCAAAATCAACAGCAGAGACCAGAGATGAAGAAACAGATTCATTCCGTCCCTGATGCGGTTTTTGCTTGGCGGAGTTCCCGTCTCTTTCGGAATGCGGCGCAGATACGTTACGTATCCGAGCACAAACAGGGTAAGCACCGGAATAATCATTTCAGCCATAAATGCCCCAATCTCCACCCCGGCAAGATTGGCCATCAAAAGCACTGCCGTGTAAGTGGGAAGGGTGCTTTCAGGGATATGGCGGAACCAGCTGGATACAAATGCCTGTTCTTTCGGATTTAGATATCCGTCCGCGGCGTCTTTCACGATCTCACTACACAGAATCATGGAGGCGGCTGAGGGCAGCAGGCCGATAAACAGGCACGCGCCTGCCATATTGACCCTGCGGTTATGGAAAATTCCATTTAAGTCCTGCTGGGCCAGTTTTATCTGAGAACGCGCCTCCAGAATCCTCTGCAAGAACGTGATGAAATAAAAGGAAAGTAATACGGACAGTGAAGACCATTGGGTAAACACCATAGAGACACGCCCTGCCATTTCTAGCGGAGAAATCTGAAATAGTATGGCGGTTACCGCCAAACCTCCTAATATAGCCTGATAAAGAGGGCGGTGGAATGCCAGGATGGCAATGATAACAGCAAAAGTAATTCCAAGATATAAAATCTGCATTGTATAGATTCCCCTTTTCTTTTCAATTTTTCTTTGCCCAATTATATCCGGATTACTTTTTCTGTACAATATATAAATAATTTTATTAGTAACTATTAAATTAAATAGTTTAGGGTACGTCAACTCAAAACAGGTGCAGCGCCGAAAATTTAGGCCTGCACCTGTTTCATACCTCCATTTTCACTTCTTTTTTACGTCAGCAACGAGCCAAAGTCCGTGCTTGCACGAGACCTTGGCGACTGCCGCGATAACTTGAGAAACTCGCAAAGCGTGTT
>CAJUDN010000071.1 GCA_910585355.1 uncultured Lachnospiraceae bacterium
TTTTATTGATACTCTTAAGTTGACGACATTGCCCGTTTTACGGGTGGTGGCGACTGCCTTTGCGGGCATTTAGCGAATGCCCGCGACCGAGGAAATGCGAAGCATTTTTGAGGTATGCTTACCGGTCTTTCCGAGAAATCGGAAAGCCCTTTTTGAAACTTTGCAACAGTGAAAATATGTAAAGCGGTGCCAAAACGGTGCCATAAAAAAGAACTCCGATGAAATTTAGCACCGTTTTCATCGGAGTTTGTCTTTTTACCAACCTTTTATTTGCTTTCTCTGTTCTGCCCGCTCTTTGTCTTTGTGGTACTGCAACTTGAATGGTATCGTTTCCACTACTTCCTTTCTTGCTTCATCGTCTAGTTGATAAAATGAAGTCAACAGATTATCCACATCGGGCATACTGTTTTTCCCAAATAGATACATAAACGGATGTAGGTCGGGTTCTTGCTGTCCGGCTCTATCTTTTTCTGCAGACTGCTAATCACGGTAGCAATACATGATTGACAGACATCGCTATCCATGTTCCATACAGCTTCAAATATCTGTGTCTAGCTGTTTGTTTCTATCTGTCCGGCAATTTGTTTCCCGCTTAATTTCTTGAATGTATTGATATACAATATGGCGGCAAGAGCAATGGAAAGTATATCTGCTACTGGCTGCGCCCATATAAGCCCGGTCAGCCCGAGTATTTCCTTTAGGATAAACAGGGCAGGAATGAAAATGATACCTTGCCTGCTTAAATTGATAACAAGGGAAGCGGTGGCTGCGCCCATCGCCTGTAAAGCGTCATGCGTCTGACCGATAAAAAATGTGTCGGCTAAGGTGTAAACTAATACCATGAGCATAGCCGCCATTGCAGACAAGGCATTTTTGAATACTGCCCGCGGGACGGGCGCTTTACTAAATACATCCATTGATCTCTGATTATCCATTTGTACTCCTCCTAAAATAATTGTTAGAGATTGATAGTTTGCGATTGATATGAGCATTTTTTGTCTGCCCAATATAGGCAGACTTATATCTCCTTTATTTTCCAGTTTATTTTTTCTAATAAGCAAAAAGCGTTTTTTCTTCTCCAGTTGAAAGATTTTCCAAAAGTTTCCTTTCCGTATGTTCCATTTCCTGTCTTGCTTCGTTGCAGAATTTCTCTCCAAGAGAAGTAATTTCAACATACTTTATCCGTTTGTCGTCTTTGTCCCCGGAAACAGAAACAAGTTTCTTCTGTTTTCAGTGGGAGGATGGAAGCTGTAAATTGGGAGATTGCAAACTTGACAGCTGCAAAAAACATATGCTGCTCAGCCAGATAAACTATCAAGTTTTCTGAGTATATTAGATGCCATTAAAATAGATCCGATAGTTTTTGAAATCTTTGAGAGGTTAAAGCGGGGGTACGAATATGACTCAGACGATGATCAAAGAAGTGATGATGCGACAGCTCAGTTGAACAATTAGATGGAATGTGATATACTCAAAAATATATAAAAAAGTATGGGTATTGAATATGGCCGCCTCTTTAAATAAGGAATATTTTGATATGCAGAAATATATGTCAGGCCCAAAAAATCTTCTGTTCCCAACGTCAAATATGAATAATACACAGTTCATTAAGGCCGAATGGATCGATGTTGATTAACATAAATGCGATGGCAAAGCTGAAAATGAATGCAAATGTTCATGCGGAGGCTCGTGTGAAAATGGGGTCTGTGCCAAAATAAGCAGCGATTGGGGAATGGAAGATTGATATGAATCTGATACATCCGCTCTGAATTATCTTTGGGCGCTGTTAAACGGCAGGAAATACGAAAAGAAAAAGGAAGAGCTGCAGCGAGTTTTTTTGGAATCATCTGTACATAAAAGCAGTGGTTTTTCGGTATATATGAAAGGGGCTGTTTATCCTCTGAGAGGGAAAAACAGGCCGGACAGCAGGAATTATGGATGCGAACCGGAGAAACTATTATGGGGAATGTGCAACATATATTGCCGCTTTGGGCGAGGTGCTGAAAGCTATGGGAGAGCCGGGGGAAAAACAGAGGCTTATGATGTCGTATAGGGACGCGTACCCGCGAAAAAGTGCGTTTCGGGAAGAAATGAGGAGGTACGATTGGAGGGATGCCAGGAAATAAAAGGGCTGGGTGGCTACAAAATAAGTAGCTAAAACAGGATGATAAAACAAGGTAACAGAAACCGAGTGACTGAAACAGGACCACAAAGACAGGACAATAAAAATAGGATAACAAAACAGAGAAACCAAAACAGGAAAGGGCGGATGCATTTATGAAATATAATTTTGATGAAGTTATTGACCGAAGCAAAAACCGATCATCAAAGTATGATGAGAGAATCAAAAAATTCGGAACGGATGACATCATTCCGCTTTGGGTGGCGGATATGGATTTTAAGACGGCACAGCCGATTATTGATGCCTGCCGTAAAAAAGCGGAAGAAGGGATTTGGGGTTATACTTCCAGACCGGCTTCCTATTTTGAAGCAGTAAAGAACTGGGAGATGAGAAGGAATGATTGGGATGTGGATACTTCTCTGATGAGCTGGAGCTTGGGCGTCGTGCCGGCCCTGTCAGCGCTGATTCAGATTTTCAGCGGAGAAGGCGATAAAATTCTGATTCAAACACCGGTGTATTCGGAATTTTATGATATTACGGAAGCCAGCGGGCGTACGGTTTTGGAGAATCAGCTGGTAGAAAAAGACGGCGTTTGGGAGATTGATTTTGAGGCATTTGAAGAATTAGCAAAAGAAGTGAAAATTTTTCTGTTATGTAATCCTCACAATCCGCTGGGCATTGTATGGAAGCCGGAAGAACTTCAGAGAATGGCAGAAATTTGTATTGCTAACGATGTATTGCTGATATCGGATGAAATCCACTCTGATCTGATTTTTCATGGTAAAAAACATACGCCTGTGGCGCGTCTGTCAGAACAAATTGCATCGAAAATCATTACTTGTGTATCGGCGACAAAGACGTTTAATTTAGCAGGACTTCAGGCGTCGACAACAATTTTTCCAAATTCAGAGATGAAACAGAAATTTGATCGCTTCTGGATGAATATGGATATTCACAGGAACAACGCGTTCAGTTCTGTGGCAATGGAGGCTGCTTACAACGAGGGGGAGGAGTGGCTGGAACAGCTGCTTGTTTATATTGCCGGAAACTTTGACTTTATTAAAGAATACTGTGAAGCGAATATACCAAGAATCAAACCTAATCTTCCGGACGCAACCTATCTGGTATGGCTGGACTGCCGGGAATTGGGAATGGATAACGAAGAGCTTCGTTCTTTTATGATTGAAAAGGCAAAGATCGGGCTCAATGAGGGATATACATTTGGACGCAGTTTGACTGGATTTATGCGGTTGAATGCCGCCTGCCCGCGATCCGTATTGGAGAAAGCATTACGACAGCTGAAGGAGGCTGTTGATCGATTATAGAGCGACACTGGTATGCTGTCTGAATTATATTCAGTCAAGTTTCCTTGTCTGTTCGCTCATCTGCTGTGTTGGATTTCTAGCCGCAGCCACCACTGCGCCGCCAAAAGTCCGCTTTGCGGAGGAACAAATATGCTCGATAAAGCGGGGCATGCTGTTCTACGGGGCTTCGCAAGACTGAACTGTTGTGAAGAATTGCTAATGATCTCAGAAAGGAATACACAGGATGGAGCATTTTGAGCCAATACATGAGACCTCATATCTGTCTGTGCCAAATGCACCGACGTATCGAAAGATTATGCGTCTGTTTTACCGGGAATATGAGAAGATGCATTTTCAGCTATATAAAGAGGACGTCTTCCAATTAATCAGCCAGGATGCTTTTTTCGCAGATTATTCCATGGAACAGTTGGTATTGGATCTGGAGGCTCTGGTCAAATGGAAAAATCTTACGCCGATTCAGGATCCGGGGCGGGTTTACACCATCGCGGAATATAAAAATAAGCAGTATCGCTATACCATGTCTGAGTATGCGGTGGAGATAGAGAGATTGACTGTCCGTCTGGAAAATGTATTTCTGGAGTCCGGGAATTTATCTGTGAATTTTTTTGTCCGGATGGAGAAAAGCCTGGAAGACGCTGAGGGAATGGAGTATGCGGGATTAAAAGAGGTGAATGAGTGGTGGAATCTTCTTCAGGAAGATTTTAAGCGCCTCAATCAGAATTATCAGGATTATCTTCGGGATTTCTATTCCGGGAAGACAGACCATTTGATGAAGTCAGTCGAATTTGTGATTCACAAAGATAAATTTATTAAATATTTGAACGAGTTTGTTCAGGCGCTTCAGCAGCACGCAAGAAGAATGGAACAGTTGTTAATGAAGGTGATTCCTGTTGTGGAAAACCGCGTTCTGGAAAAGGTGGTACAGAGTGAGCTGGATATTCCTCATGCGCTTTTAGAGATTCACGGAAACGCGGAACCCAGCATAAGGGAAAATGTCAGCGGCAAGTGGAATTCCCTGAAAAACTGGTTTATTGATACACCCGACCATAATTGTGAATGCAAAAAGGTATTGCAGATTACCAATGATGTTATCCGGGGCATCATTCAGAATGCGGCCTTGATCGTTCAGATTCAGAATTGGGGAATCAGCAGGAAAGATGATTATGGGAAATTTCTGGATTTGTTTTTAAAGTGCGAAAATCTTGACGAGGCGCATAAATTGTCGGCCCATGTTTTTGGCGTGCAGAAAATACAGCATTTCAAGACAAATGAGCCCCGTGAGGAGGATACAATTAATAACAGTGTATATGAGGAGGAACCTGCGGATTTCTTGTTGAAGCCGCATACGAGGAGTTACAGAGAGAAAAAAGACAAGAGAGGCTTTGCGGATAAGTCATTGGAAAAATATATGCAGAGAGAATCTTATCTTCAGCATGCCAGAAAGCAAAAAGAGATTGTTATGCATTACATAAGGGAGAACAGGATTACTTTTTCGGAAATTAACGGAAAGGTGCCGGAGGATGTGAGAATCATCTTTTTGCAATGGATTGCCCAGGCAAATATGAATTCCCGCAGGCTGGGAAGAACGGAATACGGGCAGGAATATCAGCTGATCCGGGAAGAGGGAAGCTGTGTGCTAAACTGTGAAGACGGGGCGTTAACGATGCCGGCATATATATTGGAGTTTAAATAACAGTGAATGAAGTACGAACATTATTTGAAAATTTCTGGATTTGTAAGGATTATGATAAGGAAACATATTACAAGGTAAAACGGGATATCCCAAAATTTCAGAGATTTATCCGCGAACAGCTGGGGTGGAAGCTGATTCATACGGAGAATCTTTTAAAGCTGGAAAGAAAGCCGGCCAGCGCTCAGAGCTTTATGGGAATCGGAGACTTTAAGGATATCAGGGATTACTGTATTCTATGCGTTGTCTTAATGTATCTGGAGGATAAGGAAGAACAGGAGCAATTTCTTTTGTCAGAATTGATTGGCTATGTGGAAACGCAGCTAAAGTCATATATGGAAATTGACTGGACTTCTTTTACACAGAGAAAATCTCTGGTCCGTGTCCTGCAGTATATGGAAGGGCTGAGGATGCTGCGCGTATATGAGGGAAGAAGTGAGGCATTCGGCAGGGAGGAAGGCCAGGAAGTATTGTATGAAAATACTGGTTATTCCAAGTATTTTGCCGCCAGTTTTGCCGTTGATATTTCTTCTTATGAATCCTGGAAAGACTTCGAAAAAACGGACTTTGAGGAATTGAACAAAGAAAGCAGGACTATGCGGATTAACCGTGTATACAGGCAGCTGGCAGTATGTCCGGCATACTATTGGGACGGAAATGAGGATGCGGACGCACTCTATTTAAAAAATCAGCGTCAGTGGGTTTCGAAATATCTGAATGACAATCTGGGAGGAAATTTAGACATCTATAAAAACGCGGCATTTTTAACACTGGATGCGGATGATTGTTATGGAACGGTGCACCCGAGGGACGCCATGCTGCCGGAGGCCGTGCTGCTTTTGTGTGCAGAGATTCAGAGTGCGCTTCATGATGGGACATTGTCGAAGAAAGAAAATGAGCGCATCTCTCTGCCAGGAAAAAAATTCACAGAAATCGTGTTGGACTGCCGCAAGAAGTGGAAGGACGCATGGAGCAAGGAATTTCGGGAAATGGATGAGGGAAGGTTCCTGGATGCAATTCTGGAATACATGGAACAATGGATGATGCTCACACGTGACGGGGACGATATTACGATCTTACCGGCGGTCGGAAGGGCGGCAGGCTTTTATCCGAAAGATTTCGCGGGAGGTACAAAGGATTGATAAATCGCTGGAAAATGAATCGAATCGGATTTGTGAATTTTTGGCTGTATGACGAGGAATATTTTGAATTTGTAGACGGAAAGCTCCTTTTAAGAGGTCAAAATGGTTCCGGCAAGTCCATTACGACGCAGAGTTTTATTCCGTTTGTGCTGGATGGGGACCGTACCCCGAGCCGTCTAGATCCGTTCGGCTCCAGTGACCGCAGGATGGAATATTATTTCCTGGGTGAAGAGGGAAAGGATGAGTCCACAGGTTATCTGTTTTTGGAATTAAAAAAAGAAGAGTCGGACGAATACCGGACGATTGGAATCGGACAACGGGCAAAGCGTGGAAAATCAATGGATTTTTGGGGCTTTATTCTTTTGGATGGACGAAGGATTGGTTATGATATCTGGCTGTATAAGCAGGTGGGTTCCATAAAGATTCCTCATGATAAAAGAGAAATGAAGCTCCAGCTGGGAGAAGATAATATATTTACGGACAGCCAAAGTGAATACAAAAAATATGTCAATCAATATATTTTTGGTTTTCGTAAGGCAGAGCAGTATGAGCAGTTTATCAGACTTCTTGTCAAAGTGCGCGCTCCGAAACTGTCAAAGGAGTTTAAACCTTCCAGAGTATACGATATTCTCAATGATTCTTTGCAGACGCTTACGGACGAGGATCTGCGCGCCATGGTTGACGCGATGGAAAAAATGGATGAGATTCAGGACAGCCTGGATACGCTTAAGCGCGCATTTGCGGATGTTAAGGCAATTCGAAATGAGTATACACGCTACAACCAGTATATGATTGCAAAGAAAGCAAAGGCGTATCTTGAAAAAAAGAAAGAGGCGGAGACCGCACAGAGCCAGCTGGATATACAGAAACAGAAGAGGACAGACGCGGAGAATGAGCAGAAGAGTCAGAAAATCCGGCTGGGGGAATTGGAAGAGGAAAGAAAACTCGTGGAGCTTGAGCGGGTTGGGCTTCTGGACACGGACCTGGAGGAGGCAGACCAAAAGCTAGAGCAGGCAAAGAAAAACCGCCAGGAGTTTGAGGCTCAGGAACAGAAGTGGGAAAAAAAGATTGCGGAGAACAGGGAACGTATCTTTGAGGGAGAACAAAAGCTGAAAGAGGTTCAATACCGCCTGGAACAAAAAGAGCAGGAATTACTGGATGAAAAAAGAGAACTGGAGGAGCAGCAGGAAGTTTTACAGTGGGATCAGCACCGGATGGCAGTCAGGTTACTTGAAACGGAGGAATATCACAAGACAGATGAGATCGTTAAGAGCCTGGATGCATACAGAAAGCTGATTACGGAGTGCAAAAAAGCGATTTGGCGGTACGAGGAGATTGCCGGACAGTATGACGAGCTGGAAAGTCGGCTGGAGCAGCTAAGACAGCAGAAAAGCCTGTGTGAACAGGAGCTGGATGCGGCACAGGGGAATGTAGTAAGCGTAATTGACCAATGGATCATAAATCTTTTTGACGCGGGGAAGGTTTCCAGACAGTGGAGGCCGGAGAAAGAAGTATTGGACGCGGTGGAAGAGAAAATAAGGCAGTACGAGTCCATTGAGGACGCGGGAGCCGTACAGGAACTGTTGCGCGAAGATTATGAAAGGCAGCGTCAGATACTGGCGGATGAAAAAAAGGACAGAGAGTATGCCTTAAACCATCAGAACGAGATTCTGATGGCCGCAAAGGAGGAATTGCTTCAGGCTCAAAAGCAGGAAGAGCTTGAGCCGGAGAGAGAGGAAGATACAAGGAAAACACGAGCTGCGCTGCAGGAAGCTGGCATCGCGGCGGTTCCGTTTTATAAAACGGTAGAATTCTCAAAGGAACTGGATTCCGCTGCATGTGCAAGGCTGGAGGCGCAATTGCAGAAAATGGGGATTTTGGATGCTTTGATTGTTTCGCAGCAGGAGTTTGAGAAAATCAGGCAGACATGCCCGCAGTTTCTGGATACTGTTTTATATATAGAGGAAAAAGGAGATTCACATTTCCCGGGATTAACAGCGAGCGAAGATCTGGAAGACGGACACAGAGAAATGGTGGAACGGATCTTAAGTAATATTTATGAAAAGAATGGCTTAAGACAGGGCGTCTTTCTTGGACAGGACGGAAGCTTCCGTCAGGGCATTTTAGCCGGAAGGGCATATAAGACAGGCGAAGCGGAGTTTGTCGGCCTGTTGGCAAGAAAGAAACGAAAGGAAGAAAAAATTCGACAGTTACAGGAAGAGATTGAGGACTATACGGAAAAGATTACGGCTATCAGCGGAGAAGTTGACAGACTTAAGAAGTGCCTGAGTATTTTACAGGAGGAGTATCAGGGCCTGCCTGGCTTTTCTGCTATTAATGATGTATTGGCGAAGGAGAAGGACTGCCTTTTTGCGCTGCAGAGAATTTGTGAACAGTATAGCCAGGAGGAGACACAAAAACAGCGTCTGGAGCAGCAGAAAAATGAACAGTATCAGGTCATGCTGAAGCAGTGCAAAGCATTTCCATATGCGAGGACGGGAGAAGCGTATGAGGAGGCGGAAGAGTCTGCGGAGGAATATAAGCGAATCTGGCAGGATGTTCGGGGAAATCTGTTACAACTTGGAACGGAGCGCGGCAATCGCAGACACAGCGAAGAGAAGATTGCCATGGCGGAGCAGGCGATGGATGATGCCTTTGTCGAAAAGAGAGGGTATCATACGCGTGTGCAGGCATGTGACCTTCAGATTCAGCAGATCGAGGAGTATCTTAATCGGCCGGAAAATATTGAAAAGGCGAAGCAGCTGAAAGTGTTAAATGAGAAGCTGGAAGGCCTGAATGAAGCGTGGAGGCAAGTAAATGATGACTTAGTCCGTTTGGATGAAAGGATTCGCGCTTTCCTGGAATCGGAACCGAAGCTGGCGGAAAAAGTGAAACAGGCAATCGCAGAGGAAACCTTCCTCAGAAAGTATTTTGAGGAGGAGCTCTCTTTGAAACTTATTACCCAGAGGGGAGAGCGCCCGCTTTTTGAATGTGCCAGGGAAGCGGCAGGCTTCATTCGAGAAAGTGATAAGAACAGAGAGGCATCAGATATGCTGAGTGCACTGTATCAGGTGTATCAGCGGCATAACGGCAGCCTGGCAAGTTACGGGACGGCTCTGGATGAGTGTTTTGGAGAAGTGGATGAAATACCGGAAGAAGCAGAGATGCCCAATATGCTCCGCAAGCGTGTAAGGGTCGTATCGGTCTGGCAGGGGAAAAGGGTTTACCTGGAGGAATTTTATGGGATCTTAAAGACTTCGATTGAGGAGACAGAACTGCTGATTCAGAAAAAGGATCGTGAATTGTTTGAGGATATTCTGTCTCATACGATCAGCCAGCAGCTGACAGACCGGATTGAAGACAGCAGGAAATGGATTTCGGATATGTCGAAGCTTATGAAAGAGATGGATACCTCCATGGGATTGAGCTTCTCGCTGGAATGGAAGCCGCGCAAGGCGGAGAATGACGCAGAACTTGATACGGTTGAGCTGGAACAGATTTTGCTGCGCGAACGGTCGCTTCTCACCATGGAGGACATCGAAAAGGTTGCGGCGCATTTCCGGAGTAAAATTCATACAGAAAAACAAAAGCTTGAGGAAGACGGCAGTGTGATTAATTATACGGAGCTGGTAAGGGATGCTCTGGATTATCGTAAATGGTTTGGATTTCAAATGTATTTCCGGCATGGGGAGGAGCAGAGAAAACCATTGACGAATGCTGCTTTCAACCGCTTCAGCGGCGGTGAGAAGGCGATGGCAATGTATGTTCCGCTCTTTACGGCAGTCAACGCACAGTACCAGAAAGCAGAAAATAAAGCCCATCCCCGTTTGATTGCACTGGACGAGGCGTTTGCAGGGGTGGACGATAAAAATATCAGTAGCATGTTTGAACTTGTCCATAAGCTGGATTTTGATTACATTATGAATTCCCAGGCATTGTGGGGCTGCTTTGAAACAGTAAAGGGGCTTAGAATAGCAGAATTGCAAAGACCGCAAAATTCCCAGACAGTTTCTGTAATCCGATATACATGGAACGGACATGAGAGGATACTGGATGAACAATAATGCAGAATGCGCCAACTATTTTAAGAGCAAGAAAGCATATCACAGGTGTATGGAGGCGTTTCGGAAGAAATGGAAAACTCTGGGGAAGGTGGCCGGCCGTATCACACTGCGTGATACAACGGAAGAGGAAAGGCGGGCGATAGGAGGAATCTTAGGGAAAACGTTTCACAGTGAAGATATCTGTTTTGATTTTGCGAAATTTGAGCAAGGGCTGCAGGCGACACGATTTGCTCCGGTAGACATGAAAGAAGTACTGGAGGCATATTTTGAGGAGCCGATGGACACCAATCAGGGAGAAAAGAGAGCGAAAGAAGAGCAGAAAAGAAATTTTTTTCATGGTGTCCGTGTATATTTTCTCAATAATTTTGGCAGCGAATCCGCAGCATTTTGCTGGTTTCAGGAAATGGTATCTGCAAAAAAATATGGATATCAGCAGGTGGTGAAGGAATATAACAAAGACAATCATCAGGCGGCGGTCCTGGTCCAAACTGCTGGAACGGCACTCGCGCTGCTTGAGAGCGCAGGGGAGAGCGGCACGGGGTTTCCCCTGGCGGTGTTTGCGGCGAAAATATCCGGAAACCCGCATTATTTTGACCGTGGTACGGTTCCTGGCCAGCTTTTACAGCATGCAGTCTGTTTCTGGAAAAAAACAGAACTGCCCGCGAATGCACATCAGTGGCGTGAACTGCTGCTCGTCGTTGGAGTTGTACCGGATAATGTTTCTTCTCTTGTACATGCCTATGGGTTGCATTTACAGACGAAAGACGGGTGGCATCCGGCGTATGAGGCGTTTTGCGGATGGATGGAACCATATGTGATTACGATGGAGAACTTAAAAAGAATTACAGGGGTTCTGGCAGAAGGCGGCAGGGTGTATATTGTCGAGAATGAAATGGTCTTTTGTTATTTGCTGGAACATATAGGGGAGAAGATGCAGAAAAAATCTGATTGTTCCGGCGGGGCTCAGGATAAAAAGATTACGCTGCTCTGTACATCCGGGCAGCTCCGGACCGTGGCCAGGGAGCTGATTTCGCTTATTCTTGACAGCGGGGCGGAAGTCTATTACAGCGGGGACATTGACCCGGACGGAATTGGGATCGCAGACCGGTTATGGCGGGAATTCGGAAACCGGATTCATGTATGGAGGATGGCTCCGGCGGATTATGAGGCAGGTATTTCAAAGGAAGTTATTGACTATAACGGACTGGCAAAGCTAGAAAATATCAGACATCCTTTGCTGAAACAGACCGCGGAAAGCGTGAAAGAAAAAGGCAGGGCTGCTTATCAGGAGAACCTGCTTGAAGAATTGCTTGGGGATATTTATAGGTAGCGATGTAAAAAATGTGTGTGAGTGTGCATGCAGGCACGAAGTACTTTTGGCAAACAGGTCGCAGCAGAAAATGGGCAAGAGGTCAGACAGTTTTTTGTAAATCACTACATTTTTAATTTATGTGTAATGGCTTTATCTTTTCCTGAATAGTAGGAAAAATAGAACTTTTTTACAAAAAGTAATGAAAACTATTGATTGGTAAAGATATGAAGAAAAAAGACCTGTAACAATTGGCTGGGATAAGTGCAGCATCCGTTAAGAAGCTTGGCAAAAATGAGAATGTAAATACGGAAATCATTGAAAAAATCTGTATAGCCCTAAGATGTGATGTTGGTGATATTATGGAAATGACTGGGGAAAACTGAAAAAGATGCCAATCTCGGCAAGAAGGGAAGAAAGACACATGGACAATCAAATCCACAATGCAATCGTAAGCTTTATATGGGGAATTGCAGATGACTGCCTGCGTGATGTGTATGTGCGGGGAAAATATCGTGATGTTATTTTACCAATGACAGTTATTCGCCGTTTGGATGCCATGCTGGAGGACAGCAAAGAGGCTGTCCTTGATATGAAGAAAAAGCTGGATGCATGGTGGCGCAAATCTGGTGTTGAAGAAACAAAGAAAATTGCCAAACAATTTTATGAGCAGCAACAGCGCTTCCAAAAGCAGGAGGGCCAATAAAATGGCTGATCTTAATCTAACTCCCTATGAGAACATCTATTCCGAAATAAAAGAAGCTCTCCTGCTGTCGCGTAATCAGGCATACAGCGCAGTCAATTTTGCGATGGTACAAGCCTACTGGCAGATTG
>CAJUDN010000072.1:0-11799 GCA_910585355.1 uncultured Lachnospiraceae bacterium
ACTGTCACGCATCAGACAGTCCACAACTTCACTTTCTGTCTGGATGGAGCACTAGCGGCATACTCCTCTGTGTGGGTCTGTGCATAAAAACACCCTGCCGCAGGGACTTTTCATCCTTGACGGCAGGGCGTTATAGCAATTCAGACTATTTACTCATCTCCAGCACATCCGCAAATGCCTGAATGGCAGTCTTCGCCTGCCCAAAGTCACGCATCTGCTGGTCGATACCAAGCTTAATGTGCGGAATCTTCGCATCGTCCAGAGCTTTCTTAAGGTACGGGTACTCCATCTCCTCCGGGTCACAGAACTGCTGCATAAACAGGACAAGACCCTGAGCGCCGCTCTCCTTCACCAGGTTTGCAACGAACTCACCGCGGCGGTTCTTTTCCGACTGCGGATCATAGAGAAGAACATCATGGTCAATGCCTGCAAACTGTTTCGCAAGCGCCATCATCGGACATGTCTCGTTCTCCGGAACGTCTGTCTTGAAGGAACGTGTCTCGTGGGCGACGTCGTCGGCCGCGATGGCGATATTGTTCTCCTCAAAGGCGGCAAGCAGAGCTGGATTATCGCAGATGATACCGGAGGTAACCACCTTGGTTCCCTGCCAGTTACATACCGGAAGCGCCTCTAATTCCTTATTTAACTCTTCAAGCTTTGCCGTGTACTCCGGCTTCTCCATAAACCAAAAAGCCTTTAATACCGCGGAACGCTTCGTGGGCGTTACAACGTCGCAGTGCTCGCCTGCCAGCTTAACGAAATTGCGGCGGGCCGCGCGGCTCTTATTGTAAACCTTAATTGCGTCCCAAATCGCTTCGTTTGTAATTTCCTTACCCGCGATTTTCTCCAGCTCGCCTTTTACATGGCTGTACTGGTCGATACAGAACTGAAGGCCGAAGTCCTCAAAACGGTTCTGGGGATGGGCCAGGAAAATCACGGACATCTTGTCGCCCATGGCCACGCGATAGTTCTGGCTCATGGGACGCAGGGTATCGCAGATGGTGGGGGTGATGATTCCGTCCAGGCCGTCCATGGTTCCGTCTAAAAGCATTTCTAACGCAAGCTGTGCGATTGTGCAGTAGAAGGTTGCACAATACTCTTTCGCGCGGCTGATGGTTTTCCTGTTGGAGCCCCAGATTCCCATGGGAACCATTCCGGCAGCATAAACAAGCTCCTCCGGAGCATAGTACGGCAGGACGCCGATTACTTTTTTGCCCTGGGCCTTATATTCCGCAAGCTGCTGCTTCGGGGTGGCAGCTTTCTCTTTAAATTCATCCAATAATGCATTGATACTCATTGTTTATGCCTCCTTTGCCTTGGCGTTTGCTTCCATTGCTTCCACAAGGCCCTGTACGCGGGTCTCATACTGTGCGGCATTGAAGTTACGCGGGTCAGCCTGGTCGCCGTCAAATCCTGCACACGGCACGCCCAGGTCAGCAGTAAAGCGGCGCTGCATCTCTGCCATGTATCCGCTCCACGGCTTACAGCTTCTGTTATAATGAACCAGAACGCCGTCGACCTTGTTGTCGCGGCAGATGCCTTCACGCCAGTCAACGCCCTGCTCGATGCAGACGGAGTTCGGTGCCTTATAGTACGCACGCGCCATCTCGTCGATGTTGTTGTAAACAAAACCAAATGCAGGCGCATATACAACGGCCGTAACGTTCACGCCATGCTCCTTTAAGGGTTTAAACAGAGCCGGAAGCTTCGGCCAGCACGGAATGCCCTCAAACATGACGCGATACTTCTCCGGGAACGGAGTTGTTGTCTCGCCCTTCTTAATTGCCTCCTCCAGATTCTCAGCAAGAAGCTCAAAAGCCTCAGCCGCCTCAACTCTTGCGCGGGCTGTTACAACATCCGCCATATGGTTAAACAAGTCAAATCCGCTGTATGGAGCTGGCTTGTACTGTAAATAATCACAAACCTTTAACCATGCCTTGGCGGTACGGTTCGCGTTTGCACATGCCTGCTCAAACTTCTTTTCGTCAAACTTCTTTCCCGTCAGCTTTTCTAACTGGTGGATGGCCTGGTCAAACTGGGCGCGGACATATTTCACATTGGCGTCGCCCACTTCCACCGTGTTGTTGTAGGGAATATCAATCATGATAAGCGGAACGTTGCACATACGGGCAATGTTCTCATACCATTTTGTCATGCAGTTACAGATATTGTTGCAGCAGAGAACGAAATCCGGCTGCGGAATCTGCATCTGACGAATCGGGGAAATGGCAGCCAGACGTTTTTCCTTCTCCGGACCATCCGGCAGAGCCTCAATCTCCAAAATATTGTCAAGTTGAAGATAAGGAGTCTGCGTCTTCGGATCCTTCTTCGGCTTTCCTGTCGCTTCATCAATTACCACATTACCGTCAGCATCCTTTAAGGGCTTTCCGGTGCTGGGGTCGATGATGTACTCCCCGGTTTCCGGGTCATATTTACGGGATACGCGGACGCCTTTGGCATAGGCCAGGCTGATACGCGCATATCCGCAGATATCGTTATCATATCCGAGATCCTCGGCGGCCTGACACATCATCTCGCCATAGCGGTTTGCTGCGATACCGGCGGCCTGATTCTCCGGATACATTACATTCAGATCAAAAGCTGCCGCAAGTTCACAGGGGAACTTGGAGGACGACCAGCCTACCAGTTCGCCTCTTTTTTTGGCTTCACGCGCATCCTTGTGGACGTCATCAACGACCTTACGAAGGGCGAGAACGCCGGGCATTACTTGTTTTGCCATAATAAATATCCTCCTTTATATGGAATGTGCCTTTGCACATCCGGCCCGCAGGGGCCGTTTCACAATCAGCGGTTGGCTGCCTGCCATGCAAACAGGGCGGCACCCAGAGCGCCGTTATACTGAGTCAGCGGGGAAGTGTTGATTTTACAGCCAAGCTCCGCTTCCAGCGCGCTTACCACACCGGAATTCTGCGCGACGCCGCCTGTCATAACCACATCAGGGGCGACACCGATCCTATGGGCCAGTCCGGCCACGCGGCCTGCTACGGAGCGGTGGATCCCGTTGATAATATCGCATTTATCCGTTCCCATGGCCAGCTGGCTGATTACTTCACTTTCCGCAAATACGGTACAGGTAGAGCTGATTCCCACATCCTTTTTGGACATGGCTCCCAGTCTTCCCAGATCCTCAACCTTCACCTCCAGAACGCGGGCCATAACATCCAGAAACCGGCCGGTTCCGGCCGCGCACTTATCGTTCATCTGGAAATTTGTCATCGTACCGTTTTCAATATGCAGGACCTTTACGTCCTGGCCGCCGATATCAATAACCGTATGAACGCCGGGAAACAGAAAAGCGGCTCCTCTTGCATGACAGGAGAGCTCGCTCATCTGCTTGTCTGCAACTCCCATCATCAACGAGGTACGGCCATATCCGGTCGCCAGAGTATAAGCCATATCTTCTTTTTTCATACCAGCCTCGGAAAGCACCATATCAATGGCGCGCTGGGGGCCGCTGGTGCCTGCTCCCACATCGATTAAGGACTTGGCGACAATCTCTGCGCCGTCTTTTAGAATAATACATTTGGACGCTGTGGAACCGACGTCGATTCCCAGTGTATACATTGCACTCATACAAACCTCCGGGTCTTTTTCTGCATCATCTTTCACGAGCCAAGTATACCATACACCGCGCTGCCTCCGCAAGCATTAACAAACATATCCAGACCAGAGTCGCCCCTGGTCTGGACAAAAAACAAATCCTTTGGCCAAAATTAAGCTTTCTTAAAGGTATCGAACTCACGGATTGCACGAGGCGTAATCATCTGGTGCATCGGGCAGATAGACTTCGGATTCTGATAAACAGCCTCGGTGAATGCCTGGATATACGGACGAAGCTCGGTCATATCAACGATCTCGTCAACCATACCAACCTTGGCGCAGTATGCCGGACGGGATTTGTCGTGGTAAAGCTTGATCATATCGTTCATCTTCTTGATGATCGGTTCCATATCCTCACCGGCCTTGCTGGCCTTCACAAGTTTTCTGGAATACATGGCGTTTGCAGCGGTTTCACCTGGCATTACATAGTACTCGCAGGCAGCCGTACCCAGGGAGTATACGTTCGTATTGTTGCCCTGCGGACCGCCCAGTACATAATGAGCGGCGGCGCTGGCCTTACGAAGGGTGATCTCCAGTGACGGAAGCCCGGAATTCTCAATGGAGTAGATTAAGGACTGACCCAGGCCAAGTAACTCAGCCTTCTCGGCATCATCGCCGACATCAATTCCTGTGGTGTCCTGTAACCAGATCAGCGGGATTCTGTCACGGGCGCAGAGAGTTACAAACTCATTCATCTTGATGAGACCCTGGCGGTACAGCTTTCCGCCGATTCCGACAGAATTCTCTTTATATTCCGGATAGTTCATCAAAAGCCCCTGAACATTGGCGATTACGCCAACCAGAAGGCCGTTGACCTTTGCAAGACCTGTCACCATCTCCGGGCCATAGCCCTTCTTGTACTCATATAACTGGGAACCGTCAAAAAGACGGCCGATTACATCATAAACATCATACGGACGCTTTCCGTTCATTGGGATGATGCTGTAAAGGTCCTCTGCCGGAAGCAGCGGATGCTTCGGCTCATCCACGCGGAAGAACTCCAGATTATATGCCGGAAGATAGCTGATGTATTTCTTGATTCCGTCGATTACGCCGTAATCGTTCTCATAAACCTCGCGGAAGAAACCGGTCTCGTCATAGTGAACCGGAACGGAACCCGGAGCAGGAACCTTGTTCTTGCTGTTCTCAATCTGAGCGGCAACGATCTGGTCGGCCGCTTCTTTGTCGATATATCCCTTCGGGTTCATGCCGGAAAGGATGCCGGCGCCGCCGACTGCCATATTTGCCTGGCTGTGAGCGATCAGGATGGTGGGGGAAATGCTGTGATATCCGCCGCCGGCCGGATTGGTTCCATAAATACCTACAATGACCGGAATGCCAAGCTGATTTAACTCAGAGTTGCGGAAGAACGGAGTGCCGCCGCCGCGCCTGTTGGGATATACCTGATCCTGGTACGGGAAATCAACGCCCGCGCAGTTCAGCAAGTAGACGAGCGGAATGTTCATCATCTTAGCGGCGTCGGAGCAGCGGATCAGGTTCTCGGCCTGGCCCGGTTCCCATGTTCCGGCCATCTTCTTGTTATCGGAAGCGATGATATAAACCCATTTGCCGTTTACACATCCAAGACCGTTGATGATGTTGGTGGAACCCATCTTGTTGTCATTGGGGTTAAACAGGCTGTTTAAAGGGCAGAAGGTGCCTGCATCCACAAGAGCGTTGATACGCTGCATGGCGGATAACTGGCCGCGCTCATTTAATTTCTCTTCTGAAGTGATGCCGGCGGCAAGGATTTCCTCAACCTTGTCGTGGATTTCCTTCTCAATTTTCCTGATCTCGCTCTCGTTTTCAGGATTCGGATTTACCAATGCCTTACCGACGGTCGGCATGTCCTGGAAATACTTAGGCATGGAAAAATAACCCATGTGTCTTCCTCCTTATATATACGCTTTGGTGCCGGGATACGGTCCCTGCCCCAGGGCAGATGCCGTTCCCGGTATGGTTTATGCCAGTGACGAACCAGACGGGCATGTCTCCATGCACACCGGTTCCGTTTCCAATTAAAGATCCTTCCGGATTATTTCTCCTTCGGCACCTTGATGAAAGCCTGGCCGGGATCGATCTCTTCACGGATCAGACGGATAATCTCCGGATCCGGGCCTTCCATAAGCTCGGCTCTCGTAATGTCAATCTCAAAGCCTGTGTTCTCCTGTACCATTTCCGGGCTGGAGAATGGATAGTAGTAAGCCAGGTACATTCTCTTGGTCTCGTCGTCAAACTTCATAATGCCAAGATCTGTAACTACCATCTGCGGTCCGCGGTTTCCGGGAAGTCCTGCTCTCTCGCGTCCGCCGGGGCCGTCCATCCAGCCACAGCTTGTGATGTAATCCACATGATCCATGAATCTTCTCTTCTGGTGCTGCATCATGATTACCGTGTTACAGAAAGTGGCAATACCGTTTGCACCGCCGGAACCTGTGAAACGCGTCTGGGGCTTTACATAGTCGCCCTTTCCGAAGATACAGGTGGAGTTAACGTTGCCGTAAGGGTCAATCTGCGCGCCGCCGATGAAAGCGATCAGACGGTCCTCATCATGAAGCCACTCATTGGCCTCGAAGCCGACGAAACGGACGTTGGGCCACTGTACGGCACAGTGAGCCATGAAACGGTTATCGCCGACAGAACGCGGTACCTCAACCGGAGAGCAATCCATAAGTCCGCTCTCTACGATCGGATGGCAGCTCGGGCAAACCGCGCGCTTTGCAAGAGAAGCGCCGATTAACGGAAGGCCGGTGCCAACGATAACGATCTGATTTTCCTTAATACTTTTTGCGATGGCATACGCCTGCATTTCCTGCTTTGTATACTTTGTATAATCAGCCATTTTTCTTTTCCTCCCCCAATTAGTGTCTGGTAGAATAGCCAAGGTGCGGCTCATTCTTAAGGTTCATCAGGCGCGCTCCGCCCAAAACGTTAAGAAGATCGTCCTGATCCTTGCAGCCATACACATATTTCTGAAGGTAGTCCTTGAAAGTCTCCGGAACTTTTGTGCCGTCGGCAGCATCCTTTGCAGCCTGGGCAGCCTTCTCAGCGGCGGCAGCCAGTTTTTCATCCTCAGGCTTTGCGGCAGCCGCTTTGGCCGCCTTATCGGCTGCTTTCTGAAGCTGAGCCTTTGCATCTTCCTCATTCAGATACATAGAGGCCAGGTTGTACTCCTTCAGAGCCTTGTCGTCGTCGTCATAATAGTTGTAGCACTGGGACGGCCATGCCCCATACGGCGCGCGCACAACGGCGTTTACGCACTCGCCGAAGATTCTTGTCTTCGTGGGATCTCTGCGGATATACTCGTCGCTTACGATTTCTTCACAGGTTACGATGGTGCGCTTTGCGGCGATTGCGATATCAATATCGTGGAACTCGTCGCCCTCGATAATGCAGGTTCCGTCCGGGGACGCCTGCTGAACATGGATAATCGCGCAGTCTAACTTCGGAACCGGAACGGCAAGGAGTTTTTCGCCCGGCTCAAGAGGATTCTCGATCTCGACGCACTTTAAATTGTCAACGCCTTCCATGGTTCTTCTCTGCTCTTCACTGATCCCCCAAAATTTCACAAGGCCGGAACCCTGCATCATTCTTACCGGAAGATACGGAAGACCTAAGGACGCGGCATGAAGCTGCAGCATCAGAACATCCTGGGAATAGTCCTCATAAACCAGCTCGCCCTTCTCAATTGCTGCGCGGAAGCGGCGGGCAACGTTCGTATAACCGGAGTTTGCGGTATAGCAGTTAATATAGGCTCTGATACGGCCCTCGCCGATTAACATATCCCAGTCGCCGCCTGCAGGTCCGGACCAGCCTACAAAACCGGTCTTGCCCTGACGAAGAATTTCGTAAACCGCAGCATAGGGTTTGCGGTTAGTGGTAAAGCCGCCGAAGCACAGTACATCGTTGTCTTGAACGTACTTCTCTACGGCATCGTGTAATGACATAACTTTATTAGCCACAATAAAGCCTCCTTAAAATATGTATTTATTTTGATCTGTCCGGCCTGATGCCCTGTCCGCATTATATTCAGCCAAGTCTCCTTGTCTATTCTCCCATCTGCTGCGTTGGATTTTCCAGCCGCAGCCACCGCCGCGCCGTCGAAAATCCGCCTTGCCGATGAACGAATATGCGCGATGAAACAGGGCACGCTGTCCTGCAAAGTTTCGCCAGATATCATGCAGACAGTACACCAGACACCGGCCAGATACAGAGTCTTGTACTTACTTGAACATTAACATGAAGTAGCCGGCCGCCACTGCGGAACCGATAACGCCTGCCACATTGGGTCCCATGGCATGCATAAGAAGGAAATTGGTCGGATTTTCCTTTGCGCCCACAGTCTGGGACACGCGGGCCGCCATAGGAACCGCGGAAACGCCCGCGGAACCGATTAACGGATTAATCTTTCCGCCTGTAATCACACATAAAAGTTTCCCCACAAGAACGCCGCCCACAGTGGCGAACGCGAACGCCAGAAGTCCCATGCAGATGATGGCGATTGTCTGAACGCGGAGGAAAATTTCCCCGTTTGCAGTCGCGCCCACAGTAGTACCTAACATGATGGTAACGATATTGCAAAGCGCGTTCTGGGCGGTATCGGAAAGTCTTCCGGTAACGCCGGACTCGCGGAGCAGATTTCCAAGCATCAGCATACCAAGAAGCGGAGCCACGGACGGAAGCAGCAGGGAACAGAACAGTACCACGAATACCGGGAATACGATCTTTTCCACCTTGCTTACCTTACGGAGCTGCTTCATAACGATCTGGCGCTCTTTCTTTGTGGTAAGAGCTTTCATGATCGGCGGCTGAATTAACGGGATCAGCGCCATGTAAGAATAAGCTGCCACTGCAATAGGCGCCACCAGTTCAGGAGCCAGATTATTGGCAATGTAAATGGCGGTCGGGCCATCCGCGCCGCCGATAATGCCGATGGCTGCCGCCTGGCCAGGCGTAAAGAGGCCGGTTGCAAGCGCAAGGAGGAAGGCCACATAGATACCGAACTGAGCTGCCGCGCCAAGCAGTAAGCTGATCGGGTTTGCAATCAGCGGACCGAAGTCTGTCATGGCGCCTACCGCCATAAAAATCAGACAGGGGAATAAGCTTGATTTTACGCCGCTGTAAATAATTCTTAAAACACCGGACTGATACCAGACATCAGCCTCGTCCATAAGTCCGGCCAGAGGCAGGTTCGCAAGGAACATGCCAAAGGCAATGGGAAGCAGAAGAAGCGGTTCGAACTGCTTTTTAATTGCCAGATATAATAAAATGAAGGAAATAAGGAGCATTACGACCTGCTGCCAGGTAATTGCGGCAAAGCCTGACCGGGCCAGTAACTCCCCGAATACTGAAAGTATATTCACGCGGCACCTCCTATTAGTTTAAGGTTACCAGCAAAGTACCTGTTTCAACAGCATCGCCCACATTTACGTTTACGGAAGCAACCGTTCCCGCTGCCGGAGCAACGATCTCTGTTTCCATCTTCATGGCTTCCATAACAATCACGCACTGGCCATACCCAACGGCATCGCCTGCTTTTACTTTGATGTCAAGAATCTTGCCTGGCATCGGAGCTTCTACGGTTGTGCCGCCGCCTGCTGCGGGTGCCGGAGCTGCTGCAGGTGCGGGCGCCGGAGCGGGTGCAGGTGTCGGAACGGGTGTGGGTACAGGCGCCGGAGCGGGTGCTGCCTTCGGAGCCGCTGCAGGTGCCGGAGCGGAAGCGATAATCGGAGCCGGGGCGCTTACGGTAACGCCTCTGTCAAGGGGCTTGTAGCCGTCTACCCTTTCGATTTCGATTTCATATTTCTTTCCGTTTAATGTTGCAACGTATTTCATAGCTTTCATACATCCTTTCCTTTTTGCTTTTTCTTTTTTAAGACTTTTCGTAACAATTCCGCAGACCTTTCACATGAACCGCTGCGATTTTCCTACAACTCTTTGATGCTTGTCACACGAAACTCTTCTCCTGACAGCCTCGCTTCCTCACTGACCGCCGCAAGAAGCACTGCATAGGACTCCTCATCAATAGCCGGAGCCGGAACCGCCGCCGCAACAGCCGGTTGTTTCGGCGCATCCGTTTTAACAAGAATTCCGAGGATCTTGGAAATAATGATGATCGCAACTGCAAGCGATGCAAGGGCCGCAAACACCACCAAAATACCAAGAGCGGAAATCAGAACGGCGCCCGCCATGGTCACCTCACCAGTCCACATATACTCACCGCACCTCCTTCATTTTCGTTTCACTTTTGAAACTTTAGTAACTCGTATATTCCATATTGTGGAATGCATTCCATATTTTAATCAGCGCATAAGGGTACTTTCATCTCAGCACCCATATCTCGTTGTCGGCTATGCACTTTTCACAATATCTTAGCTGAAGTATATCAGCTTTCCGCAAAAAAGTCAATAAACCCTGCAAAAAATACACGACAAACGCATGATTTATACCGATTGAAATTACTAGAGAACTATGATACTATGGACATGACAAGAAGCGAGTAAATTAAAGCTGGACTGTGAAAAAGTTTCCGTGGCGGAAAATCCACCAAAGCATTCACAGTGTGCTATGGCTACAGAGCAACAGCGAACGGTGCCCTGATAGTCTATCCTATTGAAGCCATCTATGTGTTTCACACTTTTAAGCGGTTTGCCGCTGGCAACAGTTTGGGGAAGATTTCTGCCTTATTGGCTAGAATGAATGTACCATCTCCCACAGGCAAAAAGAGATAGAGCAAAGAAACGATTTCAAAGGTTCTCAATAATGAGAAATATCTTGGTGACGTTATTTTGGGAAAAACTCAGTTCATAAACGGAGTACAGGTCAAAGATATTGGTTTAAATGCTAAAACTGTCATAATGGCCATCATCTGGCAGTTATCACAAACGAATTATATGAGCTTGTCCAAATTGAGAAAAAGCGCAGATGTTGCTCTCACGAAAGATAAAAAGGGAACATTTGGGCGCTACAAAAAAATCCCGCAAAATGCAAGCTGGGCGTTCGTATAAGTCAAGTTTGGCAATAATTTGGGGGGGAATTTTATAGGAAGAGAGGCTTACTAGTGCATGGGGATTTCAACAGTATTGGGTAATGTTAGTTCCGCTGTTACTCTTATGGAATTTTTAAAGGCAAATTTTATATCAGATCGCAGACATTTTGAAACACTCTTAGAAAGAACAATTTATGCAGTGTGTAATCACATGCGACAAACATTACTTATGTCTTCCGAATTTAGAGATACCTTGCCTTCAGATGCGGAAAATAATATTTATGAGTATGTCCTTTCAGAGTTTAATAATGGACGTACTTTATCTTCGGATAACATGTGTGCTAACCTGCACATGGTTCCCCAATGTGTCCGTTTGTCTCTATCAAAAGAAATTTATTACAGTTTGAACGAATCTTTTGTGTTCTGCCAAACTAACAGTCTCTTCAAATTAATGGAAGATATGAATTGGGTTAAAGATCATTTACATACAGCAGAAGAGTTGCTCTTCGAAATCAAACGAATTGCGGATATCCTAAAAATGGAAGAAGCAGCAACCCATTTTGATCATTGCAGTGAACATGTACAACGAAAAAAAGCGGTAAGGTTTATTCATAATCAAAAAGAATTGTTTGTTTCCAAGTGGAACGAAGAACTATTTTTGCATAAGGGCACTGGTATAAAGTTGTTTTCACTATATGAAATGCCTAACTTCCAAATCAACGGTCAAAAAGGAGCAAATCTAGATAAAATTTTTGATAAATTTTTGTCAAATAATGATAAGAATATAATGATAGTTTTGGGAAATCCAGGGTTGGGAAAAAGTAGTCTAATGAGTTATTGGGCCAATAAATATCAAAAAGAAGATAACTATATTTTCATTAAAATGTATGAGTTAGAACCTGATAAAGCGCGTGAATCGTTGTTATCAGCAGTCAAAGATTTTTTAGAGTGCAAAAAACGCGATCTTCATGATACGGTATTGTTTTTAGATGGGTACGATGAACTACGAATTGATAATAGGCATTATGAACTATGCTTGAAATTGATATCCGAAATCTATTCTATTCCAGGTCTAAAAGTAGTAATGAGTTCTCGCTTAAATTATATTGATTTAGACAAGAATAAATTTAAGGAGGATTTTCATAGTGCAGACACAGTCGTTCTGATGCCGCTCATCAAAAATCAAATGA
>CAJUDN010000072.1:11809-12016 GCA_910585355.1 uncultured Lachnospiraceae bacterium
TGATTGAGTATATAAAAAAATATGATCAGGCTGTTGGAAGTAATGACAAGGGTAAAATAATTCAGTTTACAAAAATCAGCACAGAAAAAGAAATCTTTGGCATTCCCTTTATTCTTTATTTGGTTTGTGCTTTAAATTTAAACATTGAAAATATTCAAAACATTTACGATTTATATGAAAAAGTTTTTGCTTTTAATGGTGGCCTAT
>CAJUDN010000073.1 GCA_910585355.1 uncultured Lachnospiraceae bacterium
CCAAATTCACTTAACGTAGCCCACTACGCCGCGTTCATTTGGGCCAAATCTCCCAAGAAGTGGAACGCACAGCTACCAGAAAGCAATTTTCAGACACGCTCCAGAGCGGCGAGCAGAGAAAAGGCGCTTCGTGTGTGAATGTGCGCTTATTAAGTACGTGGGGCAGTGTCCATGAATGACAGGAAAACATGTCGAAAAAGATGAAAAAAAGTGGTTTATAAAAAATTTATGAAATCTTTTCAGAAAATTTGTGGTATTTATGGGCGAATGTATATAAACAAGGGTTCTAAAATGGCGCTCTTTGTGATATAATAGTATCGTTGAGAGTGTAAAATGCCGGATTTTCCGGCGCCGGGTCTTTGGAAGGAGGCGATCTGTTTGAGCATCAGAGAAATGATGGAACAGAGGGAGCACGATATTTTAAGCCCATATGCGTCCAAAAGCAGTGAGAGTCAGGGACGTGACCGATGGGAGGAGCCATGCGACATCCGGCCGGTATACCAGCGGGACAGGGACAGAATCCTCCACAGCAAGTCGTTTCGCCGGTTAAAACATAAGACCCAGGTCTTTCTGGCACCGGAGGGCGATCACTACCGTACCAGACTGACCCATACTCTGGAGGTGGCCCAGATTGCAAGAACCATTGCCCTGGCCTTAAAAATGAACGAAAGTCTCACGGAGGCCATTGCCCTGGGGCACGATCTGGGGCATACGCCCTTTGGACATGCGGGAGAGTACATATTAAATGAGATCTGCGAGGAAGGATTTTCTCATTACAGGCAAAGCGTCCGCGTGGTGGAAGTCGTGGAGAAAAAGGGAAAGGGACTGAATCTAACAAAAGAAGTGCGGGACGGGATTTTAAACCACAGAACTTCCGGCAGCCCTAAAACCCTGGAGGGGAAGATTGTCCGCTTTTCTGATAAAATTGCATATATTAACCATGATATTGACGACGCCATCCGGGCAAAAATAATAACAGAAAAAGATATCCCGAAAGAATATTCGGATATTCTCGGAAACACCGTGAAGGAACGGCTCAATATCATGATACATGATATTATTTTAAACAGTCTGGACAAGCCTGAGATTATCATGTCCCCGGACGTGGAAGGGGCCATGAAGCGCTTACGGCAGTGGATGTTTGAGAATGTGTATAAAAATCCGGCCGCCAAAGCCGAGGAGGGGAAAGCCCAGCAGCTGGTCGTGCAGCTTTACCGGTATTACATGGATCACGCGGACCGTCTGCCGGAGGAATATTTCATTATGATTGACCGATGCCACGAAAAAAAGGAGCGGGTGGTATGCGACTATATCGCGGGCATGAGCGACAGTTATGCCATCGACCAGTTTGAAGAATTATTTGTGCCAAAGTCCTGGAAGGTCTGAAAATTTGTTGCTTTTTACAGGGGCGCTTTCTTGCCCGTCCCAAGGCGGACAAGATGCATCGGGCGTCCGCCCGATGGAGAAAACCGAACAAAAATTGCCTGCGAACGGTAACAGGAATTTGGAGGATATACATGTTTTATCCGGATGATGTGATTGAGGAAGTACGAACGAGAAACGATATTGTGGATGTGATTTCCCAATACGTAAATCTGAAAAAAAAGGGTGCCAATTATTTTGGACTGTGCCCGTTCCATAATGAAAAATCCCCCTCTTTCTCCGTGTCCGGGGACAAACAGATGTATTACTGTTTCGGCTGCGGGGCCGGGGGAAATGTGATTACTTTTGTGATGGAATATGAGAACTATTCTTTTGTGGAAGCGGTAAAACTTCTGGCGGACCGGGCCGGAATTACCCTGCCGGAGGCAGAGTATTCCAGGGAGGCCAGAGCCCAGGCGGATTTAAAGAATACGCTTCTGGAAATCAACCGGCTGGCGGCCAACTATTTTTACTACCAGTTAAAGCAGCCGAACGGGCGGATTGGATACGAGTACTTTAAGAACAGGGCTCTTACGGATGATACCATCAGACATTTTGGCCTGGGATATGCCAACAAGGTGTCTGACGACTTATACCGCTATATGCGGTCTAAGGGATATGAGGATTCTATTCTGAAAGAAACCGGCCTGTTCTTCATTGAAGAGAGAGGAGCCAGGGATAAATTCTGGAACCGGGTCATGTTTCCGATCCTGGATGTGAATAACCGGGTTATCGGTTTCGGCGGCCGTGTCATGGGGGACGGGGAACCAAAGTATTTAAACTCTCCGGAGACAAAGCTGTTTGATAAAAGCAGAAACCTTTTCGGTCTTAATTTTGCCAGAACCTCCCGGACCGGATATATACTGATCTGCGAGGGGTATATGGATGTGATCGCCATGCACCAGGCCGGATTTACAAATGCGGCGGCTTCCTTAGGAACCGCCTTTACGCCCCAGCACGCCCTCCTCTTAAAACGGTATGCAGATCAGGTGATCCTGACTTATGACAGCGACGGCGCGGGGATCAGGGCGGCGCTGCGGGCTATCCCGATTTTAAAAGAGGCGGGAATGTCAGTTCGGGTCCTGAATATGAAGCCCTATAAGGACCCGGACGAGTTCATGAAGAATCTGGGAAAGGACGAATTTCAGAAGCGGATTGACAACGCCGTCAACAGCTTCATGTTTGAAATTTCCGTGATTCGGAGCCAGTACAGCATGCAGGACCCGGAATCCAAAACAGCCTTCTATAACGCGGCCGCCAGAAAGCTCCTGGAGTTTCCGGAAAAACTGGAGAGGGACAATTACACGGAGGCTGTTGCCAGGGAATATATGATTCCTCTGGAAGACTTAAAGCGTCTGGTGGCCTCTCTGGGGGGCCGGTTCGGAACCGGAGTGAAAATCGCGGGAGGTGAGAAAACCAGAATCAGACCGAAAAAGGATAAGGAAGACGGAATAAAAAAATCCCAGAGACTTCTGCTCACATGGCTGATTGAGCGGCCGGAGCTGCTTGCAAAAATTGATGGAATCATCGGTCCGGAGGACTTTGTTGACGGCCTGTACCAGAAGGTGGCGGGCCTTGTATTTGAAGAGCTGAAAAAAGGGAAGATCAGTCCTGCCCAGATTTTGAATCAATTCATAGAGGGCGAGGAACAATACAGGGAGGTGGCAGCGCTTTTTCATGCGAGCCTTTCAGAGTCCTTAAATAATGAGGAACAGAAGAAGGCGTTTTCGGAGACCGTGAAAAAGATTAAAAAGAACAGTCTTGAGGTACAGAGTAAAAAAGCGGCGGATATTGCACAATTACAGAAAATCATCAGGCAGCAGTCAGAATTAGCGACATTGCAGATCAGTCTGGATTGAATCTGAAGCAGCAGTTGGTAACAGATTGGCCGAAGGCTGAGTGGTTACAATTTGAATGCCAGGAAGGATGGAACATTATGGAAGAAAGAACGCTTACATTTGAGGAAAAACTGGACGGGCTTCTGGAAACGGCGAAAAAGAAAAAGAATGTGGTGGAAGAACAGGAAATTCTTGACGTTTTTTCGGGAGAAGAGCTGACGCCAGAGAAGCTGGACCGGATTTATGACTTCCTGGAAAATAAAAATGTGGATATTCTGCGGATATCCGCAGACGATGATATGGATCCGGATCTGTTTCTGGAGGAGGATGCGGAGGACGAGGAAATTGATATGGGGAATCTGGACCTTTCCGTTCCGGAGGGAGTGGGGGTTGAGGATCCGGTCCGCATGTACTTAAAGGAAATCGGAAAGGTGCCGCTTCTTTCCTCAGAGGAAGAAATCGAGCTGGCCAAGCGGATGGAGCTTGGCGACGGAGAGGCGAAGAAAAAGCTGGCAGAGGCAAATTTAAGGCTGGTGGTCAGCATTGCCAAGCGTTATGTGGGACGGGGCATGCAGTTTTTGGATCTGATTCAGGAGGGGAACTTAGGGCTCATAAAAGCCGTGGAAAAGTTTGAATACCGGAAGGGATATAAGTTCAGCACCTATGCCACCTGGTGGATCCGGCAGGCTATCACCAGAGCCATTGCGGACCAGGCGCGTACCATCCGCATTCCGGTCCATATGGTGGAAACCATAAACCGCCTGGTGAGGACCCAGAGACAACTTTTGCAGACTCTGGGCAGAGAGCCTTCCCCGGAAGAAGTGGCGAAGGCCATGGAGCTTCCTGTGGACCGGGTGCGGGAGATTATGAAAATATCCCAGGATCCGGTATCTTTAGAGACGCCCATCGGCGAGGAGGAGGACAGCCATCTTGGAGATTTTATCCAGGACGACCATGTGGAAGTGCCGGTGGACGCGGCCACCTTTACCCTGCTCCACGAGCAGCTTATGGAGGTTTTGGACACGCTTACGGACAGGGAACAGAAAGTATTACGGCTGCGGTTTGGCCTTGACGACGGGCGCCCCAGAACTTTGGAAGAAGTGGGACGTGAATTTAACGTGACCAGGGAAAGAATCCGTCAGATTGAGGCAAAGGCTTTGAGAAAGCTGCGCCATCCCAGCCGCAGTAAAAAATTAAAGGATTATCTGGACGAGTAGAACAGATACGGAAGGAATGGAAATAAGATGAAATTATCGGACCGGCTGGAGACGGTGATCTCTTTTGTAGCCTGTGAGGGGGCTGCGGCCGACATTGGCACAGACCATGGACATGTTCCTGTGGAGCTTGTAAGACGGAAACTGGTGAAACGGGCTCTGGCCATGGATGTACAAAAGGGGCCTCTTTCCAGGGCAGAGGAGAACGTAAAGGCGGCGGGCCTGGAAGAAAAGATTGAAACCAGGCTTTCCGACGGCCTTAAAAAGCTGCGTCCCGGCGAGGCAGAGACTGTTATCATCGCCGGAATGGGCGGCGAGCTGCTCATACATATTCTGGAGCAGGGAAATCGCATGTGGGAGTCAGTGGATCAGTGGGTATTATCTCCCCATACGGATATTCCAGGGGTCCGCCGATGGCTGTGGGAACACAAATTTCCCATTGTAAGGGAAGCCATGGTCTATGAGGAAGAAAAATATTATACAATTTTGGATGTGAGGAACCCAAAGACCTGGGGCGGACCGGCTTTCCCTGGGGAAGCTTCCCCCAGGGAAGACTCCTGGAAGCAGTTCCGATACGGGGAGTTTCTTTTGAGGGAAGGGGCGCCCGTCTTTATCCGGTATCTGAAAGAAGAGGAGGGAAAGCTTCTGGCCCTTACGGAAACCTTAAGGATGCAGGCGGGTACTTCGGAACGGGCGGCGAAACGTTTGAGAGAGACAAAAGAACTGCTTTTATTTAATCAGGAGGTGCAAAATGAAATGCAGAGAGATCGTTGACATTTTAGATAAACTGGCGCCGAAGCGTTGTGCGTGCCAGTGGGACAATCCGGGACTTCTGGCAGGCAGGACGGAAAAAGAGGTAAAAAAAATCCTTTTGACTGTGGATGCCGATGACATGGCTGTAAAGAGGGCCGTGGAATCCGGAGCGGATATGATTGTAAGCCACCACCCCCTGATCTTTAAACCCATAAAATCCGTGACCGACGGGGACTTTATCGGCCGCAGGCTGGTGGCCATGATTCAGGCCGATATTTCCTATTTTGCCATGCATACAAATTTTGATGCCGCTCCCGGCTGTATGGCGGACTGTGTGGCAAAACGCCTTGGAATTACCGGGGGAGCTCCTTTAGAGGAAATGGGGGAAGAGGATGGAATTCCTTTTGGAATCGGAAAAATCGGACTGCTTAAGGCGCCTGTGATAGGGAAAAACCTTGCCGGGGAGATTAAAGAACGGTTTGGCCTACCGTTTGTGACCGTTTATGGAAAAGAGATGTGGGAAGAGAAGCCTGTGACCATTGCCGCCGTCTGTCCCGGGTCGGGGAGCAGCGTCATTCAGGCGGCCGTGGATAAGGGCGCCCAGGTGCTGGTAACCGGGGATATCAGTCACCATGAGGGGATTGATGCCAACGCCCGGGGACTTATGATTATTGACGCCGGGCATTATGGCCTGGAGCATGTGTTCATGGAATATATGGAGGAATACTTAAAGAATACCCTGGGAAGCCAGGTGGAAATCACAACCATGCCGATTTCGTTTCCGGCAGCAGTAGTATGAGATGAGGAGGAATCAATATGCCGATTATTAAGGTTTTGGGGGAAACGAGAACGTATGCGGAGGGGACGCCTTTTTTGAAAATTGCAGAGGAGTTTCAGCCCCGGTATAAAGAAGACATTCTTCTGGTGAGGGAGAATGGAAAACTGAAGGAGCTTCATAAAACGGTACATAAGGATGCTGAGCTTTCCTTTCTCACTTTCAGTGATCCGGTGGGGAGGAAAACCTATGAGAGAAGCGCCATTTTTCTGATGCTGAAGGCTTTTTATGATGTGGTCCCCAGGGAAAAAATCGGAAAAATTCAGATTGATTTCTCCCTTGGAAACGGAATCTACGGAGAGCTTGTGGGAGATGTAAAAACCGACGAAGCCTTGCTCCTTAAAGTAAAGGAACGGATGCGGGAGCTGGTAGAACGGAAAGTGCCCATTATGAAGCGAAGCGTCAACACGGACGAGGCAGTGGAGTTATTCGGACAGTATGGAATGCATGATAAAGAACAGCTTTTTACTTACCGCCGGGCTTCACGGGTCAATATCTACAGAATTGATAATTTTGAAGACTATTTTTACGGATATATGGTACAGAACACGGGATATGTGAAGTATTTTGATTTGATCTCCTATCATTCCGGTTTCCTTCTGCTTTTGCCTCAGGGGGATAAGGCGGACGAGGTGGTGCCAAAGGGTATTCGTGAAAAGCTTTTCCATGTGCTCCGTGATTCCTACCGATGGAGCGACAGCCTGGAGGTGTCCAATGTGGGCACTTTGAACCGGCTGATTTCAGAGGGAAAAGGCAATGAGCTAATTCTTATGCAGGAGGCTCTTCAGGAAAAGGAAATCGGAAAAATTGCGGAGACGGCGGCAAAGGGAGGAGAGAATCGGATTGTGATGATCGCAGGCCCTTCTTCCTCGGGAAAGACTACCTTCAGCCACCGGCTTGCCACCCAGTTCCGGGCCCTTGGCTACGTGCCTCATCCCATTGCCGTGGATAATTATTTTAAAAACAGAGAAGAGTATCCAAGGGATGAGAATGGAAACCTGGATATGGAAGCCCTAGAGTGCATTGATATTGAGAAATTCAATGAGGACATGAACGCGCTTCTTGCGGGAAAGCGTGTGGAGATTCCGCGGTTTAACTTTGTGACAGGAACCAGGGAATACAAGGGGGATTATTTGCAGATCGGGGCCAGCGACGTATTGGTGATCGAAGGGATCCACTGTCTGAACGACAGGCTTTCCTATTCGCTTCCGCGGGAAAGTAAATTTAAAATATATATCAGCGCCTTAAATCAGTTAAATGTGGATGAACACAACAGGATTCCCACTACAGACGGCCGGCTGATCCGGCGTATGGTGCGGGATGCCAGAACCCGGGGAACCTCTGCTTTTGAGACCATGGGACGCTGGGGTTCGGTCCGGAAGGGGGAGGACAACAACATCTTCCCGTTCCAGGAAGAGGCCGATGTGATGTTCAACTCCGCTCTGGTGTATGAGCTGGCTGTGTTGAAGCTTTATGCGGAACCTCTTCTTTTCAGCATTCCAAAAAATACGCCGGAGCATGAAGAGGCCAAACGGCTTTTGAAATTTTTGGATTATTTTCTGGGGATTGACAGCGAATATATTCCCAAAAATTCCATTATCAGGGAATTCATCGGGGGGAGCTGTCTTAAGGTGTAAGTATCATAATGGGGACAAAGCGTATGCCTCATTTTGCTACCAGAACCATCCTTTCCCTGAGGACAATGCTGGACAGACAGAAAAAAATATGATATAGTGAACTGGTTCTGAGTAAGACAGGTGGTCGCTGCTGCATAACCGAAAGGATGCAGGAGAGGAAAGTCCGGGCTTCACAGGGCAGGGTGCCAGATAACGTCTGGCGGAGGCGACTCCAGGGACAGTGCAACAGAAATAAACCGCATGGGTTTTCCGTGTAAGGGTGGAAAGGCAGTGTAAGAGACTACCGCCTTGCTGGTAACAGGAAGGGCACATGTAAACCCCACTCGAAGCAAGACCGAACAGGGGGCATAAGGCGGCCCGTCTGCTCCCGGGTAGGTTGCTGGAGCCGTATGGCGACATGCGGTCTAGATAGATGATCACCCGCGACATAACCCGGCTTATCGTTTTGCTCAGAACTCATTTTCCGGTAGATGGACCTTATGAAAGGATATGGAAGAACGATTGAAACATACAGTCAGAAAATCATTTATTTTTATTATGCTTGCGGCATTGTTTCTTTTTGCAGCATGTAGCAAAAAAAAGGCTGTGGATTCCAGTAAGGCAGAGGCGGGCCCGCAGGCTGCCGAACAGCTTGAGCTGGGAAAAAAGTATCTGGCCGAAGAGCAGTATGATGAGGCCGTCGAGGCGCTTTTAAAAAGCATTGATTTTAACGATCAATATGTGGATGCCTATATGCTGTTAGGAGAGCTTTATCTGGACCAGGAACGGTTTGAGGAAGCAGTGAATATTTTAAAGCAGGGATATAAAAACACAGGGGACGCTTCCTTAAAGGAGCTTTATTCCTTAAGCTATGAAAGACTTGCATATCAGTACTACGACAACGAGGAGTATGACGCGGCTATCGAAGCCTTCGAGGCGGTTGTGACCCTGGATAAGTCCAATGTGGATGCCTATATGACTCTTTATGATATTTACATAGTATTAGAGGATTTTGAGAACGCTGACATGATTCTGGAAAAGGGTTATGCCGCCACGAAAGACGAAATGCTCAAGGAGACCAGATTTACAAATCTTTCCGAGATGGGACAGCAGTTTCTGGATGAGGAGGACTACGAAAACGCGGTCTATTATCTGGAAAAGCTCCGGGAAGCCGGGGATAAAAGTCCTGAAATTCTGGTTTCCCTCAGCCGCGCCTATTCCGGCATGGGAGAGCATGAAAAGGCGGTTGCACTTTTAGAAAGCGCAGATAACCAGGACGATGAAGCCATCAAAAACGCCATGGCGGATGAGAGCGCCAGACTTGGGAGCCAGCAGTATGACGAAGGGGAAAACGAAGCCGCCATTGTAAATTTAAAAAGGGCCATTGCGCTGGCTCCAAACCATCTGGACGCCCATACGATCCTGCTGTCCGTATATATGGAGACCGGAAAGGCTGCCGAGGCGAAGGCCCTGGTGGATCAGTGCCTCTCCAAATTTATGAACGCGGAAGCGGCTGCCAGCGGAGAGAGCTTTGAAAATTTTCTCAATGTGGTATCTGAATTCTATGGGGAACAGGATAACATGGAGGCATGCTTAAGCTTCTGGGAAAAGGCGGCAGCCCTGAGACCGGACAATGAAGATTTCCGGGACCAGGTTATGGGATACCGCTCCACGGTGGCGGACAATGCCTACATGCTTGCCGAGGAAATGCTGATGGAAGGGAATGTGAGCGGAGCCATGGCCAATTATAAAAAGGCCTTTGCTCTGGCGCCAGATAATTTTGAGGAGTGTCTTGTGTTTACGGATAACGGGACATACGGCCTTAATAAGGACGGTTCCTTCCGGGTAGGCTGGTACAGCGATGAAGATGGAGAGCGGTATTACTTTAACCCGGCGGCGGGAAATGACCACGGCCGTTCCGTTATGGGCTGGCAGAACATTGACGGAAGCGAGTACTATTTTGAGGACGACGGAAGAATGATGCGGGATGATGTGGCTCCCGACGGCCGTCATGTGGGTGCTGACGGAAAGCTCCTTGGAGACGGACAGATTCCCACAGAGGAAGAAACGGAAGAGTCCGAAGAAGAGGAGACGGAGGAAGAGCCGGAGAATACAGGCTCCCATAAACCAGAAACAGGAAAGGACCCCTCCGCTTCCCAGGAAACAAAACCGGCCCCCTCCACAGGAAGCAAATCCTTAAAGTTCAATACAGATACTCTGCGGGATGCCAAAAACAGAGGCGGCGTGGTATCTGTGAAAGCAGAGGACCTGTTCTTAAATTATAAGAATGGAGAACTGTCGCTCAATGACATTTATACTTGCATGTCTCAGTATGGAATGAAGGTGCAGTGGATTTCTGAGGAAGGTCCCTATGAACTGGGAATGGGTGATTTTGTAGTCTGGGTATTTGCAGAGACAAACCGCACAGACTCCACGGTTGTGGTAAAGGATGCCAATAAATATAAAGAAACGCTCCGTGCAAAAGCGCTGCCGGAAGGAACCGACTTTGCCATCGAATTTGGCTCTACGGCCACCAGAAGCAATGAGACGGTGGATATTGATAAAATGGAGACGGTAAATAAAAAGTAAAAAAATCTCCGGGGAAGCCGTAAGCGACTCCGGAGACTTTTTCAGGTAACAATTCAGTTACTTCCCCCGCGGCTGCTATTTCGCGGGCTGCGTTGACCGGATGAGGGCCAAATTTCCCGCATAGTGGGGCGTGCAGATGATAGGAATGAATTTTCAAACACGCTCTAAAGCAGATTATTGAGAATCAGTGACAGGCCGGAAATGATAAGAAGCGCAATCACAAATAATTTTGTCCTCCGCTCCGGCAGCCGTTTCTGGAAGAAGATTCCGATTCCCAGGCCGAGAATCATGGCAGGAAGAAGGCAGACTGCCGTTTTTGCGGCGTCCTTTGTGAGAATTCCGGCAGCCAGATAAAGGAAGAGGCGGAATGTATTTTCCACGGTGAACACTACGCAGTTGTTTGCACGGAATTGGGTCTGGCTGCTGGTGGTGCGGCTCACATAGGCCACTAAGAGAGCCCCCACCCCAAAGAGGCCGGATAAAATTCCCGAAAGAAGTCCAATGGCGACCATTAAAAAAGGAGAGCCCTTTTTGACGGAGGAATTCTTTTCACGGAAATACATCTCAACCCCTAAAAAGACCACCACAAAGCCGAACAGCACCTTGACGAGCCTTGCGTCCCCGATTTTTAAGAAGAATGCACCGGGAATGGAACCTAGGATCACCAGGATGCATAAGGGAACGCAGACCTTTAAATCAATGCCTTTCCGCTCTGACCAGGCAATGAAAAGGTTAGAGGGATAGCCCAAAAGCAAATCCACCGGGGAAATGTTTACATTGTCGGTGAAAAAGCCTGCCAGGGTTCCGAATACCAGTGTATTGGCAAACCCGCACATGCCCTTTACAATATAGGCGGCCAGAACGGAAAGAAAAACAGGAACAGATATCATGGGACCTTAGCTGTGCTTTTCATCACAGTACTGGCAGCGATAGAGCTCCTTTTCCTTATCAGCCAGATAGAAAATATGCGGCAGTTCCTGTTCCACAGAGGTAATGCAGCGGGGATTTTTGCAGTGAATCACGTTGACAAGCCGTTTTGGAAGCTTTAAACAGCGTTTTTCCACGATTTTATCGTCACGGATGATATTGACGGTGATGTTGTGGTCTATGTAGCCGAGAACATCCAGGTCCAGAGAGTCCAGGGAGCCCTCTATTTTTATGATGTCCTTTCGTCCCATTTTGCTGCTCCTGGCGTTTTTGATGATTGCCACGGTGCAGTCCATGTCTCCCAGGCCCAAGTGACGGTAAATATCCATACTTTTTCCGGCCTGGATGTGATCAAGAACGACGCCCTCCTTAATTCCGCTGATATTTAGCATGGCTGTTCCACCTCCAATAACGTCATAATCAGAGCCATCCGCACATATACCCCGTACTGGGCCTGCTTAAAGTAAGCGGCGCGGGGGTCGTCAT
>CAJUDN010000074.1 GCA_910585355.1 uncultured Lachnospiraceae bacterium
TGGCATACACTTCAGGAGATGTTATCATTCTTAAAACTTTAAAGCTTCCTTCTGCTGAAGAATTTGAATCCTCACTGGACGAAGCGCAAAAATGGGCAAAATCTGTTGGGTATAATGAAAATGATGTTGATGATATAATCAAATCGTTTAGAAAGAAGAAACGAGTATGAGAATTGTGATAGATACAAATGTTTTGATCTCCGGTGTGTTTTTTGGCGGGTTTCCGAGAAAAATTCTTAGTGCTGTTGTTGATCAGAAGATAACAGCCTGCGCTACGACAGAAATTATTAACGAATACGAAGAAATCGTGTTGGAAATGATTGACAGAAAACAAGGGCATATTAATAGAACAATATTAAGCCCGCTAATTAAAGCTATGGAAATTATCGAACCAGTTACCCATGTTGAAATATGCCGTGACCCTGACGATAACAAATTTCTGGAATGTGCAAAGGATTCTCGTGCTTTATATATTGTTAGTGGAGATAAAGATCTCCTCGTAATAGAGCAGTTTGGAAATATTCAAATTATGACGGCAAAAGCATTTTTTGAAAAATATTTATATGACTATTTAAAATCATATTAAAATATAGTTGATTTTTACCATATCTTACTAATAAGCCGATTCAGCACAGCTTCATCCAATTCCTGAATCGTAGCATATTTTCGGATTTGCCCTTGCACCTGTTGGAAACGTGCACCGCCGGGCGCACAACAAAAAAGCATTGCGCCGGAGGCTTAAAGTAAATCCCCTTCCATGTATGGTGGTGCCAGCAAAGCGGCATGGGGATTTACTTCAAGATTCGCGCAAATCTGTACTGGTTTTTCCTGGCAGAAGACGGCCCTTCATCTTATACGCAGAAGCAGGCCGCCTTATGTCCGTTATAATCCTTCATTTCCGGCCTCTCCCGACCGCAGTCCTCCGTGGCCATGGGGCATCTTCCCTTAAAGGGACATCCAGCCGGAGGATTGATGGGGCTTGGAAGCTCCCCCTCTAACTTAATCCGCGATTTCCCCTTGGCCACGTCCGGGTCCGGAATGGGAATTGCAGATAAAAGCGCCTTTGTATAGGGATGGATAGGATTGGAATACACCTCGTCGGCGTCCCCCTCCTCCACCAGATGGCCAAGATACATCACTCCGATGCGGTGGGAAATATAATTGACCATGCTGAGATCATGGGCCACAAACAGATAGGAAATTCCCATCTCATCCTGAATTTCCTTCAACAGGTTAATAATCTGCGCCTGGATGGACACGTCCAGAGCTGAGATCGGCTCATCGCAGATGATAAATCTGGGATTTAAGGCCAGAGTCCTTGCAATGGAAATTCTCTGTCTCTGCCCGCCGGAAAATTCATGGGGATACCGGCGGATATGGTCTGGCTTTAAGCCTACGATCTTTAACAGCTCGGCAGCCCGTTCCTCCCGTTCTTCGGAAGAAGTTAAAATTCCATGAATTTCCATAGGTTCTTTTATGATCTCGCCCACAGTCATTCTGGGGTTTAAGGAGGCATATGGATCCTGGAAGATCATCTGGACCTCTTTTCTGAAACTCTTCTCCTCCGCGCCGCGAAAGGCTGCAATGTCCCGCCCGTTATAAATGATTTTTCCTTCGGTTGCCGGATAAATTTTAACAAGCGTCCTTCCAAGGGTGGATTTTCCGCAGCCGGATTCCCCGACAAGGCCATAGGTCTCTCCTCTGCTGACAGAAAAGCTCACGTCGTCCACAGCCTTTACAATCTGCTTTGGAGAAAACAGGCCTTTTGTCACGTCGAAATACGTCTTTACATGCTCAACCTTTAATATCGGCTGTTCTCCGGTACCTGCTGCCAGACTATTCCCTTCGGCGGCAGAAACGGTTCTCTTGACTTCAGCCATATCAGCCATGATTCTCCCCCTTCCTTCTCTTTGCTTCCTCCAGCCAGCAGGCGCACTGGTGGGTTTCGGAATATGCGGCCGCCTCCGGCATATAAAGCTTACATACCTTCATAGCTTCCGGGCACCGGTCCACAAAGGGACATCCGGCCGGAGGCTTTAAAAGATCCGGCGGAGAGCCTGCAATGGGCGTAAGCTTCTCCTTCTTTTCCGGATTATGGACACACTGTAACAGTCCCCTGGTATAGGGGTGCTTCGCCTCATAGAAAATTTCCCGGTCCGTTCCCGTCTCCACAATCTTTCCGCCGTACATGATGATAATTTTATCGCACAGACTGGCCACAACCCCCAGATCATGGGTGATCATGATAACTGACGACTGTAACTTTTCCTTCATCTCCTTTATTAAATCCAGCACCTGGGCCTGAATGGTCACATCCAGGGCCGTGGTAGGCTCATCGGCGATGATAAGCTTTGGATGGTTGGCCAGGGCGATGGCGATGATGATTCTCTGGCGCATGCCGCCGGAAAACTCGTGGGGATACTGATTGAGCCGCTTCTCCGGCGACGGGATTCCCACCTGGGCCATCAGCTCAACGGCCCGCTTTTTGGCCTCCGCGTCGCTTATCTTTTCGTGATTTTTGATGACTTCCGTAATCTGTTTTCCGATTTTCACCACAGGATTTAAAAAGGTCATGGGATCCTGAAAGATCATGGACATCTCGTTTCCCCTTATTTTCTCCATGCAGGCCTCATAGGCCCTGTGGCCCGGGAATGCTTTTTCTGTAATTTCCGTCCCCTTAAAGGTCACGCTGCCGTCTGTGATGGTTCCGTTGGCCGCCAGAAGTCCCATGACCGAATACATGGTCACGCTCTTTCCGCTTCCGGACTCCCCGACGATTCCCACCGCCTCGGACTCTCCCACAGAAAAAGTAATATCGCGGACCGCATGAACCGTACCCTGGTCCGTCTCAAAATCCACACTTAAATTTTTTACATCCAATAATGCCATGGCGCACCTCCTAGCGGTTCTTCGGGTCCAGCGCCTCGCCGACGCCGTCGCCGATAAAATTTAAGGAAAGGACCGTCAGACAGATGGCAAGCACCGGCCACACGATCTGAAGGGGATAGCTTTGAATCACCGAACGGGCCTCGCTGGCCAAAGTTCCCCAGCTCGCCTGGGGCAGAGAGATCCCAATGCCGATAAAAGCCAGGAAGGATTCGGTAAAAATGGCCTCCGGCACCATAAGAGTCGTGGAAACAATGATGGGGCCCATGCAGTTGATAATGAGGTGCTTAAAGAGGATCCTCACCTTACTGGCGCCGATCACATAGGCGGCCAGAGCAAATTCCTGCTGCTTTAAGGTCTGCACCTGGGTCCGTACCTGCCTTGCCATCCCAATCCAGGAGGACACGCAGATGCCTAAGAGCACCGAACCGATATTGGATCCGAACACCATCATAATGAGAATCACGTAAAGCATGGAAGGGATGGAGTAAATGCAGTCGATAATACGCATCATGACCATATCCGCCTTTCCGCCCACAAAGCCGGAAATTCCTCCATAGACCACGCCGATGATAAGGTTTAAAAACGCCGCCACAAAGCCCACCGAAAGGCTTATCCTGGCGCCGAACATCAGACGCACCAGAATATCACGGCCCAGTTTGTCGGTTCCCAGAAGATGCTCCATAGACGGCAGGGCGTTCCGCACATCCAAATCCTGGGCATCATAGGTATAGGGCGATACCATGGGTACAAAAACGGCCAGGAGAATCATGATGGTTAAGAACACCAGGCCTCCCAAAGCCAGCTTATTCTTTTTAAAACAGCGCCAGGCGTCCTGGAAGTAGGTCTTGCTTTCCATGGCAATAAATTCCGTGTTCTTTTCACTGTCATCCAGCTTTTCAAACAGGGAATCGTCCAGTATTTCTTTTGTTTCCGTCACAAAACCCGCCTCCTATCTTCCTAATTTTATACGGGGGTCAATCATCGCGTTGATGATATCCGTAATGATATTGGCAATGATAATAAACGTACCGTAAAGAATCGTCAGGGCCATGATCATGGTGTAGTCACGGTTGGTAATGCTGGTGACAAACTCCGCGCCGATTCCCGGAATGGAATACAGGCTCTCAATGACAAAGCTTCCCGTAAGGAGCGTTGCGATCATGGGGCCGGCATAGGTGATCACCGGCAGCATGGCATTTTTAAGGCCATGGCGCCAGATCACCAGTTTTTCCGGGGTTCCCTTGGATTTGGCAAGGACCATGTAATCCTGCTTCATGACCTCCCTGAGGCTTGAACGCACCAGACGGGCAATCATGGAGATAGGCGCAAAGGACATGCCCACTGCCGGGAGAATGTAGTGGAGAGGGCTCTGAAGGCCCACGAAGGGAAGCCACTGAAGCACCACGCCAAACAAAAGCAGTAAAAGAACAGACAAAAGGAAGCCCGGCATACTGACGCCGGCCGTAGCTAGCACTAACACCAGATTCGTCAGCCACTTCCGTTTCGTAAAGGCAGCCACAGTTCCCAGGAAAATTCCCATAACCAGGGCAAAGCACACGCTGACAGCGCCCAGGCGCATGGTGTAGGGGAGGCCGTTGGCAATGATCTTATCAATGCTCTTTCCCTTCCGGTAAATGGAAACGCCGAAATCGCCGCGGACAGCATTTTTTAAATAAATCACATACTGTTCGGTGATGGGTTTATCCAGTCCATATTTTTCATAAAGCTTTTCCAGCACCTTCACCGGGAGCTTTGTGGTCTCCCCCGCAAAAGGGGAGCCGGGAATCACGTGCATCAGGAAAAACGTGATGGTGGCCAGAAGAAACAGGGTCACCGCCCCCACGGCCAGACGCTTTACGATATATTTTAACATTCGCTTCCTTCTCCTTTAAGATACAAATCAAACCAGCCCTTCATCTCCTGCAAACGGCGCACTCTGTGGCGGGGCTTTCCGCTTCTGGACAGCTCATGATTTTCTCCTTCAAAGAGAACGGCCTTTGACGGCACCCCATGATATTTGATGGCGGCAAACATCTGCATTCCCTCAGAAAGAGGACAGTTGTAGTCTTTAAGAGAATGGATGAACATGGTAGGCGTCTTCACCCGGTCCGCGTAGGCCACCGGAGATCTCTCCCACAGTTCTTTGGGCGCCGTCCAGGGAGTCTTTCCGCCATTCTCATTGACATCGAAGGAAAATCCGATCTCACTGCACCCGAAATCACTTAGCCAGTTGGAAAAGCTTCTCTGGCTCACAGCCGCGGCAAACCGGTCCGTATGGCCGATCATCCAGTTGGTCATCCAGCCGCCGTAGCTGCCCCCGGTAACGCCGATCTTCGTCTCATCAACGGCCGGATACAGACTGCACACATGGTCCACGAACTCCATAAAATCCTTAAAGTCGACAGTTCCGTATTTTTGCCGCAGATCTGCAAACGCATTGCCACGTCCGTCGCCGCCTCTGGGGTTACAGAGCATCACAAAATATCCCTCGTTTGCAAACATCTGCATCTCATGGAAGAAAGTATTTCCAAAGGCCACCCGCGGTCCGCCGTGCATGTCAAGGACCGCCGGATATTTTTTCTTTGGGTCATAGTCCTTTGGCAAGATCACCCATCCGTCGATATCCACGCCGTCGGAATCCGTAAAGCCTGCGTAATGAAGCTCTCCCACATACTTATCTTTTAAGGCATCCTCATTGACCGCGCTTACCTGGCGGCATTCCTTTGTTTCCATATTGTAGAAATAAATCTCCTGGAGCTTTCCGGGCGTCCGCCCAACCATCACGAAGCCGCCCTCCACGGCGTCAAAGCAGTCCACAGAACCGTCAAAATCAAAAAGCGGGGCAGCCTGCCCGTTTTCCATAACGCAGAGTTCGCCTTTGGTCCGCAGACAGGAGGTAAAATACGGTTTTCCGCCCAGAACCATGAATTTCTGCCCGCCGCCCAGGGAAATATCTCCTGTGGGAACAGAACCAATGGAGTTTCCGTACACAGCCGCTTTTGTGACAGCGCCCTTTTCCCACACATAAATGTCCGGATACTGTCCGCTTCCATACTTTTCCATGGTGTTTCCTGCAAAAAATACCTTCACGCTGTCCACGCCGTCCTTCTCACATCCAAAGAGGCCCACGCGCATGGAATCCGCAGCCTGGAGCACCGTTGTTTCCTTCGTCTTTGTGTCAAAACGGTACAGCCCGCTGGTCTTTGAGATCACGCGGTCATAAGAGCTTCCGGAGTACACGAGGCTTTCCCCGCAGACTTTAAAGCCGTCCATGGCAAAGAACGGTTCTGTGACCCGCTCGCAGGAGGCAGTTTTTTCATCAAACAAAAACAATGTGTTTCGAAATCTGGACACGAAATATGCGCCGTTGGCCCAGTAGGGAAGCTCCTCTAAAATATGATAATCGTTATAATCCTTTGCATCCTCTTCCTTCTCCGGCTTATTTAAATCCACCGTGGCGGAAAATGCATAGGTCCCTTCCGAAAGTTTCCTTATCTCCTCCACGGCATAGGGAATTTCAAAGGCCCTTTCCGCCTCTCCGCCCTTTAAGGAAAGGCGATAGAAAACAGTTTTTTCTTTAAAGCTCCCGCCCTTATCCTCATGGGTCCTCACAGAGGAAAAAAGGATGGTATCCTCATCGTCAAATAAAAGATTTTTCTCAGCACCAAAGGAAGTCAGTTTCCTGACTTCCTCCGTGCAAAAATCTACGATGTAAACCCATGAATCATAGCTGTTCTTTTTTTCATTGGCCTTCTTTACTACGAAAGCCGCCTTTTTTCCCGCGGGGGACGCTGTGATTCCCGACAGGAACTTATAATTCATCAAATCGTCGATTTTCAGTTTTTCCATTGTTTTTCTTCTCTCCTGATTTACTCGAAATATGCGTAGGAATAGACCGGAACATCACCCGGCACCATATATACGCCCTTCATGTTCTCCTTCTTAAGAGCCGGCTCGTTGAAATCAAACAGCGGGATTACATATACGTTCTCCTCAACCAGATACGTCTCGATTTCATGGAGTTTGTTCATGTACTCCGTTCTGTCCACGATCTTTGTGACGTCATTCATCATCTGGTCGTACTTGTCATCGGCAACGGCCGGAACCGGCTGCATGGCCTTTGTCCACTGGTTTAAGAACTCGGACGGGTCATTGGCGCACATAAGGCCGTAACGGGACATATCAAAGTCGCCCTGGTCGATCTGATCATAAAAGACGCCGGACTCTACCACTTCAAGCTCTACATTTACGCCGACGGCCTTCCACATCTGCTCTAACATCTGGGCCACATCGGCATGAATGGAGTTGTTGGAGTATTTGTATTTCAGAGTCAGCGGATTGGACTCGTCATAGCCCGCCCCTTTGAGAAGCTCTTTTGCCTTCTCCGGGTCATACTGCTGGTAAAGCTGCATCTCATCGCCCTCTGTACGGAATTCCTTTTCGGCTCCCATCATGCCGTGGGGAACATAGCCGTAAAGCGGCGTATAGAAGTCGCCCGCGTTGATGGCTTTTACAATCTCGTCACGGTCGATAGAAATTGCAAGGGCGCGGCGCACATTCACATCCTTAAGAGCCTCCGGTCCCTTTTCGCCAGAATTTAAGTTAATGGAATATACGGACTGCTGCGGACGGTTCCAAAGCTCATTCTGGTTCTCGTAAGTGGCAACGATGGAAGCGTTGATGGCAAGGGCGGCATCCAGCTCTCCGGTCTTAAAGGCAGCCGCCTGCGCGTCCATATCCGGCATTACCTGGAACGTAATCTCATCCACAGTTACATTTTCTGCATCATAGAAGTTCTCATTCTTCGTAAGCACTACTTTTTCATTCTCATTGCAGTAATCAAGAACATAAGCGCCTGTGACCGGATAGCCCGGCTCCACGGCCCACTCGGAAAAACCTGCCTCCGCCACGTCCGCACGAAGCGGAAGCCAGGCGCCCGCACATAAAAGTCCGGTAAAGAATGCACAGGGAGTCTTTAAATGGTAAACCACAGTGGTATCATCCAAAGCCTCAACGCCTGCAAAGGAGAAAGTGTCTAAATCCACCTCCGTATCCGCAAGGTGTTCCTTAGCACCTTCCAGATAACGCGCCAGCTTATCCGTAACGAAGCCGTTTTCTGCTCCGTAGGTTAAGTTTCTGTTTACGGCAAACACAAAATCATTGGCTGTAATGGGTTCGCCGTCGCTCCATGTGATTCCGTCTTTTAATTTGATGGTATACGTAAGGCCGTCCTCGCTGACCTCCGGCTCTCCTGCCGCCAGGTCCGCAACTACACTGCCGTCCTCCAATTTCTTATACAGGCCGGAATACATATGGGCGATTGCAAACCTGTTTACGGTTTCCGTGGAAAGGCCTGGATCCAACGTTGTAAACTGCTGGGCCACGCCAACGGTTACGGACACCGGTTCTCCTTCTTCTGAGCCTTTATCCTCTGCTTCGGTAAGCGCCTCAGAGCTGCCTGTCGGCCCCTTAGCGGCCCCATTGTCACCGCTTCCTCTGCATCCTGCCAGAAGACCTGCACACATGGCGGCGGAAAGCATGACGGAAAGAAATCTCTTTTTCATAATGATTCTCCTCCTCATAAAAATGAATTTCGTACATTATACATCAAAGTGAATAAAAATGCAACCGAAATTTCTTTGTATCATTCCAAAAGAGGAGAACAGGAGAACTGCCCGTATACACCCTCCGGATGCAGTAATTCCTCCGCCTCCTGGCACAAAAAACCCCGGAAGAACATGAAATCATATTCTTCCAGGGTCGGAATCACAAAATAAATCCTGTAATCACAGATTATCAAACACCACCGTCTCTTTCTCCAGTTCTGCCACAACATCCTGGTTGACGCCCATGCGCCGGGTGATGTCCTCCATGTCGGCAGCCAGGCTTCTGGTGCTGCCCGCCATGCCTGCGATACCGGACGCGCTTTCATCAATGGCTTTATTTATGGTGCCGATAGAATCTGCAATGCCGGATATGGAGTGGTCCAGATTCTGGGTCTTCCCATGGAACTCATCCATGGTATGGCGGATGTAGGCGGCGTCTTCCTTATACTGGTGGCCGGATTCCACGAATGCCTGGAATTCTTTCAAAACAGACTGTCTCATATAGTCAATCATCTGCCGCGCATTATCGGCGAGATTGTAGACGGAGGCGGTGATCACATCGTTGATTTCCTGGATGCGGGCCGCGGTTTCCTGGGTGGAATTGGAAAGTTCCCGGATTTCCCGGGCCACCATGGCAAAGCCCTTTCCCGCGTCTCCCGCGTTGGCGGCTTCCACGGACGCGTTCAGGGAGATGAGCCTGGTCTGTTGGGCAATGGTAAGGATATCGCCGGTAAGGGATTTGATCTGGTTCACGCTTCTGCTCTTTTCGATGGCGTCATTGAGGGCATGTAGGATTTCCTCTGTTTTTACCCCGGTGGCCTGCGCGCTGTTCTGCGCGGATTGCTGCATGTCGTCCGCCCGGGCGTTCATCTGGGCGGTGTAGGCGGTAATGTTGCTGCATTCCTCTGTAATGGAACGGACTTCCTGCCGGACATTACCTGCGCCCTCATTGATGGCGGATACATTTCCGGCAACCTCCTGGAATGCGGTGGAAAGCTGTCCCGCCAGGGCGGAAAGGCCTGCGGCGCTTTTCCGGGAGGCATGGGTTTTCTTCAGCACTTCCCCCGTCATACTGTTGATCCGTCCCGAGCTTTCCTGGATTGTCTTCAGTATATTTTTGATGGGGATCACGACGTAAACAGAAATCAGCCGGAAATCAGCCAATACCAGAAGGATACAGACAAGGGCGGCCGTAATGCCCACCGCCAGGGAGACCAGGTATACCGCAGTGAGGTGGGATCTGGCCTCCCTGGTCTGGGCGTTGAAGGATGCGTTCAGGGCATCAATATCCGCTCTCATGGCATCGGCGTACTCCGCAACGTCGCCATTGGCCAGGGCATAGGCGTCCTGGGTCTTGTGGCTTGCGCTGGCGCATACCAGGTGGACAAGGGTGTGCTTGAATTCGGCATAATTGTTCAGAAGAGATTCATACTGTGCCCTGTCCTCCTGTATTACAAAATCCTCGTACTCCGAGAGCCTGTTGTCCAGAAGCGATTCCTCTTCCTTGATTTGCTGAACCAGAAGAATCATGGTATTATAATCCGTGGCGATAATGTGGCTTAAAGCCATCTTGTGGATTTCCATGGAGTCCTGGCAGATTTCGGCCAGCCGCTCCTTGCCCTCCATATAGTTGTCCGCGATGTTGGAGGCGCTTGCGTTTACGTTGCGGATATTGAGGATGGATAGAATGTTGGACAGCAGCGCCACGATGCCCAGCAGGGCAATGGGGAGGATCAGGCGGTGTTTTAAGCTGATATTTTTCATGTTGGACAGCACTCCTTATTTAACTGTAAATTGACATATCTATACCGTTCCAAGAGTTCACTGTTTTTTGGTGAAATTAGAACGCAATATCAAACGCAATGACTGAGGCAGCGGAAACTGCACATGAACACCATAGGGGGCAGACATGCTGTGAAACCAGCAGCCAGTATCGCGTAAATTGCACACAGATAGAAGGTGAGACTCGGTCACGGCGCAATAATACCCGTAACCATAGAGTCCAGCAGCTCCTGAAGGCTTTTCCCCGAAGGGTTTCCCGCCAGGATCTCCGTGGTAAAGTCGGTGACCGGTTCCCAAAAGTTTCCGCCGATGCGCTGCAGGCAGGAGTACTCCGACTGCTCCAGAAGCGCCGCAATGGCAGGGGAAGACTGAACCTCCTCAGAAGCGGCCGCCTTTTTATTGGAAGGCCCCTGGCCCCGCATTTCAAAGCGCAGTTCCTGATTTTCCTCACTGGTAATCCATTCGGCAAGCCTGGCGGCCCAGTCCCTGTGCAAGGAATACGCATTCACGCCGATGAGTTTGTAGCCGGAAAAGGACGCCATCTGAACCTGCCGTCCCGCGCAGGCATAGGAAGGCAGTTTTGCGGCTCCGAAGGCATCGCCCCAGGCCTCTTCCACGGTTACTGCGTTCCAGACGCCGCTGATTCCGGCTATGATAGAGCCGTTTTTGACTCCCTCCACAAAACCGGCGTCGTCTGTGCTCAAAAACCCCGGGTGTCCGGCCATAACCGTCATGGCTTTTGCCACGTCGGTTCCCTTGATGGCGCCTTCCGCATCGTTCCAGGTACAGTAATTTGTAATGCCGTCATCGTTCAGCCCCAAGGTGAGGCCGGTATTTCCGAACAGGGCGTACACGTACCATCCGGAAGACCATTCCATGAAAATTTTCCTGTCCGCATCCCCGGCAATGTCCAACATCCTGTCCCAGGAGAGGATGTCTTCCGGAGAGAAATATTCTTTATTATAATATAGAAAATATCCGTTATCCGCAGTCAGGGGATAGGCGTACAGGATGTCGTTGACACAGGCTGCGGAGACAGCTTCCGGAAGATTCGCTGCCCGCAGGGATTCCGCGTTTTCTACAGGTTCCAGGGCCCCTGATGCCACCAGTGTGTTCAGCTGGTCATCCGCAAATGCAAAAACGTCAGCACCATTTTCCAGATCAGCCATCAGCGCATCGGTACAGTGGCTTTCGCTCTGGGGCTCATATGTAATCCGTAAGTCGGCTTCGCCACGGTATTTTTCCTGAAATTCGCCTAAGATCTGGCTTAGCAGCTCTTCGTCCTCAGCCGCACCCCAGACCGTCAGCTCCACCGGACCAGAGTCGGAGGAAGGGGCCGCGTTGGAGAGCTGTTTTCTG
>CAJUDN010000075.1 GCA_910585355.1 uncultured Lachnospiraceae bacterium
ATTTTGACTAGAAACTGTTAATTTTCAGACACACTCTAGAGTGTGTCTGAAAATTGCTTTCTGGTAGCTGTGCGTTCCACTTCGTGGGAGATTTGGCCCAAATGAACGCGGCGTAGTGGGCTACGTTAAGTGAATTTGGGCCAAATCTCCCACGAAGTGGGGCGTGCAGATGACGGGAATGAATTTTCAGACACGCTCTAGTCCGCGGTACGCGGGCAAGAAGATGCCCCTTCCCGTGAATAGTAACTATTATACATGAAAGTGGAATGAGGTAAGATACATGGCAAAAAAACGACTTGTTCTGGCCCTGGGCCATGACGCCCTGGGTACCAGCCTTCCGGAACAGAAGGCCGCCGTTGCAAAGACCGCTAAAACTATTGCGGATTTCATCCAGGACGGCTGGCAGGTGGCAATCACCCACGGCAATACGCCCCAGCTGGGCATGATTCACACCGCTTTAAACGAACTGGCGAAGGACCATACAGAATATACGGCTGCCCCTATGTCCGTCTGTTCTGCCATGAGCCAGGGCTACATCGGCTATGATTTGCAAAACGCCCTTCGGACGGAATTAATTAAACGGGGAATCTATAAACCCGTATCAACAATTTTAACCCAGGTGACTGTGAATCCCTATGACGAATCCTCCTATACGCCGTTAAAAGTCATCGGACGTATTATGACGGCCGAGGAAGCAAAGGCAGAGGAGGAAAAGGGCAACTTCACTGTAAAAACTGACGCCGGATACCGCCGGATTGTGGCGGCGCCGAAGCCGGTGGCCATTGTGGAAATTGATGCCATCAAAGCTCTTATGGATGCGGACCAGCTCGTGATTGCGGCAGGCGGCGGTGGAATTCCTGTAATGGAACAGGGAAGCCGCTTAAAGGGCGCCAGCGCCGTTATTGAAAAGGACCGCGCTGCCGGGCTTCTGGCAAAGGAGTTGGATGCCGATGTGCTCATGTTCCTCACTGGAGTGGAAAATGTGATTTTAAACTATGGCTCTGACCGGGAAATTCTTCTGGACCGCCTGACAGTCGCCGATGCAGAGCGCTATGCCGCCGCGGGACAATTCTCAGTGGGTTCCATGCTTCCAAAAATTGAGGCCTCCGTAGATTTTATCAATTCCGGAAGAAACCGCCATGCCATTATCACCTCCATGGAAAAAGCCAAAGAGGCGTTAGCGGGAAGAGGCGGAACAAAAATATCCTAAAGATTTACATGGTATTGACGGGAAGACAATTTCTTCCCGTCTTTTATAGTTTTTTTCTTCTTTACCCGGAATGAATTGCGTGGCATAATTTGCTAAAAACATAAAAAGGAGTCCCTCACATTATGATCTTTGAGAATTCCATTTACCTGGCCATGGAATTTGTCGGAACGATTGCCTTTACATGTTCCGGTTCCATGATTGCCATGCAGCGGCGGCTGGACTACCTTGGCGTTGTGGTACTGGGTATCACCACTGCCGTGGGCGGAGGCATTCTCCGCGACATCATCATCGGCCAGATTCCTCCCAGCCTGTTTTTAAATCCCTTCAACGCCATCATTGCCTTCTGGATAAACACCTGCCTCTTTATCATGGTCAAGATGCGGTGGAGTCATTATCTGCACCTTCAATCCAGAGAATATGATGATATTATGAACCTGTCCGATGCTCTGGGACTCGGCATTTTCACTGCCACCGGCATCAATACCGCCATCACCGCCGGATTTGGCGGCTATACCCTGTTCTGCGTCTTCCTGGGTGTAATCACAGGGGTGGGCGGAGGGATTTTACGTGACATTCTGCTGGGGCAGACTCCCATTGTTCTCAGAAAGCATGTCTATGCCTGCGCGTCCATTGCAGGCGCAATCACCTACATCAATCTCCTTCCCATAGCCAGCCGGGATACATCCATGCTTCTAAGTTCTCTGGTTGTCCTGGTGATTCGGATTCTGGCAAGAAAATACGACTGGAATCTTCCGGTGGCCAATTCTGAAGATCTGGAATGATCAGTATTTTAGGCTTATCAGCGCCAATTCTCGGCATTATTAATATGGTAACAAGTTGCTTTCAGGCATTAGTGCTCCATCCAGACAGAAATCGTAGTTGTGAACTGCCTGTCACGTACCATTGCGTCGTTAAAATTTCTAGTCGATGGCCCCACATCGCCGTCGAAATTTTGCCTAGCACTGTCACGCATCAGACAGTCCACAGCTTCACTTTCTGTCTGGATGGAACACTAGAGCGTGTCTGAAAATTAAAAAATGCACAAAATCTAGCGAGAAATAGTATAAAAATGCTCGTAAAACCCGGGTGAGCATGTGTTTAAAAGCGATATAACGGGCCGACTACAGCACTATTTTGTCAGTTTTCGGCATATTGACTAGAAACTGTTAATTTTCAGACACACTCTAGGCGCAGCGGTAAAATCTTTGTTCATTACAATTATGAGGAATGTCGTCTTGTTTGTTCCAATAGTGATACTCCTAAATAATTTGTGGCAATGAAACGGTGTGATCGCCACGCAGCCGGTTGTTGAAACTGTTTTAGCGATTATCTGTCTTGTAATGTATGCAAATAATTTAAGATCAGTCAATCATTCAATATACAAAGGCGATGTTCCATACGGCGAAAAAAACAGCAATGGTATCTAAGAATGCAGATAACGACCTGATAGAAAATATCAAAACACGCTCTGCCTCTCCTATCAAGAATATAGAGCCTTCCTCTGTGGGCGTAACTTTTAGAGATTACGAAATCAATGCCGCCTTTTTTTATGATGTATTTTGGGCAGCCATTTTCAATGATTGACCCCTTATTCCCTCCTGCTTCTTGAGTTTCCCGGACATTTATGCTACCATAGGAAACAGACGATGCACATGGCAGGGAGAGTATGAGATGAGCAAAAAGCACATGCTATATACTGACTGTCTTAAAGGAAGGCAGCTTCACGGCCGCTGTCGAAAAGCTCTTTGTTTTACAGTCTTCCTTAAATTTCCCTGACGCCTGCCGGACGCCGCCGGACAGATCACCACATTCCCACCAATTTATGTTCCCCCCATGCGGACCTGGAACTTTAAGGAACAGGGCTCTGCTTTCACGGAACAGAGCATTCTGGCAGGAGCACTTACATTTTAAGAAAGGAACTGACACATCATGGCATTTGACGGAATTGTAATCGCCAATCTGGTACATGATTTAAACCAAAAAATTCTCTCCGGCCGGATTTCTAAAATCGCTCAGCCGGAAAAAGATGAGCTTTTATTAACCATAAAGGGGAACCGGGAAAACTTTAAGCTTTTAATTTCGGCCAACGCAAGTCTCCCCCTTATCTATTTTACGGAAATCAATAAGCAAAGCCCCATGACGGCTCCCAACTTCTGTATGCTTTTACGAAAGCACATCGCCAACGGCCGGATCGTTTCCATAACTCAGCCCGGGATGGAGCGTGTCATCCGTATGGAAGTGGAGCACCTGGACGAAATGGGCGATCTGAGACGGAAATTTATTCTGATTGAGCTGATGGGAAAGCACAGCAACATTATTTTCTGCGATGAAAATGACATGATCTTAGACAGTATCAAACACATTTCCGCCCAGGTAAGCTCTGTGCGGGAAGTTCTTCCGGGCCGGGCCTACTTTATCCCCCACTCCGATGAAAAGAAAAATCCTCTGGAGATTTCCCAGGAGGAATTCAAAGAAAGAATCGGCGCCACTCCCCAGCCCCTTTCCAGGGCGCTGTATATGAACCTAACGGGCTTAAGTCCTGTGGCCGCCGCCCAGATCTGCCATCTGGCTTCCGTGGACGGAGATATTTCCGCCAGGGAATACTCTGATTCAGAACTTACCCATCTCTACCACGCGCTAAACTGGATAATGGACGATGTGCGGGAAGGGAATTTCTCCCCCAATATCATTTACCAGGGAGAAAAGCCTGTGGAGTTTTCTTCCGTTCCCCTTACCATGTATGAGGGAAGCGGCTATCGTCTCGTGGACTATCCCACCATCAGTCAGCTTTTGGAGCGGTATTATGCCGAAAAGAATACCCTGTCCAGAATTCACCAGAAGTCCACAGATTTAAGAAAGATTGTAACCACAGCCCTGGAGCGGACATCCCGGAAGCTGGACCTTCAGAAAAAGCAGTTGAAAGATACGGAAAAACGGGAAAAATTCAGAATATACGGAGAGCTCTTAAACACTTACGCATATGGTCTCTCTGGCGGGGAAAAGAGCTTTCAGTGTCTCAATTATTATGACAATTCAGAAATCACCATCCCCCTGGATCCCACTCTGACCGCCCGGGAAAATGCACAGAAATTTTTTGATAAATATAATAAGCAGAAACGGACCTTCGAGGCCGTAACAGAGCAGCTTGCACAGACTGAGGCAGAGCTTCTCCATCTGGAATCCATTGCCACCTCTCTGGATATTGCAAGACTCGAGGACGATCTGGTGCAGATAAAAGAAGAGCTGGTGGAGTACGGCTATATCAAACGCCATTACACAGGCGGAAAGAAACCAAAGATTACCAGTAAGCCCTATCACTATCTCTCCTCCGACGGTTTTCATATTTATGTGGGAAAAAACAACTACCAGAACGAGGAGCTGACCTTTAAACTCGCAGGCGGTGGCGACTGGTGGTTTCACGCCAAGGGAATCCCCGGCTCCCATGTAATCGTAAAAGCCGATGGAAGGGAGCTTACGGACCGAACCTTTGAGGAGGCCGGAGCCCTGGCCGCCTACTACTCCAAAGGCAGGGAAAATGATAAAGTGGAAATAGACTATGTACAGAGAAAAACCTTAAAAAAGGTCCCCGGCGCCGCCCCCGGGTTTGTGGTGTATCACACCAATTACTCCCTGGTGGCCTCGCCGAAGCTTGACTTAAAAGAGGTGAATTAAGGAAAAGTTTCCGCGTGGAGAGAAGATTCTGCTGATCATAGATGCCCTGTAAACGAAACCGCATATGGAATGTCACGGGGCTGTGGGGAAACAGACCGTACGAAACGAGGGATGAGATGACGGATATGCGTTGCCTCATCCCCAGAGACGCCGACCGTAAGCCCCTGCCGCCGGATTGCGTATTCTCCATTCTTCATCTCTTTTGCAGAAACTTATTTTTCAGTTCATTCCGTCGTCCGCTGCGGGCATTGTCTTCTTTCACGATGCCCTGTTCGGCATATCACCAATATAAGTCTTAATCCCCACTTCCGTTTCTATGCCATATTGATGGTTTATGGCTTCATAATATTTCATAATCCGTTCTTTCGACAGAATCTCACCCGAAGGAATGCTGTCTCCATCTCCCTTCCTGACATCCGTCAAAGTGTCTTTGGCTTCTACAACAGCGCCGCGCCATACTCCCCAAACCAGAAAATCATGACTCCCAAAAAAATCAGCAGAACCCCTGAAAATCGAAGTCCGGCTGTTTTTTTCGTAAAAAAAAGGCAAAAAATTCCGGCGGCGAAGGCCGCCAGCCCAGCCACAAAATACATCCCGTTCCCCTCCTTAACGAATTGTCCTGAGAGCCCTTTCATAATCATTTTTATGTACCAGAATCTCGTACATATATGCAAGCTCAGCCGGATTTCCTGCGCTTCCCAAACGCCCCCGGAGAGTTGTCCGGTCAGACCAGTCTGACATCCGGTTCTTCACCTTATATTTGTATTGGATTCCGGCGGCATCCAGGCAGTCGCGGATTTCCCCAAACCTTTTCATGTCATTTCCCAAATAAACGGTTCTGGAATTAAAAATCGTAATCATAATCTTCTCTCCTCTTTCCGGGCCTGATATAACAGAGCGTTGCAGATAGCCGCCGCCACATTGCTTCCGCCCTTCCTTCCCCTAGCCACAATGCAGGGTGTTGCCGCTTTGAGAATCAGCTCCTTCGCCTCCACCACATTCACAAAGCCCACCGGGGCTCCTATGATGAGCCTGGGACATATTTTTTTCTCCTGAATCAATTCATATAACCGTATAAGGGCCGTGGGCGCATTACCGACAGCATAGATGCAGTCCGGGTACAGCCTTGCCGCTTTTTCAACGCTGACAGCCGACCGGGTCATTTTTTCTGCCTCCGCCCCTTTTTTCACGTCCTCATCGCCAATGAAACAGTGAACAGCGATTCCATGGACGGAAGCTTCCCTTTTGTTGATTCCGGAAGCCGCCATGGCAGTGTCTGTGATAATGGGAACGCCGCTCTCTATGGCCTCAGCCGCCGCTTCCATAACGCCTGGGGAAAAATACAGAGATTGTTTATAAGAAAAATCCGCTGTTGTATGAATCACCCTGCAAAGCACGGGGAGCTGATTCTCCGGAAACGTTTTCAGGAATTCTTCCCCCAGCTCTTTTTTTATAATATCAAAACTGGCCTTTTCGATCTTGGCAGGCTCCGTGGTGAGAAAAGAAATTCCCGTCTTCTCTCTTAAGCTTTCCGTCCAGTCCATGCCTTGCGCCTCCTTTTGTCGTTTATGTCCGTGCTTCGCACTCCCGCAATCGCCGCCGGTATTCGTAATTCGGCCTGTCGGCCTACTTACTCATACCGGCTTGGTTGCCCGATATCCGTCCATTCGCTCATGCAAGCATGGCTCATTCACGGCTGCCGGCCGGGACTTTTTTAGTACGGAAATGCCTGCTCACGCAGGCATCTCCATGCATGAAAGTCGATTGCTCCGGGCTTTGCCCTCCCGCAATCGCCGCCGGTATTCGTAATTCGGCCTGTCGGCCTACTTACTCATACCGGCTTGGTTGCCCGATATCCATGGTTCATTGCAAGCAAGCTTGCATTCACCATGGCTGCCGTGCAACACTTTCATCGTAAAATCCGATATATCATGTCCAGATCCAGATTTTTTCTTAAAATTTCCGCCAGCTTCTGATACTGCTTTTCTTTATAGCGGAATGTCAGAAACTCTTCCTGGTCCCTGTCATAGAATTCGGAAGCCGGAATCTTTTTTCTCTTTGCCAAAAAGGTCCAGAACGCCTCCTGCATCTCTTCTGAATCAAAGATTCCGTGAACATAGGTTCCGTACACGTTTCCAAAAATGCAGCCGTCTTCCTTTTCCTCTTTATTAAGGAACTCTGAAAACATGGTTCCTCCCGTCCTTTTTGTCTCCCCCATATGGATTTCATACCCTTCGAATCCGGCGCCGCCAAACGCCTTTGTCTTTCCGGATACCCGGGTCCTGGTCTTTGTTGCCTCAAAAACCGTACAGACCGGAAGAAGTCCCATGCCGTCCATGGCTCCCCCTTCTTCCACACCATAAGGGTCTTCCAGTCTTTCTCCGAGAATCTGGAAGCCTCCGCAGATTCCGAATATCAAAACGCCTTCTCTGGCTTTTTGTACCACGGCAGCCTCCAGTCCGTTTTGCTTCAGCCACTTGAAATCACCCATGGTATTTTTGGTTCCGGGAATCACAATGACATCTGCATCGGACAGTTCCTCCTTCTTTGTCACATAGGAAAGGACCACTCCGGGCAGCCGCTCCAGCGCATTAAAATCCGTGAAGTTGGAAATTCTCGGAAGCTTTATGACCGCAATCCTGGCAAAGGCCTTTCGTCCTTTTTTGTCAAGATCCCCTCCCCTTCCCGTCTTTAACCTGGCAGAAAGGCTGTCCTCGTCGTCGAGATCCACGTCCATATAGGGGACGACTCCGGCCACGGGAATGCGGCACTTGTCATACAGCATGGAAAGCCCCGGTTTCAAAATTTCCTTATCCCCCCGAAATTTATTGATTACAAACGCCTTTATCCGTCTGCGCTCCTTTTCCTCTAAAAGAGCCACAGTCCCGTAAAGCTGTGCGAACACGCCGCCCCGGTCAATGTCTCCTGTTAGAATCACCGGAGCGTCAATGAGCTCCGCCAGGCCCATGTTCACAATATCATTTTCCCTTAAATTAATCTCCGCCGGGCTTCCCGCGCCCTCCACCACAATGATGTCAAACCGGCCTGCCAGACTTTCGTATGCCTTTTTCACATCGGGTATCAGACTTTTTTTCATCTTAAAGTATTCCATCGCCTGATAATTTCCGCGCACCCTGCCGTTCACAATGAGCTGGGAACCCATATGAGAGGTGGGCTTTAAAAGAATAGGATTCATTGCCGCCTCCGGCGAAATCCCGGCTGCCTCCGCCTGCATCACCTGGGCCCTTCCCATTTCCAGGCCGTCCTCCGTAATGTAGGAGTTTAATGCCATGTTCTGGGATTTGAAGGGGGCGGCTGAGTATCCATCCTCCTTAAAAATCCGGCAGAGACCGGCTGTCAGAAAGCTTTTTCCCGCATTGGACATGGTCCCCTGAATCATAATTACTTTCGCCACAAATTTTCCCTCCAGATATCTCTTTCACCAGACAAACGCCAGAACCGCCTGCAGCGCCAGAAAGGCCGTTAAAGCCACAAAGGCGGTCCCGTATAAAAGCCTGTCAGCTCTTTTAATATCCTCCGGCTCCACCGGCCTTAAATCATCCCCAATGGTCTTTTTCTTATATAAAGTTCCAAAATACCAGGCATCGCCTGCAAGCTGTATCCCGAGCGCTCCTGCACAGACAGACTCTGTCTGGGCCGAGTTGGGGCTCTTATGATTCAGACGGTCTCTTCTCCATATGGTCCAGGCATGCTTCCAGTCCATACCGAGAAAGAAGGCGGCGCAGATCATAAAAAGCGCCGACAGCCTGGAGGGAATGAAATTTAACGCATCATCCAGCCTGGCCGCCGCCCGCCCGAAATACAGATACCGCTCATTTTTATATCCCACCATGGAATCCATGGTATTGACCGCTTTATAAAACCATCCCAAAACCGGACCGCCGACGGCCATATAAAAAAGAGGCGCCACTACCCCGTCGGAAGTATTTTCCGCCACGGTCTCCACCGCCGCTTTTATGATTCCCTCCGAATCCAGCCGTTCTGTGTCACGTCCCACAATCATGGATACGGCCTTCCTTGCCCCAGAAAGATCGCCTTTACATAAGGGATCATGCACCTTCATGCTCTCGGTTTTTAAGGACTTCACAGCCAGAAGCTGATAACAGGAAAAGGCCGATGCAACATAAAAAAGCCCGGGAGACGCCATCCGGCACAGCGCCAGGATCCCCCAGGAAAAAAAGACTGTGATTCCGCTTACCATCACAGTCAGCACCACGCCTCCTAAAAGGAGCAGCCGTTCCTTTTGTCCGCATATTCTCCTGATTCCTCTTTCCAGCCACTGAATCAGGCGGCCGATGAGACGGACCGGATGATACGGAAACTGCGGATCTCCAAACACCTGATCCAGCAAAAAACCAGACAGCAGAACGGCAGCCGGTAATATTCTGTCTACCATAGTTCCCCTATTTCACGATTATTATGATACCGCATTGCAACAGTTCAGACAGGTCTGCGCGTCCACCGCGCCGACTATAAGAAAACGTAGTGATCGCGGGCATACGCCCCATCGCCTTGGCGATTCTAAATGACCGTATGCCGTAACAGTTCAAGGGTTATCTGAACTGCTGCACCGCATTGTAATTTCAAGTTACGAAACCGGATTGCTTTGCACTGCCGTGCTCTTGCAGTTCTCAAAGCATTTGTAATCCGTTCATTTTTCTTCGAAAAGCGGCTTCTTACTCATATCATTTCATATATTTCAGGTTATTTTTATAAGTAATGGCAATGATATAGAGGGTCAGGCACACAAAGCAGACCAGGCAGACCGTGGGAAGAAAACTGCCGTGAAGATACATGGCTAAAAGGGCCATATCCAGTCCCCAGAGAAGGCGGATGACCCCTTCCGCTTTACACCACTGCTTTCTGTTTTCAATATCCACCATAATTTTAGACCGCAGGGGCGTTACAAATCCGCTGACGATCAGAGCGCCGTAGGCCAGGAAACAAACACTCATAATCAAACACAAATATATTACCATCTTCGTCCTCTTCCTCTCTTTTTGTAACAGGGAAGCTATTGTTATGTTCACAGAGAACATGGGAACAGTAAAAGTTTTTCTCCGCCCTGTTACCTCTTTTCAGACAAGTATACTATAAAACGGAAATTTCTGCAACCTCCGTCAGTTCAAAGCCAAAAGAAACCGCCGGATTCTGTAACGGCTCAGATGCCTCCCGAACGGTTACCGGATTCTCTTTCACGCGGCAAAGATATCCGGCCCCGTTTTTTACCTGCCAGGAAAAATATCCGCGGGCAGGCCTTGCGAAAGCCTCCATGACCGCCATGATGACCCCTCCGTGGACCACAAAAACAAGGTTCTCCCCTTCCCGGCACCCCGGCCGGGCATGAAGCTCCTCTCTCACAAGCTCTCCCACGGCGCCCGCGCACCGCCTTTTAAAATCCAAAATCCGCTCTCCTCCGGGAAACCCGTCCATTCCGCCGGAATCTAAAAATCTCTGGTACTGCGGGTCGCCCTTAAGCTCCATATAGTTCTTATATTCAAATTGTCCGAAATCACACTCCGTAAGAGCCTCCTCTAAAATCCGGGGCACTTCCAGAAATTTCTCCTGAGGAAACAAAAGATCTGCCGTCTCCACGCACCGCGCCATGGGGCTTGTGATGATTTTTGAAATTTCCCGGCACCGGATGTAAATTTCCTCCATCCGCCCCGAAGCTGCCATCCAAAGCTGCTCTTTGGTCTTATCCGTGAGCCCCTCATCGCTTCTTTGCCCCACATACCGCTTCTCCCGGTTTCCCTTCGTCTCCCCATGACGCAAAAACAATATTTTCACAGGAAATACCCCCCAATCACCATGGACAGTACAAGGAAAAGCTCACATAACTGTAGAAAATATCCGGCCAGGTCTCCGGTCACGCCCCCGAATTCAAAAAAAACCATGCGGCGGTAATAAAAAAACACAGCCGCAGAGGAAATAACAGCTAAAAGCCCGTACCTGCCTCCAAGCCACACCATCAGACAGGCGGCGAACGCCCCAAAGACAGCCATGACCACAGCTACCTGCTTCTTATGGACGTCCTTCATAAAGTCTGATAACATCCCATGGGCCCTGGCCTCCGGGAAGGCCGCCGCACCAAAGCCGCTTAACGCCCTAGATAAAATAAAACCAGCCGCCGCCGCCCCGGCCATGGGTTCAGTAAGCTCGGTGCAGGCGGAAAAATAAAACAGAACATAAAGGATTCCCAGAATCACCCCAAAGGCGCCCGTGTGGGGATCCTTAAGAATCTCTAACTTCTTCTCCCTGTCCCCAAAGGAAGCCCTAGCATCGCAGGTGTCTAAAAACCCGTCCATATGGATCCCTCCCGTCACGAAGAAAGGAATGGCTGTGAGGACGGCCGCCGAAAAAACCGTTCCCGCTCCTTTATATTCCAAAAACCAGAAGGCGCCATAAAACAGGACTCCCACCACGGCTCCGACAAGCGGAAAAAAATACATAGCCCGCTTTCTGTCCTTTTCCTCCCACAAAAAAGCAGGCATGGGAATCCTGGAATATATGGAAAATGCAATCATCAAAGCCTTCATTCTCCTTTGCCCCTCTCCGCCTCGTAGTCCACATAAGACTCCACCTGGATGTCCTCAAAAGTGCTCATCTTTTCATACACATAGATCGGAAGAGCACACGTCTAACTCCAGTCACCTGAAGCTATCTCGTATGCCGTCTTCTGCTTGAAAAAAAAAA